>CAZJEH010000241.1:0-4539 GCA_964544905.1 uncultured Gemmatimonas sp.
CCCGCGCGCCGGTTCGAAAAAATATCAGCCGGCGGCAGCCGTCACCGTCACGGACAGCTGTTCCGGGGTCAGCCGGATCAGCATCGGAACCAGGGGCGCGATCGTCGTGGGAAACGAGATATCCCGCCCGGCGATCAGGTCCCGCCCGCGATAGTAGAACACCAGGTCGATCAGGAAGAACACCAGCACCGGCCCGAGGGTCGCAAGGACGCGCTTCGCCGGCGTGTTGAAGATCTTCAGGGCCCGCCGCGCCTGAACGTCCAGCGCGTGCATCGAGCGGAGCAGGGGGGTCTTCTGGTCGAGCGCATGGCCCGCCCACGAGGCATACGCCGTCGGAATCGCCAGGACCGATGAACCCTGCCCCTCCATGATGAAGGCCGGCGAGGTCGGATCCCACGCGGTGTAACCCCGTGCCTCGAACGTCGTCCGCAGCCCGCCGGACGGGAACGACGAGGCGTCCGGCTCACCCTGGATCAGCTCCTTGCCGGAGAACTCGATCACCGCGCCGCCACCCGCGTTCGGCGTGATGAACGAGTCGTGCTTCTCGGCCGTGTAGCCCGTCAGCGGCTGGAACCAGTGGGTGAAATGGGTCGCCCCCTTCTCGAGCGCCCATTCCTTCATCGCCAGGGCCACGGCATCGGTCACCGACGGATCCAGCTCGGTGCCATTCTCGATCGTCGAGAGCAGCGCCTTGAACACAGGCTTCGGTAGCCGAGCCCGCATCTCGGCGATGCTGAAGGTGTTCTCTCCGAAGATCTTCTCCACATCCATCATCTGGCTTGGCTTACCGTCGGCGCTCTGCCCATTCACCGGCGACCAACCTTTCGCGGCGGCGAGAATGTCGAAGCGGGAGGACGTTTTCAGCATTCCACTTCCTCAGGTCAGGGGTTGTGTCGAAAGGGAACGTGCAGCCAGGCAGACGGCGCCACGGATTCATCACGTCCCTCACTCGCGAACGCGCGAGAGATTTCCTCCAATGGAGGACCAGGGATTTCCTTCACGGTCGACAGCACGACGCTCGTCGTCGTGCTCTGGACACCCGGCCACGCCTGAATGTCCGCCAGCAGCCGTTCCAGCGATGTCGTCGTATCGGTCCGCACCTTCAACAGGTGCGAACCCTGCCCGGTAACCGAATGGCATTCCAGGATCTCGGGCCGCTCCGCCACCCGTTGCGCGAACGCCGGATAGTACTTCGACCCGTTGATCACGACGGAGATGAAGGCCGTCACGTCCAGCCCGATCGCCCTCGGATCGACAATCGCTGTGTACTGCCGGATGACCCCTCGGTCCTCGAGCTTCCGCACCCGCTCGGCCACCGCCGGGGCCGAAAGGCCAACTGCATGCGCCAGTTCGTTTTGCGAGATACGACCCGACGCTTGGAGAAGTGAAACCAACTGTACGTCGATCGCGTCCATTACCCTCTCATTCGGGCTCCCGGAGGCGCCTTACAAAATTAGGCAAACCGGCCTTGAAAACTTGAAAATAAAGGTAGACGATTTGCAGAAGGGGCGCAAGGGTCGCGGTTAACTTGCGGCGAGAACCACACTTAGAGGATGACGGGCGGCAACCTCCAAAACCCCTCCCAGGGCACCTCCCGTGACCGACGATCCGACCAGGCCCTCTGAGCGTTCGGCTGCCCCGTGCAAGGTGCTCCTGTCGTGCGCGCATGGCTCGTGCGGTAGCCGCATGCGAGTGCGCGCGCCGGGACGCCCGCTCGTCAGCTTGACTTGGTGTACGGATGCGACCCAGAATTGCCCCATGGCCTCCGACGTGACCGGAAGTTCGACAACCGAGAGCCGGATCGCTCAGGGAGCAGGGGGCGAGTCGCTGCTGTTGCAGATCCGCTCCGACCGGCGGCTCGGGCACGAGTGGGACGACTGGGACGGCCAGCCGCTCCCTAACGGTGGGGTCTTCGAAGCCCGTCCCTCTCTGTTCTTCGGGCTCTCCGCTGCCCTGATCCTGCTCTGGGGCGTGGGCGCGCTCTTCCTCCTCTGGCTCGTCGCTCCGCGACTCGATTCGCTAGGATGGCCGCTCGGTCGGCTTCTGATGGGGGGCGTAGCGCTCGCGATCGTCCTGGGGCTCCTCTGGCTGGCGGCGATCTGGCTGGTACTGCGCACGCACCGCAACTGGCTTCCCGAGGTTCTGGCCGAGCGCGGCTTGATTCCCTGGCTGATGCCGAGGGTCGAGTCGGTCGGTCGGTTCCTCGGTCTTTCGCGCGACCGTTGCGGGAACGCGGCTCTGAGGGTCTATAACCAGTTGATGATCGCGCGTGCGAGACCCGGTCTCTCACCCCAGCAGCTGCTTATCCTCCTCCCACGGTGCCTGGGGAAAGAAGCGATGCAGGCGGCGATGAGCGTCTCGGAGCGGTACGGAGTACCGATGTTCGTCGCCGCTCGCGGCCGCTACGCGCGGCAGATGATCGCGATGCGGCGGCCGAGAGCCGTGGTGGCAGTGGCCTGCGAGCGTGACCTTGTAAGCGGCGTGCACGACGTCGCGAGGAAGCTTCCCGTGCTGGGCACCACGCTGACCCTGGGTGACGGTCCGTGCCGCAATACCTCGTTCGAGGTGGCGGAGCTGGAGGACCAGATCCGGAAGATGTTGGGCTTGTCGGTGGGGGAGGCGGCTACTTCTGCCTGAGATGGGCCTCGCGCTGTCGGCGACGGTTCCTGCAGGTCGCGCGGTCGGTCAGTCGGCGCAGCTCGCGCAGTGGCCGACGACCTCGAGTCGGTAGCCCTCGACGCGGAACCCGTCCGATGGTGAGATCGATGGCAGCGGTCCGGCGATGGCCGACGGATGAACGTCGCGGACGGCCCCGCAGGTGAGGCAGCGGGCGTGGACGTGGTCGTCGGTGCGGGCGTCGTAACGGGCGCTGTCGTCACCGTAGGTCAGCTTGGTGGCCAGGCCGCAACTCACGATGGTCTCGAGCGCCTTGTAGACGGTGGCCAGCGAGATGTCGGCGATCTGAGCGCGGACGGCCGTGAAGACCTCGTCCGCCGTCGGATGTTCGACCGTCGTGGAAAGGAATCGATAGACCGCCGCCCTCTGTTCGGTGAACCGCTGGCCATGCGCCTCGAGAGCGCTACGGAGGGTTTCGTCGATGACGTCCGGAACGAGTTCGGCAGCCGTGCCCATAGCAGAGAGGTAGCCGGTGCGAAGGTTGGGTGAGCGGGGCCGGAATGCCCCGACCGCAACGTACAACTCACGATGCCTTCACTGGTTACAGTTGTGGATTGTATCGCGGCTGGGGATCGGTTGTCAACGGATGAACCGGATGCGGGGCGCAAGGAATCACCTCGCGGATCGAGGGAAATGACGGTCCTGCCAGAGGCGCGGATGCTCCGCGGAGCGCGGCCACGCGCCGGTCTTGCCCGCGCTCTTCTCGCCGTCGCCCTCGCTGCTTGCGACCCGGCGTCGGACGTGGAAGTGCTCCCGCTTCCACCTCTCGACCGCCCATCACCGGAGGCCCGCGCGGGTTTGCCGGAGATCCGGGGAACCTGGACTTTCGCGGGTTGGGAGATCGCCAGAGGGGATTCGACGACCCTCGAGCGAACGTTCCCCAGCTTCGGCGAGCTTCGCCTGGACGTGCAGCGGCTCGATTCCCTGGCCGGGTCCTTTGCGACGGCCGACGGTTCGACGGAGGTCGTCGGCGAGGTGAGGCGCGACGGTTGGGTGGCGCTGGCCGCCCTGAGCGGCGGGACACCGGTGGGGTTCATCACCGGACGGTTCGTCCGGGATACGCTCTGGTTGGAACTGACGTCGATCCTGCCTCCAGACGAGTGGCCGCAGGACGCCCGGGCGGCATTCGTTCGCGAAACGCCCGCTGGCCCACTCGCGTGGATCCGCGGCGCCCCCCGCCTGGATCGGACTGCGTCCACGGATTCGGCCGGCGTTTCGCTCGTCGGGCCGGATTCCATGGGGGAAGTCGTGGAACCTTCTCCGGCCGTGCCAGCTCCGGGGGCGCGGCAGGACGAGGTATTGGGTGGCGCTGCCGAACCGGCTCGCCAGCCACCGGCGCAGACGGAGCCGGTCCGGCCACCCCCGCCTCCGCCACCACCGCCGCCACCACCGCCTCCGCCGCCTCCGCCACCGCCGTCAGCGGCGGAGGTGCCCCAGCCAGAGGAGCCGGAGGGGCCCGAGCGGGAGGAGCAACCGGAACAGCCCGAGCAGCAGGAGCCGCCGGCTGACGCGCCACGACCCCCGCCGCTCCTCGGAACCCCGATCGGTGAGGAGCAATAGCGTGGCACTTCCCACGCGCCATCGCCGACGGCGAATGGCCCTACACGTCGAACCACCACACGGAGGTCAGCGTGGCAGCCCAGGCGAAAAACGAACGCCCCTTCCAGGGAGGTGCGCAGCCGGTGATGGAGAGACCTCCAGAAAGCCCGATCCCCGGTTGGTCGATCGCTCAGGCGGTCATCGTCGCGATCGCGGCTGCCGCGGTTATCGCCGCGATCGTCTGGCTGATCGTTCCGCTCGGCGCTTGAGCTAGTGTAGTGTCGCTGAAATACTGTTAATAAGGGCCGCCGGATGCTATATTGG
>CAZJEH010000242.1:0-4529 GCA_964544905.1 uncultured Gemmatimonas sp.
AGCATCCTCAGCAAAGTCAACAAAGCCAACCAGACTTTGGCGACACTACACTAGCTGGACCGATCAGCCGCCAGTATGCGGGGTGGGTGTCGAGTGTAGGGAGGTGGTTCCTGGGGATTGCGTAGGTCGGGCCGTCAGTCCGTATGACAGTTGTACGGCTTGCGGCAGGTAGGCCCCACAACTCGCAGTTACCGCCTCGCTGATTGACACTGCTATGCGGCCTGGAGCAGGCGTCCGATCCGCGCAGCGGCGGCCAGACCCGAAGTCACCGCACCCTCGACCGACGGACCGTAGAGATAGTCCCCGGCGAGCGCGATACGAGCGTCTCCCTCCAACGCTCCGTCGCGGATGGCGGCAAGGTGGCCCAGGTAGCCGGGGTAGAAGACCGGCGTCCCGACCGGCCATCGATAGACCCTGGCACGCACAATGTCCCGGCGGATGCCTGGAAAGGCCATCTCGATCTCCGGCAGCAGCCGTTCGAGGACCTCGCGGGGGTCGAGGCCGACCAGTTCCGGCGCCGACTCCGGCCGAGGGAAGGCAACCATCAGACCACCATCCGCCGGGAACGGCAGCCCCTTGTTCTCCTGGAGCGATACGACCGCCAGGTTCCGCGTCGCCCCGCGGGGGAAGGAGAGGCCGAAATACAGAGCCTGGGCATGGCGGGACACCCGGAGCGCGAGGGAAAGCGTCGGACGGTAGCGGACCTTCTCCAGCCAACCGACGAGCCCGAGCGACGCCCCCCGGAGCAGCTCGATCAGCGTGGGTGCGGGAATCGCCGCCACGACGGCGTCGAAGGATGTGGCCGACGTCGCTCCATGGATCGACACACGCCCCCCGGCGAGCTCGATGGACTCGATCGACGTCCCGGTGTGGATGGTACCCCCCGCGCCTCGCACCTCATCGGCCAGCCGGTCGGCCACGCGCCCGATCCCGCCGTCGACCGCGAAGAGCGAAACGTCCATCCCGTAGCGAGCCAGGATGTGGTAGAAGCCGGCGCTGGTCTCCTCGGGCGTGCTGCCGTAGAAGGCTCCGAGCTGAGGATACACCAGCGACTCGACGAAGGCGTGGTCGATCTCGCGCTCGCCCCAGCGGGCGATGGACTCACCGTCGAGTCCCGCGGCAGCGGCGCGCTCGGGGGCGTGGATGTCCAGGCTTGCGGCGTGCCGCGCGAGGAACGGGACGTAGGTCGCCCCGAGGTGCATCTTGGTCCTGAGCGGCAGTCCTCCGGACGTCACCATGCTCGTGACGGAGCCGTAGACGACCTCGTGAGCCCGCCCGTTCCGCCAGAGGGCGTCGCGCCCGGGGACCCTCACGAGCGCGTCTCCGAGCCCGATATCGCGCACGAGCGCCAGGAACCGGCTGTACATCGACCCGTACAGCTGGGCACCGGGGTCGACGCGAATCCCGTCCAGGTCGTCCGTACAGGCGCGCCCGCCCAACCGCTCCTCAGCTTCGAATACGACGACTTCCGAGCCAGCCCGTGCTATCTCGCGAGCCGCCGTCAGCCCCGCCAGGCCGCCACCGACGACTGCGACGCGCCGGCCTTCCAACACCCGGCGCCTTTCATCGGGCCGGCTGAACTCTTCACCGGACATCACATCCGCTTGTAGGCGGGGCCGCTCCCCCCCTCCCGCGGGGTCCAGCGCGGGCCGAGCACGTCGGTCGCCTTGCAGTCGATGCAGTTGGGAGCATTGATCACGAGTTCGTCCCCGCGGCGCTCGTAAACCCCCGCGGGGCACATGTGCACGTACATTTCGGCGACCTCAGGCGGCACGTCGTCGGCGACCACGAGATGCGACGGGATGTCGTCGCGCGTCTGATTTCCCGAGCGGAAGACCGCGTCCACCTTGCTGAAGGTGAGCTTGCCGTCCGGCGTGAAGGATTGCGCTGGGCCCGGGCGGCGCTCGACGTCCGCATCAGCCGGAACGGCGATCCGTTCCCCCGGTAATCGTCCGCCGCTCAGGGTCATCAACCCCGCCTTGACGGCCCCTACCCGAAGCCCGGCCGTGAACGCCAGCCGCATGTTCCGCCGCCGATAGAGGTCGTCGACCACGTAGCTGTCGTTCAGTGCCCGATCGTAGGCCTCCAGACGCTCCCGCGTGGGTCCGTCCGTGGTGATGGCCTCGAAAAGCGCGCGCGCCGCCAGCATCCCCGATTGCATCGCGTAGTGGATACCCTTCAGCGACGGGACGTCGACGAGCCCTGCCGCGTCACCCACGATCAGCACGCCGTCTCCGGTCCGACGGCGCGGGAGGGAGTAGTATCCGCCCTCGGGGATGGTGCGCGCACCCCACTCGACCATCTCACCACCTTCGAGGTGGCGCCGGAAGAAAGGGTGCGTCTTCATCCGCTGCAGCAGGACGTGGGGGTCGAGCGTCGCCTGTCGATAGTCCAGGCCCACGACCAGGCCGACCGCTACCGTCGTCCGATCGAGCGGGTACATGAAACTGCCGCCGAAGACGTCCTCGGGAAGCGGCCACCCGAGGGTGTGGACGATACCGTCCGGCGGGTTGTTCGTCTCCCAGATCTCCTTCACCCCGAGCGCGTAGATCTGCGGGTTGTCGGAGCCGATCGCCTGCCAGCCGAGGTAGGCCTGGGTCAGCGCACCGCGGGTCCCCTCGGCCAGAACTACGGCTTTCGCGCTGATGTCCGTGCCGGGCTCGAACCGGGGCCCCGGCTTGCCCTCCCGGTCGAGCCCCGCCGGGGCGGTTCGCACTCCGATCACCCGGTTCCCATTCACCAGCAGCGACTCCACCGGGAAGCCGGGGAGGATGTTCACACCCATCTCCCCGGCGCGCTCACCGAGCCACCGGCACATCTCGCTGATCGAGGCGATGAAATTGCCCCTGTTCCGCATCGGGGGCGGCGTCGGGATCCGGACATCCGCCCTTTCCGTGAGGAAATGAACGGATTCCTTCTCGACGGGGGCACGGAAGGGGAAGTCCTCGTCGCGGAGCCTGGGGAAGAGCTCGCGGAACGCGCGCGGGTTCACCACGGCGCCGGAGAGATTGTGGTCGCCAAGCCCTCCAGCCTTCTCCAGCACAGCGATCTGCAACTCGGCTGGACCCCCGGGCGCCTCACGCGCCAGGCGAGCCAGCTCGATCGCGGCCGACAACCCGGCTGGACCGGCGCCGACGATCACCACGTCCATCTCGATCGCCTCGTCGCCGGCCGCCTCCGGAACGATGAACCGGGAGATGGGAAGCGCTGGCTGATGGGCGGATGGAAGAATGCGTTCCACGTCGGGTTCGGATCGGGGACTAGGCCGACTTCATCACGTCAAGCGCCGTTGGGACAGCTACGAGCCGCTGCCGGACAAACACCGATGCCTCCCGGGAAGGACCCGGGCGAATACGAGGGCCTCGGCGCGCCGCCGGCGGTACAACTTGCCAGATCCACGCCCACCCGGCGTTCCTATCAGTGTGATGGCGGTCCCTCGGTCGATCCGGGTCCGCGGTCGGGTCGCGAACCCGAGCGTTCTCGGTCGATGAACCGCGGCTCATGCGGCGAGGGTGGACCGACGAATCAGCAGCCATCGAGGTGGCCCGCCAATCCGCGTCACCCCTGCGTCCCGTCGCGCAGGACGTTCGCCTCCATGAACGTGTCGAATTGCTGCTCCGAACGGCTCCATCGACGCACGCGCCAGATCCGCGCCGGAGCCTCGGGTTCGAGTCGGACATGCTGGTGCGATCCCCTCCACAGGTGCCGCCCGCCCAGCAGCAGCTCCTCGGCCTCCCAGGTCTCATGCTCATCGACGCCGATGGTGGGCATCGGGAAAAAGAGCACCACGTCGTGTGCCTCGAACGGATCGAGATTTACGGCAACGAATAGCAGATTGTCCGGTGTGCTCTTCTCGTAGAAGATGACGTGCTCGCTGTCGCACAGGTGGAACCGCAGGTTGTCGTACTCCTGCAGCGCGGGGTTCTCCCTGCGCAGTTGGTTCAGACGTGTGATGAACGGCCGGATATTGCCGGGGCGGTCCCAGTCCCACGCCCTGATCTCGTACTTCTCCGAGTTGAGGTACTCCTCGCGGCCAGGCAACGGCGTCGCCTCGCACAGCTCGAAGCCGCTGTAGATCCCGTAGACCGACGAGAGGGTAGCCGCCAACGCCGCGCGGATCATGAACGCGGGACGCCCCCCCTTCTGCAGGAAATCGGGATTGATGTCGGGCGTGTTGACGAAGAGGTTGCCGCGGTAGTACTCGCGCATCTCGCTCTGCGTCAGCTCGGTGAAGTACTCCTGCAGTTCGCCCTTGAAGTTCCGCCAGGTGAAGTAGGTGTACGACTGCGTGAATCCCGCCTTCGCCAGCACCTTCATCATCTTCGGGCGGGTGAACGCCTCCGAGAGGAAGATCACGTCCGGATGATCGCGCTGGATGTCGCGTATCACCCACTCCCAGAACTGGACCGGCTTGGTGTGCGGATTATCCACCCGGAACGTCTTCACTCCCTGCTCGATCCAGAACAGGAAGACGGACTTCCACTCCTCCCACTGCTCCTCGAAGTTCTCGCCGTAGAAGTTGAGTGGGT
>CAZJEH010000243.1:0-4517 GCA_964544905.1 uncultured Gemmatimonas sp.
CGGGGAGGGGCGTCGCTGTACGACGCGGTCGTCGAGGCGGGTGTGGTACGCCTGAGGCCGATCCTGATGACCACCCTCACGACCGTGCTCGGCATGACCCCCCTCGCACTCGGGATCGGCGAAGGCTCGGAGATGATGCAGCCGCTGGCCATCGCCGTGGTCGGCGGGCTCACCGTCTCGACCTTCCTGACGCTCTTCGTCGTACCGTGCGCGTACGTGATCACCACCACCGCCGCGGACCGCCTGAAGAGCTGGTTGACCGGGAGCGTCCCAGCGTACGCGGACGGCGGCGGCTTGCCGAGCTCGCCCGAGCCGGTGGCGGGTGACTGATCCGGAAGTGGTGCGGGGCGGCATTTCGGGCCGCCCCGCTTGCTTTCGCTCGTCCGCGTCGATTCCGGATCCTCCACTCGAATCTTCCCTCTGCGGCGCATCGGCCGCGGCCATCTGGAATTGATGGCATCTCCTCTCGGCCTCGCTCTACCCAGCTCGAGGCGCTAGCCTCGACGCTCGTCACCACGACATGACCCGGGTGACGGACGGCTCCTCCTGACCCCGTCCTTTCTCTGGCGAGATCCGCAAGCTGCCGCACCACCTTGACGTGGAGCAGCAGGTGGAGCAGCTTACCACTTTCGTGTACTCTCTCCTCCCAGTGCGGCGCGCTTGATCCGTTTCCCGGCAGTGCTCTGGCTTCCGCTGCTCGCGTGGCTCGCGCCGGTAGCTGTCGGGGAGGATGCTTCTTCCATCTCGACTGCCAGCGCAACGCCGAGCTGGACCGTCGACGACGTGAGATCGGCCCCTCCCCTCGCCGAAGCCGGGGACGGTGCCGTTCACTCCTCCCGTACGCCTCCCCGGAGCGAGCTGGACCTGGGCTGCGCCGCGAGCGGACGTCCGCGCGGGCCAGAGGCTGCCCGCTCGTACTTCGCCCAGCCCCTCGCCCACCGCTCCTCGGTCGAACCGACCTCCCCCCACTGCGAACGGCTGCCCTACGACGCGAACGCCCCGCCGCCGGTTCTTACCCCCAATCGCTGATCTCTGAGAAAAAGGCCCCTCCTCCGCGGCCGGGTTCACCTACTGAGGCGAGAACCTGCGGCCATCCGGCGAGAAGGGCTCTCTGCCGCGTCGGTTGATACAGTTTCGGCTTCGGTCCGCCCTCTCTGGGTCTGTCGAGTCGAGGTCGTACAACAGCCCCGCGGCGGCACACGCTGACTCCAAACAATCGCCCCTGACATGTCGATACCCTTCGCCGCCATCTGGATGGCGATGCTGCAAGAGGCTGAAGGAGTCGAGCCGGCTCTGGCCGCGCTCGACCTGACCCAGGACTGGACCGGGTACCTGGCCATTCTGGCCTTTCTCGGGGCGTACACGGCCGTCGTTTTCGAGGAACGCCTCCATCTCCGCAAGTCCATTCCGGTAATGCTGGGCGCCGGGGCGATCTGGGCGCTGATCGGTATCGGCTACCTGCTCAACGGCGACACCGTCACGGCAGCGGAAGGACTGAGACACAGCCTCGGCGAGTTCGCGGAGCTCTTCCTCTTCATCCTCTCCGCGATGACCTTCGTGGCCACGATGGAGGAGCGGCAGGTCTTCGATGGCCTGCGCGCCTGGCTGGTAAGCAAGGGGATGTCGCTCCGGAAGCTCTTCTGGGTGACGGGGACCTTCGCCTTCTTTCTTTCCTCTCAGCTCGACAACCTGACGACCGCGCTCGTCATGGGCGCGGTCTGCCTGACGGTCGGGAAAGGGAACCCGCGCTTCCTGGCGCTCGCCTGCATCAACACCGTCGTGGCCGCGAACGCGGGCGGAGCGTGGAGCGCGTTCGGCGACATCACGACCCTGATGGTGTGGCAGGCCGGTCGCGCCGAGTTCTTCGACTTCTACAGGATCATCCTTCCCTCGCTCGTCAACTGGTTCGTGCCGGCGCTCTTCATGTCCTTCGCCGTGCCCGACGTCACGCCGGAGAAGGTCAGTGAGCGGGTCCAGCTGAGAAGAGGGGCGAAGGGGGTGATCGCGCTCTTCGCGTTCACCATCGTGATGGCGGTCAGCAGCTACAACATCCTGGGCCTGCCCCCGGTGATCGGCATGACGACCGGTCTGGCGCTGCTGAAGTTCTACGGGTACTACCTGCGGAGAACCTCCAATCATGCCGTCGCGGACCGCTTCGCCATCGACTCGGAGCCCCTCGCGGGCATCGAGGATCCGATACCGGACAGCTTCGACATCTTCGATATCCTGCGCCGCGCCGAGTGGGACACGCTGATGTTCTTCTTCGGCATCATCGTGGCCGTCGGTGGGCTCTCGACCATCGGCTACCTCGCGCGCCTTTCCGAGATCCTCTACGTCGGATTCGGGTCCACTCCCGCGAACATCGCCGTGGGGCTCATCTCGGCGATCGTCGACAACATTCCCGTGATGTTCGCGGTGCTCAACATGAACCCGCCGATGGAGCTCTTCCAGTGGCTCCTCGTCACCCTCACCGCGGGTACCGGAGGATCGCTGCTGTCGGTGGGAAGCGCGGCCGGCGTGGCGCTGATGGGTCTCGCCCGCGGGCAGTACACCTTCTTCTCGCACCTCCGGTGGACGTGGGCGATCGCGCTCGGCTACGCCGCCTCCATCTGGGTGCACTTCCTCGTGAACGGGTGAGCCGGCGCCGTTGGGACCGGCGACGATCGAAAAAGACTGCGGCGGATCGAGGCCCTTCCCCGATCCGCCGCAGCTCCTTCCACCCCGCAGTCCTTCACACTTCCTTGCGATCGCTCACAGCGGGCGTTCGTCGGGGGCGCAGAGCGTACCCCTGTCGGCAAGCGTGAAGTTCGGGTTCAGCTCGTACTCGCTCGGGTCCATGGCCATCCGTACGCCCGACTGGTACACGTACGGATAGGGCGTCGTCCCGACGCCGCGTGGGAACCAGAGCTTCTCCCGAATCTTGGTGGACCAGAAGCGGCCCTCCAGGAAGAGCGAGCGGCGACGCTCCTCGATGATCAGGTCGTTCACTTCCGCCTGGGTCGACGGGTTGTACGTGACGAGCGGGAGGTCGTGGTACGCACGGATCTCGTTGACCAGGGCCACCGCGGCTGCCTGATCGTTGTTGACCTCGTTCTCGATGTCGGCTCGGATCAGCCACGCCTCCTCCCAGTTGACCATGGGAATCGGCGAGTCGAGCGCCGTGTACTTCCCCTGCTTCCATGCCGGGAAGTTGTTGAAAACGCCACTCTCGGTCACGGGCACTCGCGTATCGGGGACGGCCGCCGCGTACTCCGTGGTGGTGATCGGGTAGCGGTCGGCGGTCACCGCCCGACCGTCGGGCAGGATGCCGAGGTTGCGATAGCCGGTGAAGGGGATCACATCCGGCCAGTCGCCGGGGCCGTTCCACCAGTCGATGGGGCCGATGATGGTGCCCCAGCCCTCCCCGTTGAGAGCGTCCACGACCCGGTTCCAGCGCTGGCGGACACCGCCGGCGTCGCGCGTCGCGACGGCCTTGAACCCGACCTGGATCTGCTCGGCGTCCTCCGCCGCACCTTCGTAGTCACCCCGGGCGAAGCGCGCTCGGGCCCGGAGGAGCAGGGCCATCTGCCGCGCACTGTTGGTGATGCCGGCGGGCAGGGCGAAATCCGACCCGGCGATGTGTTCGTCGAGCGCGGTGGTGAACCACTGCTCAGCGAGCTCGAGGGTCTGGTCCGGCGACATCAACTCGCCGCCGTCGAGCGCGACCTCACAGAAATGCTCACCCAGCTGGCCGATGGCGTAGCCAGCGTAGATCGCCGACGTCGCCAGCAGCTGCTGCTTGTTGCCTACGATCTCCGCGGGATCCCATTGCGAGATCTTGTCGTAGGCGAACTGGGCTTCGTACCGGCCCTTCTGGAGCGGCGTCCACCAACCATAGGTGGTGGTGGTTGCGTTGCACTCGGTCAGGTCGGGATCGGACTCGAACTCGAAGGCGCCGCCCCACCAGCCGGTGACGCGGATCGCCACGTCCTCGTAACCCGCGGCATTACTCGCGACGAACTCCGAGACCGAGCACTCGATGTCGGCGATCGCCGAGTTGACCAGGATCGTCGCCTGGCCCGGATCATCGAGGGCGTCCTCGGTGATCTGGCCGGGGAGCTCCACGTCGAGGAGTCCATCGCACGCCGCGAGCGTGCCGAAGAGCAACGCCAGCGCGACCTTCCCCCCCGCGGGCCGCATTCGCGGCCCTCTGCTTTGTCCACGCATTCTATCAGCCTCCGAGAATCGGTATGGTCGAGAGTTGGGCATGTCAGAACGAGACGCGCAGCGTCGCCGTCACGTTGGAGGTGGCGGGGAACTGGCCGAGCGCGGAGGTCCCGTCGGGGTCCAGCAGCTCGTGGTCGGCGATCGGCACCCCTTCGCCGATCTCGCTCTGTCTCTTCCAGATGTCCCAGAGGTTGCGGCCGGAAACGCTGATGGAAGCGCGGTCGACACCCATCCCCCTCAAAAGCGAGTTGGGGAGCTGGTAGCGGAGACCTACTTCCCGAAGCTTCCAGATGTCCGCGTTGTAGAGGCTG
>CAZJEH010000244.1:0-4502 GCA_964544905.1 uncultured Gemmatimonas sp.
CTACGTCCGCGACCGGATCCGCGCGGCGGGGCACGACACCGTGACGGTCGACCTCGGAGTGATGGGCGAGCCGGCGTTCGTCCCCGATATCCCGGCGGCTGAGGTTGCCCGTGCGGGAGGGGGGGATCTCGCCGACCTGCGGGCGCGCGGAGATCGCGGAAGCGCCATCGCGACGATGCTGGCGGGCGCCGTGGCCCTGGTTCCCCGGCTGTACGCCGAGGGCAGGTTCCAGGGGATCATCGGCCTCGGCGGGGGTGGCGGCTCCGCGCTGGTCGCGGCGGCCATGCGCACCCTGCCGGTGGGCGTCCCCAAAGTCCTGGTCTCGACGATGGCGTCCGGCAACACGGCTCCGTACGTCGGCGAGAAGGACATCACGATGATGTACTCCGTCGTCGACATCGCCGGGCTCAACCCGTTGTCCCGCCGTATCCTCGCCAATGCGGCCGGGGCGGTCTGCGGGATGCTCGAGCAGCAAGTGCCGCCCGCCGAGGATCGCCCGCTGATCGCGGCCACGATGTTCGGCGTGACCACCCCGTGCGTGACGGCTGTCCGCGAACGGCTCGAGCGGGAGGGCTACGAGGTGCTCGTCTTCCACGCGACCGGCTCCGGCGGGCGGGCGATGGAAGGGCTGATCAACGACGGCTACATCGCCGCCGTGGCGGACATCACCACTACCGAGTGGTGTGACGAGGTCGTGGGCGGCGTGCTGACCGCGGGTCCCGATAGGCTGAGTGCCGCGGGACGGGCCGGAATTCCGCAGGTCGTCTCCGTGGGCGCGCTGGACATGGTGAACTACGGCCCGCCCGAGACCGTCCCGCCGGAGTTCCGGAACCGTAACATTTACCACCACAATCCGACCGTCACGCTGATGCGGACGAGTCCGGAGGAGTGCGCCGAGATCGGTCGCAGGATCGCCGAGCAGCTCAACCGTGCGACAGGCCCCACGACGCTGATGCTGCCTCTTCGGGGCGTCAGCATGATCGACGCTCCCGGGCAGCCGTTCCATGACCCCGAGGCCGACCGCGCCCTGTTCGATGCGCTGCGGAGCCGTATCGGCCCCAACGTCCGCCTTGTGGAGATCGACGCGCACATCAACGACCCGGAATTCGCCGAAGCGGTGGCGAGCGAGCTGCTTCAGCTCCTGGCGACCGTTCCGACTCCTCGACCCTGACTCAACGAGACGATCCTACCGATGCCTTTCATCCCCTACCAGGAATGCCTGCGACGGCTTCGCGCGCAGGTGGCGGCGGGCAAGCCCATCATCGGCGCGGGCGCCGGGACCGGAATCTCCGCGAAGTTCGCGGAACGCGGAGGTGTTGACCTGATCATCATCTACAACTCGGGGCGGTATCGGATGGCGGGACGCGGCAGCGCCTCGGGTATGATGCCATACGGCGACGCCAACGCGATCGTCGTCGATATGGCTCGCGAGGTGTTGCCCATCGTCCAGGATACGCCGGTCCTCGCGGGGGTCTGTGGAACCGACCCGTTCCGGATCATGAAGGTGTTCCTCCCCCAGCTGAAGGAGATGGGATTCGACGGCGTGCAGAACTTCCCCACCGTTGGGCTGATCGATGGTCAGTTCCGTCAGATCCTCGAGGAGACGGGGATGAGCATCCAGCTCGAGGTGGAGATGATCCGCACCGCGCACGAGCTGGGGATGCTGACGTGCCCGTACGTGTTCGACGAGGACACGGCCAAGCGGTTCACGGAGGCCGGCGCCGACGTGGTCGTGGCCCACGTGAACACCACCGTCGCCGGTTCGATCGGCGTGAAGACGGCGGCGATGTCGCTGGACGAGGCGGTCGATCGGGTGCAGGCAATGCACGACGCCGCCAAGAGCGTGAACCCGGACGTACTGGTGCTCTGCCACGGCGGGCCCATCGCGCAACCTGAGGACGCGCAATACGTGCTGGAACGGACCCGGGGAGTGGCCGGCTTCTTCGGTGCCTCGAGTATCGAGCGTCTCGCAACCGAGCCGGCCATCGAGGAACAGGCGCGCCGCTTCAAAGCGCTGAGGTTCAACGCATGATCATGAACGATCGCCGGGTGGTGGTGCTTGCGATGCTGGGGGTGGCGCTGGCGAATGGACCGACGCATGCCCAGCAGCCGGACACCCTCGACGCGGTGCCGCTGCGGCCCGTGGTGGTGACGGTCGAGCGGTCGCCGTGGCCCATCACGGTGTCAGCCGCGTCCGTCTCGCAGCTCGACCAGGCGGATATCGCTGTCTATCCGCAGGTCACGCTCGCGGATGTGCTGCGCCAGCTCCCCGGGATCGCTCTCGTCGATTTCAGTGGTGACGGAAACATGCCGCAGCCGATCGTGCGCGGCTTCTACGGTGGCGGCGAGGCCGAGTACGTGGTGGTCCTGCTCGATGGGAGGCCGTTGAACGATGTCCAGGCGGGCCTGGTTCGCTGGGACGCCATCCCGATGGTTGCGATAGATCGGATCGAGATGGTCCGGGGCGGGGCGTCGGCGCTCTACGGGGATGCCGCCGTGGGGGCCGTGCTGAACGTGATCACCCGGGATCCGCTGGCGGCATCCGCGCCGATCTGGTCGGTCGCCGGGGGGAGCAACACCACGATCGACGCCAGCCTGTACGCGGCGGAGGAGGTGTTCGGCCGCCCCGCGTCGGTCTTCGCGGGGCTGGACCGGACCGAGGGGTTCCGGGCGCACTCGGAGCGGTCATTGGCGCGTGCCGGCGCCACGTACTCCCTGACCGCGACCGAGCGGGCCGGCGCCGAGGTTTCCGCCCTCGTCCAGTGGCGCGACTACGAAGAGCCCGGGCCGCTCCTGGATTCCGACCTGGGTACCGATCGCTCGGCCAGCGACGTCTTCTACCGCTTCGATCGGACGAAGGAAAACAGCCAACGGGTTGGCATCGACGCGCGGACGCTGATCGGCGGTGCCGGTCGCCTCGACGTGTCGCTCGGAGCCGACCGCCGGAACGCCCGCGGTGCCCGCACGGTGGCCCTCGCCCCGTTCTTCGCAGACACGAAGTTCCGCGATCTGACAACCCTGCGAGCCGTCGGGTCCGCGGTCGTGTCGGTGGAGGACAGCGGGCTGCCGGGCAGGGACCGGATCGTCTTCGGGCTCGACGGGGCTTACGGCGACATCGAGTCGGAGTACTTCGCGGTTCTCTCCGGCTCGCGCCAGGACTACCTGGCATCCGACGGTGTGGTCGGCGATCTGGACGCGGCCGGGAGTGGCACGCGCTCCAACGGCTCCGCGTTCGCCGAGTACACGCTCCTGCCGACGGATGCGGTGCGGGTTTCCCTCGGCCTGCGGGCCGACTGGCTGCGGGACTCGTTCGAGCCGACCGCGCCGAGCGGGGGCGAGAGCGTGTCGGCATCGCATACCGCCATCAGCCCGAAGGCGGGCATCAACGTCCGCTGGCTGAACACGGGCAACCAAACCGGGCACGTGTACGTAAACGCGGGCCGCTCCTTCAAGGCCCCGACCCTGGACCAGTTGTTCGACCAGCGCACGCTCCCCGTCCCGTTCGATCCCTTCCAGCTGACGACCTCGAACCCCCTGCTCGAGCCTCAATACGGCACACAGTACGAGGTCGGTCTCTACCACTCCATCGCCATCGTTCCGAGCACGGTCGGCCTCGATCTGGCCGTCTCCGGCTACCGGATGGACATGAAGGACGAGATCGATTTCGATCTGGCAACGCTGAAGTACGTCAACATCGCGCGGAGCCGCCATGAGGGGGTGGAGGCGAGCGCGAGCCTTAGCGGGCCCCGCGGCCTCTCGGCGTTCGTCACAGCGGCGTTTCAGGAGGTTACCGCGAGGAACGGGGAGAACGCCGGAAAACAGCTGAAGAGCGTGCCTCGCCAGGTCTATGGCGCCGGGATCGCAGGCCGGCCCGTCGAGCCCCTCCAGCTGGGCGTGTCGGTGAACCATACTCGCGGCATGTACCTGGACGACGCCAACGAGCTCGAGCACCCGGCGTACACGCGGGTCGACTCGCGGGTCGAGGTTTTCCTGCCGGAACGGATCGGGGCGTCGGTGTTCCTCGACGTTCGCAATCTGTTCGACGCCGAGTACAGCACGACCGGATATCCGGATACGAGCGGGTCCGCGGCGATCGCCCCGATCTACTACTTCCCGGCTGCGGGGAGGACGCTGAAGCTGGGCCTGCGAATCGGGAGCTGACGCCAGCCGGCCTGCCTCTCATCGCGTGTTCGACGCCGTCCTCGGCGAGAGAAGCTGTCCTAATCGTCTCCCGGCGAAAGGAGGTATACATCCGCCTCTCGATGCGTCGACGACCGCTCATAGCTCGTGTCAGACGGACGCAATGCAGGCTCTAGTCAACCACGCACGCATTTGCGTTTGTGCAAATAGTGGATCCCGGCCTGCGAGACTGTGTCAGAACCGTCGATCCCAGTCCGTCAGACTCGCAAGGAACCGTGAACGGTCTACTTCGCTACCGTCCCCCCCCCGTCGTCCCGGCGCAGGCCGGGACCCATTATTCAGAAAAACCGCAGATGGATTCT
>CAZJEH010000245.1:0-4495 GCA_964544905.1 uncultured Gemmatimonas sp.
GCCTTCGGGGGGCGAATCTGTCCGGGGCCAACCTCCGGCACGCGCGACTGGAGGGCGCGCACCTCTCCCGGGCCATCCTGCTGACGGCGGACCTCGCCCACTGTCGGGCGACGAACGCCGACCTGGAGGGTGCGATGCTCGAGCGGGCGAACCTCACCGGCGCGAACCTGCGCGCTGCGACCCTGCGGATGGCGTCGCTCTGGCAGGCGATCGTCGAGGGGGCGGACCTGAGCCAGGGGGACCTCAGGCTTGCCGAGGTCGGCCTCGCCGACTTCAGCGGATCCTGCCTCGAGGGAGCGCGCCTCGGCACCCTCCGCATCCAGGTGACCGCCGGCCTCTGGGTCGGCGGGGGAGCTGAACCCACGCCGCCGGAGCGCTGAACTCCGCCACCGATGCCGAATCGACAACGCCGGTCACGCCCGGCACGCACCGCGACGATCGCCCTGGCCGTCCTGGGTGGGGCCGCCCTCGCCGCGGCCGGGCTGGCCGCCGGTGGCGCCTGGCACTGGAACCGTCAGACCCGGCGCGCGGTCGCCGCACTGCACGCCACGGCCGATCTCCGAGCCCCCTCCGAACCGCAACGATTCGAGCCCGGCCTGCTCAACGGGCTGCCTGTGCCGGTCGCACGCTACTTCGAGTTCGCCATCACCCCTGGGCGCCCCCTCGTCCGCGGAGCCCGCATCGTCCATCGAGGCGAGTTCCGCACCTCGCCGGAGGGGCCCTGGGCCCCCTTCCACTCGGTCGAGCACTTCACCGCAGCGCCGCCGGGATTCGTCTGGGATGCGTCGATCCGTATGATGCCGCTGCTCGGCGTGAGGGTGCGCGACAGCTACATCGCCGGCACAGGCGCCATGCTCGGCCGGGTGGGCGCCGTGCTCACCGTGGTCGACCAGCGCGCCACACCGGAGCTGAGCGCCGGCGCGCTGCACCGCTGGCTCGCCGAGCTCGCCTGGCTCCCGACGGCGCTCCTGCCTGGCCACGGGGTCGAGTGGACTCCGATCGACGAGACCAGCGCCACCGCCACCGTAGCCGACGCCGGGACCCGCGTCTCGCTCACCGTCCGCTTCGACCCGGCGGGCGGCATCGCCGAGGTCAGCGGCGAACGCTACCGGGACGTCGACGGTGTGCCGATCCCGACACCCTGGCGCGGCCGCTTCCACAACTACGCGATGGTCGACGGGATGCGGATCCCGCTCAGTGGCGAGGTGGCGTGGCTTCTCCCTGAAGGACCCTTCACCTACTGGCGCGGTGACGTCGAGTCGGCGGTGTACGATTGAGCCGGTTTACGGCAGAGCCCTCAGTTGCGGCCCTGCCAATCGACAGCGACATATTCTGCGGAATCACCATCCAGCGGCGGAACATCTCCGGAAGTAAGGCCTAGAGGGTCGAGAGAGGAGGGCGAAGCCCATCCGTGTGGATGCCCACCGGCGCGGAAGCCGAGTTCCCGCTGACCGCCCGGCAGGGGAAGATCAGAACGATGAGAATGCTCCTACAAGCAAACCCCTTCGAGAGGATCACGGACGTTCCGGCGGCGCAGACGGCGCTCGGGATCTTCTCCCTGGCGGCCGTTGCCCTCCTGCTGCACCTCGTCGCGCGGCCGTACGTCTTGAAGCTCGTGCGGTACCTGGTGCGGCGGACCCGCACGCAGTGGGACGGCGTCTTCTACGAGAGTCGAGTTCCGCACCGCCTGTCCCTGCTGATCCCGCTGATCGCCCTGCAGGCGGGGCTCGAGTGGGTGCCGAATCTCAGCGCCGACGTCTACGGCTTCCTGCTCCGGTTGATCGGCGCCTGCATGATCCTCGTCGTCGCGCTCACGATCGACTCGATCTTCACGGCGGGCCACACGATCTACCTGCGGCTGCCGATCGCCGCGACGCGGCCGATCAAGAGCTACGTCCAGCTGGCGAAGATCTTCGTCTACCTGATCGCGGGGATCTTCATCGTCGCCCGGCTCGCGGACCAGTCACCGTGGTTCTTCGTCAGCGGTCTGGGCGCGATGATGGCGATCATCCTCCTCATCTTCCGGGACACGCTGCTCTCCCTGGTCGCCAGCATCCAGCTCACGAACAACGACCTGATCCGTGTCGGCGACTGGATCGAGATGCCGCAGTTCGACGCCGACGGCGACGTCATCGACATCGCGCTGAACACCGTCAAGGTCCTGAACTGGGACAAGACGGTGACCGTCATCCCCACGCACAAGTTCCTGGAGCACAGCTTCAAGAACTGGCGCGCCATGTTCGAGGGGGGCGGCCGCCGCATCAAGCGGGCGATCCACATCAACACGTCGACGATCCGGTTCCTGACGCCGCAGGAGATCGAACGCTTCTCGAAGTTCGCGCTGCTCCGTGACTACATGGCGCAGAAGCTGGCGGAGCTGGAGGCGTACAACGCGGCGCAGGACCCGAACCTGATCTTCAACGCTCGGCGGCTGACCAACATCGGGACCCTACGCGCGTACATCATCAACTATCTGCGCGCGCACCCGATGATCCACCAGGAGCTGACCTTCCTCGTCCGGCAGCTTGCGCCGACGCCGGAGGGGCTGCCGCTCGAGATCTACGTGTTCAGCCGCGACACGAAGTGGGCGAACTACGAGGCGATCCAGGCCGACATCTTCGACCACGTCCTGGCGATGGTCCCGGAGTTCGGGCTGAGCGTGTACCAGCGGCCGTCCGGGCGTGACTTCAGCGGCCTGGTCGACCATGCCGCGCCGCTCCGGATCGCGGGCCGCGCCCCCCTGGAGCTCGAGGAAGCCCGGGGAGACTGAGCACGCTCCGCTGCAAATTCGCGGGGCTGACGCGGCCTGCCCGGGGAGCGATCCGACACACGGGCAGGCCGGAGGGATTCTCCGCTCGGCGACGTGCGATCGGGCGCTGAGCCTTCCTCCTCGCGCCAACGAGAAGCGTCCGACCTTGCCGCCCGCGAAGGGCTTGGGGCAGCGACCAGCTCCCTGGCCGGACCTGACTCTCCCCGGCTCGGTGGCCCTGGTTATCCGCCGGCCGCATCGGCTCCGCCGGCGGGTTCCGTTGGATGCCCGAATCTCCGATCCCGCCGGACACCAGCGGCGGCCTCTTCACCCGAGTCCTCCTCTCCTGGAGCCGCCCAGTCGATTCGGAACCTGCCGATCGGACTGCGGCTCCTCCCGGGCCGCTCGGAGCCTGACTGGTTCTTCCGGAGCTCCGATTTCCGGACCCCGATCGAAGCACGGTTCATCGCACTTCCCCTCTGCCAGCCCCCACGCACGGCGTAAACGGGGAGGCGCGCCGCGGCAGCCCGACCGCCGCATCCTTCACGTCGTCGACGCGATCCTCGAAATCCTTCCGAGCTTCCCCCCCTCACCTGACCCACCCGCTGATCCCGAAAACGGAACCCGCGTTCTGTAACGTTATCGCCCGCTCCGAGACTGAGAAGCGTCCGGGAACCCAGAAGGCCGCGCGGGCAGGACGAACGCGATGGGCGGGTACATCGATTCCCTGAACGCCAGAGGATCTTCTGATGTGGATGGTAGTCGTCGGCGGCTTGCTGATCACACTGCCCGCGATCGTGACGGTCGGGTACTTCGTCGGAACCACCATGGTCTTCCCAGCGATCGCGAGCCTCTTCATGGCCGCGCTCCCGTTCTTCGCGTTCGCCTACGTGCTGCGCCGCGCCTCTGACGAATGACGGTCACCTTTCAGCGCTAATCGAGAGGAGGGTTGTGGTATGCGGATCGTGGGCCGGAAGACTTCGGAGAATAGCGAGAAGAAGCTGACGCGGCGACTCGCCTGGGCGGTCGCTTTCGTTCCGTTGCTGGCGTCTACCGCGGTCGCGCAGGAGGTGACGACCGATCGAGCGGCTGACACGGACGTGGTGTGCACTGCCCGGACCTCACCCCCGACGATCGTCCGATCCCGCGGGGGCGCCCTCGTGCACGGGATCCGTCTGGAGCGCTGTGTCGATCCGGTGGCTGCGAGCGAGGCCGCCGATGCCGACCGGCCGATGCGGGACCGGCCGGGGCCGGGAAGCCGGCTGCCAGGTTGACGACAGCGTCACGCCGGCGCGGGTGCCGTTCTCGCCCCGCTCGGCGTCAGACGGGCTCTACCCATTCGAAGGGGTGGCGACTTCCAGCCACCCCTTTCGCACGTGGATCGCCGGGGCGTCCGCGTCGTCCATCGGCAGGATCCGCGCGCGGCGCCGTACCGGTGCCTGCATCCGGGCGACGACTTCCAGCAGCCGATCCCGCCGCAGGAGGACCAGCCTCAGCTCGTCGCCCGCCGTCGCGCGGGAGGAGCGGGTGCCCACCGAAGCGATCGTCGCCTTCTGCCCGTCGACCGCCAGGATCTCGTCGCCGACGTTGACTCCCGCGCCGTGGGCGGGTGTGCCCTCGAGCACGTGCGTCACCTTCAACCTGCCTCCTCCCTCGGTCAGGCGGACTCCGAGCCGGGCCTCGTGAGGACCCGGAGCGGGGAGGCGCGGCCCGGACCGGGCGTTCACCCCGGAGGGATCGATCGAG
>CAZJEH010000246.1:0-4460 GCA_964544905.1 uncultured Gemmatimonas sp.
TCGTCTTCACGAGGGTGGTCTTGCCGGCGCCGCTCATACCGAACAGCGCCATGGTCGTCTTGCCCTGGGCCTCGCGCAGCCGCTCGTCGGCCGAGATGATGCGGAGGCTCATGCTCCGTCTCCTTGCGGGAGGAGCTCGACCTTGAATGCACTGGTGCGCACCGTCCGCGCCGGTTCAAAGACCGCCCGGACCGCGTCGGGCCATGCGGCATACTTCCGCTCGGGAACCTTGACGGCGACATCGACATACTGGGCCGGGTCGTCGCCCGCGGCACGGATGCGCTCGACGATCCCGGCGAGACGATCCTGATCCCAATCGACCCGCTTCGGCAGGTCGGTCACCACGGTGAAGTCGCCGTCGGCGAAACGGACCGTCCCCGTGTCCTTACCCTGCGCCCGTCGCGCTTCCGCAGCGCGGGTCGCATAGCGGATGGTGAGCGCCATATCGAGCCTGGCCCGGGCAGCCCGGGCGCGCTTCAGCTTCTCGTCGGTCTCGTGCTGCAGGATGGCGAGCAGCTCGACGGGCAACTGCGCGAGCTCGGTGTCGGCGATGCTCGCCAGATCGTCCGCTGTCGGTGTGTTCCGCGGGTGGGGCATGTTCAGGACTCCGTGGGCGGCGAAGGGGCTGGGTGAGGGGCTCACGCGACCGGCGTCGCGAGCAGCAGGGCCGAGGGTGAGCCGGGGGCGGCCCTGGGCCTCGGGCGGGCGATGGCGAGGTAGACGAACTGCTCGGGACCGAGCCGCACCTGGACGAGATGCACGAGCCCGGCCTCGAAGGCGCGGTGGGCGGCGCGGGCGGCCGCGGCAAGCCGGTGGCGCTCCGGCTCGGGCAGCAGCGAGATCACCGGGGTGACGTCGATCCCGAGGAAGCCGCGGTGGTATTCGAGAAAGTCGCCGGGCTCGGCCTGCGCGATCCAGGCACAGAGCTCGATGTCGCTCAGACGCGGCATCGGCACCCGGCGCCCGATATCGGTCGAGGGGACCATCAGCATGCTCGCGGCGCCTGACCGGCCGACGCGAGGGCACCGCCGATCGCAACGGCACGCTGAAGCCGGCTCCGTTCGAATGCCTCGACATCGGTGCGGCGGTAGAGGACGCGACCGCCCAGCTTCAGAAACGCGGGACCCTGGTCCGTGTAGCGCCAGCGCTCCAGCGTGCGGTGGGATATCCCCCAGCGTCGCGCCAGCTCCTTCTGGTCCAGGCAATGCTTCTGCAGCATCGGTGTCTCCTCTCGTTCGTCGTGGAGGAGAGCGTGCCGGATCGCACTGTGGGATGTCGTCAGGATCGGCGGGGGATGGAGAGGGGGATCAGGCGGGCAGGGCAGGGCGTCGGTCCAGCCGGGGAGGGTGCAGGTTCATCCCCTGCCATCCCACACCCGTCCCCCGCGCCATCCCCCGCCGACGGGCGGGGACGGCTCAGTCGAGGTCGAGGCGGTACTGGCCGCGGCGGTCGGAGCGGATCAGCTGCCGCCAGTTCTTCTGCGACTTGAAGACGTCGGCCATGCGCAGGCTCTTCGAGCCGGCTGCCGAGAGGATCGCCTTGCCGTTCCGCCATGGCTCGCCCGCGAGCGCGGCTTCGTGCAGCCGGCGGACGGCCTCGGCCTGGATCGGCCCGAGCCGGAAGCGGTATCCCTTGCAGCGGACTTCCTGGTAGTCCGCCGAGGCGCTGAAGGTGGGCTCCTCGATCGGCTGCCCGTCCGTCGAGAATCCGCTTTCCGCCTCGAACCGGTCGCGTTCCTCGCGCCTGAGCAGCAGATCGCCGATCATCACGTGGACCGGCTGGGCATCGCCCCACAGCGCCGCATACTCCGCGGTGGGCGTGCGGAAGTCGCCGAGACGGATCTCGCCACAGCGGAAGAGCCGGAAGACGTCGCAGGCATGCAGGTCGAGCAGGCCGCTGTACCAGGTCTGCTCCCAGGGTGACCGGAAGGGCTCGCCCTCGGCCGTCTCCTCGTAGCCGCCGAATTCCATCGCCAACCCGAAGACCCGTACCGAGAGGCGCAGCCTGTCGTTCTCGGCGAGGTAGATCAGGTCCGCCTCGGTGATCTTCCAGCGGTCGAGGACCTCGGGAAGGGTGAAGTAGGATTTGTCGATGTGCACGCCCCTGGCCCCCGGTTCCTATCCTCGCATGTTCCCTGTATGTTCCTATTCGCTTGACGGGATCCTTTCAATCCTGTTTTGTCCTGTTCATCCACGGACCGGGTGGGGAAAGATGACCGACCACCATTCGCTTGCCGACCGCCTGCGCGCGCGTGCGCACCAGCTCGGCCTCAGCCCTGCCCATGTGGCGGAGATGGCCGGCGTGAACCGCTCCTTCGTCTACGACATCCTGCGCGGCCGCTCGACCCGGCCCGGCATCGAGAAGCTTGGCGAGGTCGCGCGGGTTCTGAAGGTGGACCTGGACTGGCTGATCCACGGCATCGGTGAGGTCGAGGGCACGCCGCCGTTCCTCGAGGGCGCCGACGAGGCCTTCGTCTCGATCGCGCATGCGAGCGCGCGGCCGTCGATGGGCGGCGGCGCGGTGATCGAGGATCATGCCGAGACGGCCGGCCGAGCGTATCATTTCCGGCGCTCGTGGATCAGGAACGACCTGAAGGCCAGCCCGTCGCAGCTGCGGATCATGCATGTCGAGGGCGACAGCATGGTGCCGACGCTGCTCGCCGGCGACACGGTCCTGGTGGACATGGCGCGCCGCGCCCCGGTCCCGCCCGGGATCTTCGTGCTGGACGACGGCATGGGCCTCGTGGCCAAGCGGCTCGAGCACATCCCGAACAGCGATCCTCCCGCCGTCCGGGTGATCTCGGACAACAAGCACTATCCCGAATACGAGCGGACCGCCGACGAGATCCATATCGTCGGCCGCATCCGCTGGTTCTCCCGGGAGATCTGAGGTGATCGCGTTCCGGGAGATGGACGATGCCGATCCTGCGCTGGCGCATTCTCCCACGGTCCGGGGATTGGAGAAGACCTTCGCCTGGATCGGCGAAAATGGCGGCATTCCCCTGACCCCGTCGAAGGCGTTCAAGCGCGTCTTCGTTCACTGGGCCGCCGCCGAGTTCAACTGGCCCGGACACACCGAGGCCGACCTCTTCGCCGTCAACAAGGTGCTGAACGAGTGGGACTTCGCGCCGCTTGTGCTGCTGCACGACCTGATGATCGCGATGAAGCTCGGCCGGCACTACAAGGGCGCGTTCCGCCTGACCAGGGCAGGCCAGGCGCTGGTCGGCCGCCCCGGCCGGATCTTCAGGACGGTCGTCCCGTTCTTCCTGTTCCGCGTCGATCACGTCGGCACGTCGCGCTTCGCCGACGAGCCCGTCCTCGGCAACTGGGGCATCTTCCTGAACGTGTTGAACGTCGAAACCGAGGACGGTGCGACCGGCGGCGATCTTCGGCGTGTCTTCTACGGCAAGCCGGGACCCGGCTTCGACGCCATGATGAGCGGTCTGTACATCCAGGTGCTCCGCCCGCTGTGTTGGGCCGGCCTGCTGGAAAAGCAGGAAGGCGACAGCCGCTCCCGGTCCGAGGACGCGCTGTTCGTCAAGACGCCGCTCTGGAAATCGGCTCTGGTTCTCGACACCGGCGCTGGGGTTGCGCCCGCGACCCGCCATTGATCCGCCGTCGGTTCCCACAGACTGCGCGCGCTTGCGCAGAACTCCCATAACCCGTTGATTCAGCTTGTTTTATAGCGGTGCTCGGATAGCGTTTTCCCATGCGGAACGCCCCGACATACCCGCGGCTGGGCTCGAATCCCCTGCCTCCCGATCACATGACCGCCGTCGAGCGCCGCGCAGAATTGTGCAGGCTGCTGGCCCTCGGCCTGGTCCGCATGCGGATGCGTGCGCAGCGCCAAGTATCTGACGGGATCGGAGAAAGTTGCCTACACTATTCGCCCGACCAATGCCGTCATGCAACCGCAACCCAGCGGAGAGACGCATGACGAAACCCGATCCGATTCCCGCGCGGCTGGCCGCGCTGAAGACCACCTCCACGCTCGATCTGAAGCAGCAGTGGCGGGAGCTGTTCGAGACCGAGCCGCCGGCGTTCAATCGCCGCTATCTCGAGAGCCGGCTCGCGTACCGCATCCAGGAGTTGGCCTACGGAGGCCTGAAGCCCGAGACGGTGAAGCGCCTGGAGGTACTCGGGGAGCAGCTCGATGGCGGCAACATCACAACGCGCCGCATGCGCGGCGGTGACCTGAAGCCGATCACGGGCACGCGGCTCCTCCGCGAGTGGCAGGGGGTCGAGCACGTCGTGACCGTGACCGCCGACGGATTCGAGTGGCAGGGTCGCCCGTACAAATCGCTCTCGGCCATCGCCCGCGCCATCACCGGCACGCGCTGGAATGGCTGGGTCTTCTTCGGGCTCAAGAACCACCGGAGGAGCGCATGACGAAGCCGGTCGTGCGGAAGCTCCGCTGCGCCGTCTACACCCGCAAGTCCTCGGAGGAGGGGCTGGAGCAGG
>CAZJEH010000247.1:0-4451 GCA_964544905.1 uncultured Gemmatimonas sp.
CGGTGTCAGCACGTCCGCCTGGAGACCCAACGACTCGACCACCTCGCCAACCACCGAGCGGCTGCCGAGAATCGCGACCTCCGTGTCGAAGCCGGGGTTCCCCCCCAGGATTCCCGTCAGGTTACCCAACCCGCTCCCACTGCCACCGCCGAACAGGTCGAGCGCGGTGCTGCCGCCCGCCTGTGTGTCGCGGAGGAGAACCAGCGCCGTCGACTCGTAGCGCGGACGCACGAAGACGAGCACGAGCACCGCGACTACAACGCCGGTCACGATGCCGCCCGCGATCCAGCGCCATCCGTCTCGCAGAACGGCGCCGACCTCCCTCAGGTCGAGCGTATCGGGATCGGATCGCATCTCTACCGGACCAGCGGGAGGATCACGCCGATGAAGAACGACACCAGCGCCGTGCTCGTGCTGATCGCCGCCAGCGGGTTGAGCGAGAGCCAGCTGCGCCGACCCACCACGATCTGATCGCCGGAGCGCAGCTCGGCGGTGATGAACTGCGCCTGACCCTGGTCGCTCAGCCGGATCTGCTCGTTCCCGCGGATGATGGTGATGCTTTCCGGGTTCCCCGCGTCGGTGATGCCCCCGGCCTGCGCAATGACCTCACGTAGAGTCATCGTGAGGTCCACCATGTAGAGCGCGGGATTGCGAACCTCGCCGTGGACCCCGATCCGCCGCAGCACCGAGATCTCGATCGAGGGGTTCCGGAGGTAACGGGCGAAGGATACGTACAGGGAATCCTGCAGTTCTCGCGCGCTCATCGACCCGGCGGCGATCCGTCCGACGCGAGGCAGCGTCACCTCGCCGTCCTCGTCCACCGTGAACTGCCCGCTCAGGTCGTCCTCACGCCACACGACCAGACGGATCTGATCGCCGGGCTGGATCCGCGCATCACCCCACGCCCGCGGCGCGGCCGGAGCGGCGGGTACGGTATCCTGTACCTGCTGCCCCTGGAGTGGCACAGTGAAGAGCGCCAGGAGCCATCCTGAACGTATCAGCGATCTGATCAAACGCATTCTTCGCCCTGCTCGAACGGTCTCCGGCGCCGGCCACGGGCAGCGCCGTTCCCGATGAATACTACATTCCTGTCAGGGAGGGTCAACGCAAAGCCAGTCAGGCGGGTACGGCGGTTTCCCGGAAACACGACCCGCATGCGGGGCGGGTGGACCCGCTGCGACGGCGGGTGCTGGTCACCCAACGTCGTGGACGGACCCAAAGGCCCGACGGAGAAGGCTCCCCGCCTGACGGCATGCGCACCGACGACCGTGAAGAAGCAAGCCCCGAGGACTGGCAAATCAGCCGACGTACCCCAGAACCGGCCGACGTTCGGGCCGCTGCGCCGGATCCCGTCCCATCGCCGAAGCGATCGAGTCCTCGATGCGTTCGAGGAAAACCTTGCGATCGAAGCGCTCGGCGTTCCGCCGGCACGCAGCCGGATCCCATCGCTCGCTCTCGTGCGCCAGGATCGCGTCCGCGAGCGCTTCGGGAGTCTGCTCGAAGAAGAAGCTGCCGGTGCTCCCGTCGATCACCGTCTCGACGACGCCACCGGCCCCGTAGGCGATGACCGGCCGACCCGCGGCCTGCGACTCCACCGCGGTGATCCCGAAATCCTCGTGCCCCGGGAAGATCAGGGCGCGGCTCCGCGAGTACAGCCGGGCGATCTCCTCGTCCGAGAGCCGGCCGAGGAACTTCACCGTGGGTCCGGCGAGGGCCTCCAGACGCCGGCGTTCCGGACCTTCCCCGACCACCAGGAGCCGACGACCCAGCCGGCTGCACGCCTGAACGGCGAGGTCGATCCGCTTGTAGCGGACGAGTCGTGAGACCACCAGGTAATAGTCGTCCGGTCCCCTGCTACTCAGCCGGAAGCGCCCCACGTCAACCGGTGGATAGATGACCTCGGCCTCCCGCCGATAGTGCTTCTGGATCCTGCGAGCCACCTCGTGCGAGATCCCGATGAAGTGGTCCACGCGGTCGGCGGCCAGCCGGTCCCAGACGCGCAGCCAGTGCGCGACCGGCGCGATGAGCGGACGGCTGCGGAGCCCCTCCGTGTAGTCGTGATACAGGTCCCAGATGTAGCGACAGGGGGTGTAGCAGTAGCAGACGTTTATCGTGTTCGCCTGCGTCACCACCCCCTTCGCGCACGCGTGGTTGGTGGTGATCACGAGGTCGTACCCGCGCAGATCGAACTGTTCGATCGCCAGCGGCATCAACGGGAGGAACTTCTGGTAGTGGCGCCGCGCGAACGGCACACGCTGCAGGAACGAGGTTCGCACGTCCCACCCGTGCATCTCCGGGGGAAGCGCGTCCTCGCTGTGCACGGTGGTGTGGATGGGGGCGTCCGGGAACATCCGGTGGAGCTCCATCAGCACCCGTTCACCGCCGCCGAAGGTCGCCAGCCAGTCCGTTACGATCGCAACTCGCATCTCAGTAGGCTCCGTCACCCCGCACCACCACCTTCAGCGTTCGGAGCAGGATCTTCGCGTCGAGCGCGAGTGACCACGATCGGATGTATGCTCTTTCCAACTTCACCACCTGGTCGAAGTCCGTGATGAGGTTCCTCCCGGAAACCTGCCAGGGCCCCGTCATTCCGGGAATCACCGAGAGCCGTTCGAAATGGTGCGACTGGAAACGGGTTACGTCCGCCTCCAGCGAGGGGCGCGGGCCCACCAGCGACATGTCACCGGTGAGTACGTTGAAGAGCTGTGGAAGCTCGTCGAGGCTGCTCCTGCGCAACCACCGTCCCACACGGGTCACCCGGGGATCGTTCGGGATCTTGAAGGTACCGGTCGGATAGATGTTGAGGTGCGCAAGCTCCCGCTCCCGCTCCACCGCGTCCGCGTACATGCTCCGGAACTTCCACATGTAGAAAGGCCGGCCTCCCAAACCGATCCGCTTGGATCGGAAGAAGACCGGACCCGGCGAATCCAGCCGAATCGCCAGCGCGATCAGGAGCATGAGTGGCGAGAGGACGATCAGCAGCAGAACGGAAAGCGTCAGGTCGAACACACGCTTGACCAGGAGCGCCGGAAGCTCGAGCTGCGCCGGGTGCAGTCGCACCAGTGTGCACTCCCCCACGCGCATCGGTTCCGCACGCAGCTCGGCGGCGGCGACCACGGCGGGCACGACGTAGAGCGCGGCGCCCATCTCGAAGCACAGCTCGGACACCGCTTCGACCTCCCGCGTGGAGAGCGCGGCGGTGACGATCACCTCCTGCACGTCCAGGTCCTCGAGAATCCGCGGTGCCTCGCTCAACGTACCGAGGGACGCCGGGTCGGGCTCGTCATCCGGCGTGATGTGCCCGACCAGGTACTGGTCGATGTTCCGGTCGTCCCGGAGCCGCTGGATGGCCTGCCCCACCTCTTCCAAATTGCCGATGATCACCGCTCGGCGCAGGCCGATTCCTCGCTTGTACGCCTGTCGAACGATCTGGTCCATCAGGTAGCGGCCGGCGGCGAGCAGCACGAACGACAGGACGCCGAGAACGACGAGGAAGGAGAGGTCGAAGGGCAGCGAAGGCAGCACCGCGACGAGGCAGCCCAGGATCGCGAGAGCGAAGCAGACCCCGGAGAAGAGCCTGCTCCGGTCCCGCCTGGCGTCGCCCGGGCTGTACGACGCCAGCGCATTGAGACCGCCAAGGAAGATGACGACGATCGCGGGAATGTAGGGCCGCGCCGACTGATAGGTCGGGTCGAATTCCCCCATCACCCACACCAGGCCCGCGATGATCCCCCCGTCCACGAGATGCAGACTGATTACCCGCACGAACCGCCGGAGGATGGCAACGACCAGGCGTCGATGGGTCAGCTCCCGTTTGAGTCGAACATCGTAGGGGAGAATGCGCCGCGGCGGCGCGGTTGGACCTCTGGTCCAGGTTGTCGTGGGTGGCGTCACGGGCGGACGGTTGCTCCAATGTGATTGATCCATTGAGCTTTGCCGATGCACCCGCCACACCTTCGCGGTGATGCACCGGAACAGCGCGTACCGCGATGCACTTGTCGGACCGTCACGCCGACGACTGCGCTTCCGGATCGCGGCGAACCCCGTTCCCGCTTCGTCGGCACCCTCCGCTACGACGCTAGCCGCTGCTTCCGCGTCGGCTACGCCGGTCCGATCCTGCAACTCCTGCGACTCGCCCGGGCGAGGGCCGCTTCGAGACCCGGCGCCCTTCCGGGCCAGCTACGGTTCGGCTGGCCAGGGGATAGACGAGCGGCCATCCGCTTTCGTGACGAGATCCCACGCTTCTGCCTCGCGGCCGCTCGTCGGTCGGTCACAGCCCCGACGTCACCCCCGCGCCAGTTGCCGCGCGTAATAGGTGATGATCATGTCCGCGCCCGCGCGCTTGATCGAAGTGAGCGCCTCGCGCATGGTCCGATCGGCATCCAGCCATCCCCGCTCCCCCGCCGCCATGATCATCGCGTACTCGCCGGACACCTGGTACGCGCACAGGG
>CAZJEH010000248.1:0-4420 GCA_964544905.1 uncultured Gemmatimonas sp.
CAGAGCGAGAAGAGGTTGGCGACACTATCGATCGACACGGTGATCCGATTCCGCTCCCCGTCGGAGCGGGCGGCGTTCACCGCCGAGCTGGCGCGGGCGGTCGGGGAGCTGGCGAGCCGGTATCACGACGAATCGGCGCCGCGGGGGCGGCCGCACCGGCTCGTCGTCGCCGCGTATCCCGCGCCCGAGGAAACACGAGCTTGAAAGGGACACGCGTATGCCGATGAGAAAGGACGAGGCGAGCGGTCGTCGCTGGGTGGAGATGGAACTCCTCCTGCCGGGGACTCCGGAAGAGGTGTGGCAGGTGATGGCGACGGGACCGGGGACGAGCGCGTGGTTCACACAGACGGAGATCGAGGAGCGGGTCGGGGGCCGGGTGCGTTTCGACTTCGGCTCCATCGGCGAATCCGTCGGCACGGTAACCGTCTGGGAGCCCCCGCATCGTTTCGCTTACGAGGAGAGCGATTGGAACCCCGGTGCGCCGCCCGTGGCGACGGAGATCACGATCGCGAGCCGTGGCGGGGGAGAGTGCGTCGTTCGGATGGTCCACTCCCTCTTCACCTCCTCGGAGGAGTGGGACGACCAGCTCGAGGGGTTCGAGGGAGGATGGCCAGGCTTCTTCGACGTCCTCCGGCTCTACCTTGGGCACTTCCGAGGAAGAAAGGCGATTCCGTTCAGCGTCCGTGGAGGCGGGGAAGCCGACGAGCACGGCAGCTGGAAGAAGCTGACGCAGGCGGTGGGGCTCGCCGGCGCGGATGTGGGCGACCGGAGAACGCTGGCGGCGCCGGAGGCTCTGAGTGGGGTGGTCGAGCGGATCGACCAGCGCGACGGCCCGCGCCACCTCGTGATGCGGATCGAGGACCCGATTCCCGCCATCGTGCTGCTCGGAACGTACACCGTCGGCGATGGGGTCGACTGCGTGATCGCGTTCTACGACTATGGCGAGAATGCTCACGCCACTGCCGAGCGACAGCGGCGATGGGAAGATTGGTTCTCCCGAAGCTTTCCGGCTCGGCCGCTCCAGCGGATCGGCTGATTTCGAGGAGAAGTTCGAGCGCGGAGTGCAGCGGGTGGTCGCGGTACGGAGGCGTGCAGGGGAGCGGCGGCGCGGCGACGATCAGGATTCCTCGACGAGCGTCGCCTCGCAGGCCTCGCGGACCGTGCTCCCCAGCTCCAGTCGCGCCTCGTTCCCCTTGATCCAGAAGAGGATGTCGTTGGCGGCGAAGCGCGCGCCCGAGGCGGAGATCACCTGAGGGAGGGCCGTCATGGTCCCGTTCAGCGTGAGCACCGCGACCTCTTCTCCGAATCGAGCGTCGAACTGGAAGCCGTCGGGGCAGGAGTAGCGGTAGAGTGGACCCGCATCGGCGGCGGCCGCGGGCGGAGGCTCCGCGCCGGGAGCACACGCGGAGGCGAGGATCAGGGCGACAGCCGAAGCGGCGTGGACGCCTCGGAGCGTGAACGAGCGGTGCATCAACGCCAGTTCATGGGGCGACGAGATCGGCAACTCGACTCCGGCCGTTCGGGAGGTCGAGGTGCCCGGCAACAGCGTACAAAACCACAGATCTCCACGCCCGTCAGCGCAAGGCTCGGCGGAGATACAACACAACCATGGGTCGGCTGGGATTCGAACCCAGGACCTGGCGGTTAAAAGCCGCATGCTCTGCCAGCTGAGCTACCGACCCTTACAAGCTCTTGAAATATATGGCGTTCGCCAGCCCCTCTCAACGTCGGGGGGCGGAATGTAGGGACGGCGGAACGCGACGGCCAGCCCCCGAGGAACCTGTCTATTTCCGCACCTGGTGTCGAAGAGCAACGATCCCGGATCGGTACGCCCGCGCCTCGAGGAGGTGCAGCGGAACGTCCGCGTTCAGGCGATCGAAGAAGGGAATTCCTTCACCGATGAGGACGGGTACGATTGAGAATCGGATCTCGTCCGCCAGCCCCAGCCGAAGGCATTCACCGGAGAGTGCGCCGCCACCCACGAACCAGATGTTGCGGTAAGTCGGCCGCAACCGCTCGTTCACCAGACGGGTGAGATCGCCCGAGTAGAACTCCACGCTGGGCCGGATCTTCGGCAGTTCCCGTGTCGTCAAGACGACCGTCGGCGTGTCGCCGTAGGCCCAGCCGAACCCCCTCGCCTCGAAGTTCATCGCCGTTTCGTACGTCCGCGATCCCATCGCGTAACAGTCGATCGCCTCCAGGAAGTCGCGGATCGCATCGGGATCCTCCTTCTCACCGCCCTCGAACACGTCTGACGTTTCCAGCCAGTCGACCGCGCCGTCCTTCCGGGCGATGAATCCATCGAGGCTCGCCGCCATGTGTATGGTCACGCAGGAATCGGTGCTCGCCATGGGGAATCCGGAGACATGGAGGATTGGATCGGGCGGGTCGCTTTCGGAGCGTACATCGGGTGAGGACACGACCGCAATCACCCACCGCCGTCACGCGGCCGTACCAGCATCACAGCGCGCTGATCGTCACATGGTAGCCATCGGGATCGCGCAGGGAGAACTCAGAGGTGCCCGTGTTCGGGTTGAGGTGGGGCTCCTCGGTGAGTGCAAGGGCCGCGGCACGAGCCCTGTTGACTGCCTGATCGAAGTCGTTTACACGGAAGAAGAGGAGTAGGCCATTGCCGGCACCTGCCTCATCCGGGCTCTTCAGTGACGGGTGATCGTGGGCGCCCCACCGATGCAGGCAGAGCAGGACCGTGCCATCCTCGTCCAGGATCTGCCCGAAGTGTTCGTGGGCCGGGGGAGTCTCCGCCAGTCCGAGGAGCGCCTGGTACCAGCGGGCGCTGCTGGCCACGTCTTCGACACCGATGATCGTCCAGGTTCGCCTCATTCTTCGCTCCGGGCTGGATAGGTGGGGAATGGCGAGGCCGGACCCGGTGGCAGTGAGGTCTGGCGGCGCCGGCCCTACGGCTTCCGCTCTCACCTGGCGTCCATCGGAACTGCGCAACCCTCCGTGGCAGGCCTCAGCCCCCGTGGTACAGGACCTTCCGGGGAGGGAAGAGCGCGTCCGCCAGCCTGCGCACTCGTTCGTTGCTCTTCCTCCGCTGTTTGCGAACGGGGATGCTTCGGTGGTCGAACGCGCGGAGCTGCTCCAGCTTCTGCTCGAAGGTGAGCCCCCGAAGGTCCGCCTCCACGAAGAACCCGGAAATCGACTGGTTCCACTCCTCCTTGTTGCCCCAGTAGTGGGCGATCCAGGGGGTGGCTGGAGGGTGTCGAGAGCCACCGAGATGGCGTACTGCTCGATCAATCGCGGAGTCACGCCGGCAGCGCACATCTCGTCGCAGAGGTCGAGGGCGAGCTGAATGGCCCGCGCGTTCTCCCGGGCGGGCACGCCAACCACGCCCGCATTCCACATCGCGGTCGATCCGTCGATTCGGATTCCGGCGAAGGTTCGGTTCGCGATCTGCGACCACATCCGACGGGTGGTCTTCTGCCGCAGCTCCTGGAGGCGGCCCTCGTTCTCGTGGAGGAACGCACCCCCTTCCTCGAGCTTCCGTGCAAACCCGGCGGCATCGTCGGTGAGGAAGGTGTCCGAGTCGACATAGACGACGGGCTCAGCGCCGTAGCGCTCGATCATCGCCTCGATCGCCTTGATCTTGATACGCCAGAAGAAGCGATGCGGGCCGGTCCACTCCTCGAGCAACGCCTGGTCGACGGGCAGCATCGTGGCTCGGTCGCCGAGATGCCGGTAGAGGTCCGGTCGGTCGGTGAAGACGTCGACCGTCCGCACCGACGAACCCTCCTTCAGGAAGCTGAGGATCGAGAAGTTCGCCTGGTAGTGGTTCCTCAGGTCCGCCCCGAAGGTGAGGAGCATCACGTGCATGTCGGGGGACGCTCAGGGCATTGCCGGGATGGGGGCGTGCGCATCGGAATCGGCGGATCGGCGCCGGTCAGCCACGCCGGATGCGCATGCCATTGGCGGCGAGACCCTCCGTCACCCGCGGCGGAGTGGGGTCCTCCCGCCGCTTCCGCGGCTGCGTGGTCCGGCCATCGATATTCCCCTCGCCGAGCCGCATCGACAGGCCAATGCGCTTCCGCTCGACATCGACCGAGACGACGCGCACGCTCACGCGATCCCCGACGCTGACGACGTCGCTGGGGTTCTGTACGAATCGGTCCGAAAGCTGGGAGACGTGCACCAGGCCGTCCTGATGGACCCCGATGTCGACGAATGCACCGAAGGCGACGACGTTCGTCACCGTCCCCTGGAGCGTCATTCCCTCCTTCAGGTCGGTGATCTCGTGGACGTCGTCACGGAAGGCCGGGGCCTCGAACCGTTCGCGCGGGTCACGGCCCGGCTTCCGCAGCTCGGCGAGGATGTCGCGAAGCGTTGGAAGGCCCACCTCGTCATCGACATAGCGGCTCGGATCGATGCGGTCGATGAGCCTATCGTTGCCGATGAGCTCTCC
>CAZJEH010000249.1:0-4394 GCA_964544905.1 uncultured Gemmatimonas sp.
CTTCAAGCGGGCACGGCGCCGACGACTTCGCCGGCGCCTCCCCGAACAACGGACTCTTCCTCCGCCTTGGAAGCTGGGTCCGTCGATCAGCTGTCGCCGCTTGGAGGGTTGTCGATCGCGTTGTTGCCGTCGACGTAGTCGCCAATCTGGTTGAACAGGTCCTTGACGTCATTGGCGAACAGCGAGGCGGCGGCGACCACCATGACCACGACGGCGGCAACGAGCAGGGCGTACTCGGGAAGGCCCTGACCGGACTCGTCGTTCCACAGCGACTTGATGAGGTTGACCATCTTCTTCTCCTTGGGCAGCGGCCCGAATGGTGAATAGGCGCGCTCACCTGAGCGCATTCGAAGCCTCGTCGGCTCGACGCCATTTCTTTAGACAGGATGCGTACCAACCGCCGTCTATTCCGTAAGTCGTTGATACGCTTGACATTTCCGTAACGCGCCGATGTTGGGGCACCACAGGTGTTGCAACGGTACGTGACACATCTTCGGGTGAATCGATGCCGGGACGCGACCGCTGAAGGCGACCCAAGCCACCTGCTCGATCGCCCGGGCGCACATACGCAGCGACTCGGATGCCTGGAGATTCACCGTTGCGGGAACCGGCTCGTTGCTCCGGACAGGACCATCGTCGTCGGGCATTTCTGGACGTGTTCCTGCCCTGGAATCCCAATGCGGCGCGGTATCTACACTGCGGAAGATTTTACGTTGACAGTCCACCCAGAACGACATGGAGAAAGCCCCCGGGCCTCTGTGGCCGGGGGCTCGTACTGTCGGAGCGAAGATCGACGAAGGGGCCGGGGCAGGAGCCCCAGCGTCAGACGTGGTCGAATGACAGCTAGAGCTTGTCCGTCAGCTCGTTGTCGCCGATGTAATCCCCGATATCGTTTACCAATGCCCTGACGTCCTCACTGAAGAGCTCCGCGACCAGTACGACGAGGGTAACGATCGCGGCGAGCAGCAGCGCGTACTCCGGAAGGCCTTACCCGGTATCACCGGTCCACAGCTTCCTGCCAGCGTCGAACATGCGGGGCTTCCTTGCCTGTACAGTTGGAATTTGCGGTGCTGGGCTTGCTTCCGTGATGGCATGCCTAATGCCACGGTATGTCGGATTCGATAAGTGCAGTGACGATAACGGCTTACACTTGCTAGGACAAGCGCTTGGTGGGACTGGCATTGTATTGTATTGCTGCCAACGACCCGCGAAGTCGTTACACATGTAGTAAACGGCTCGGTCCAAGGCGATCGCCCAGCGAGGCTCGCGAACGGAGATCACCCCGCTCGCTTCCTCTCCCCGAGGAGGATGGCTGCCGGCGCGTAGAGAAGCGGCGTGTAGCCGATCCAGCACAAAGGCGAGAAAAGGACGGCCGCACAGATCACCAGGGCGTAGCGCAACCGGGGAACCAGCGTCTTGGTCAGGAGCATCGTCGCTATGGGGGCAGCGGCTCCCATGATGGTGAGGAAGAGCTTCGCCGGCAAGGGCAAGGGCCCCTCCACGTACTCCCAGGCACCAGCGGCCTCGAGGAGACGAAGGACGCCAAAGCTCAGCGACACGTTCCAGCGGTGCCACGTGCCCTGTCCGGCAGTGGGCAGCAGCCACCGGAACCAGGACAACGATGCCTCCAAGAATTCGACAGGCCCGAGAATCAGTGAACTCATCAACACGCCGAGGCCGAGGGTGACGACGCCTCCGAGGAGCACTCGTCGTCCCTCCAGCTTTACTGCCAGGGCGAGAGGCCAGATTCCATAGAGCTTGACGAGCGCCGGCGCCATGAAGCCGGACCCCCTCGCCGACGGATAGGCCAGCGCGATGCCGAAGGATGCGAACAGCACGGGATCCACGTTCCCGGTGTTGAAGGGCGCCCAGGTACCGGGGTAGAACGCGAGCGCCGCCACCGCTGCACAGGTGCCCCGGAGGTTGATCGCACCCGTCGCCAGCTTGCAGAGGGTGGCGGCATAGACGGCCAACGAAGCCACCAGGACGACGAACCACCCTCGGTAGAAGGCCAGGTCGCCGATCGGCAGCAGTGGAACCAGCGCCACTGTCAGGAACGGAGGATACGGCGTCCGCCCGATCGGGTAGGGCGCCGCCTCTGTCATGTAGTGCGGTCCGAAGTCGGGCCAGGGACTATAGGGGGGCTCCCCCGCAGCGATGACCTTGGCGTGCTCCCACAGGATCTGGGCATCGATGGGGCTCTCTCCCGGTTCTGGGATCTTGTAGAAAATCGTCAACACCGCGAACAAGACACCCAGGACGATGACCGCCGTGCTCAGCGACCATCTCCAGTCCAGGGCGCCGGTCGCACGCCTCGACCCGCGCGTCTCCGTGGCCAGTTCAGGCATCGACCTGCACGATGCTCAGCATGCAGCGCCGCCTGGCCGCGACGGCTGCGTACGCTCGCGCCCCCAACCACGCAACGGGAGGCAAGCGCAGGAACGGCGACAACAGGAACGTCAACGGAAGACGGTCGAGGATCACTGACACGGCGCTGAAGCCGGCGCATCTCTGGCCGTCCGGCTCGATCATCTGCAGCGCCCGATCCGCCTCGTCACGGGCCACGCCGAATTCGGCCAGCACTCTCTCGCTGCTGGAGCCCAGGAAACGGTGGATGCCTAACCAATCCAGTACGGCAAACGCGGCGATCCAGCGACGGCAGAACGAGCAATGGTCGTCCCAGATCACCAGGACCTTTTCCCGCGGCACGTCGAGGAAGAGTAGATAGACCGCCAGAGCAGCCGCACCGAAGATGGCGAAGCTGATTGCTCCGTCGAGCATGAGCAGGATGCCGGCGTGCAACCCGAAGCCGAGAGCGAATGCAAAGGGCCGCGAACGAGGCGACCAGAGCGCCAGCGCCAGGTAGCACTCGAGAAGGATCGCCAGCCACGACAGGGGGAGGCTGACGATCGGATAGCTAAAAACATCAGGAACCGCCAGCGGGCCCTGGTCCCGGTAGACCGAAGCGAGGATGGCCCCGGAAAGATACACGTTGTTGACCTTCGAAACGGCCGCGAAGAAGTACATGATGCTCAACTGCAGCTGCAACAGAACGAGCGGCCATTCCGGCGTCTGTCGATCCGGTCTACCTCTGCGATCGAGGGATGCGTAGGCACCACAGTCCGCCGCAACCAGGAGGATGCAGGCGAGCAGCAGGAAGTAGAGATGGTTCGAGTAGAGCTGTTGCTCAGTGAGGAACAGCGCGGCGATCGCCGTCGCGAGGGCTGTGCCGGCTGTACGCGTCCGCCAGCCGACAAGGAATGCCAGCCCGGAGACAGCCCAAGTGCAACCCACGAGGGCGAGGATCTCCGGCGAGTGGTCACCGAACCAGGGCACCACGGGCGCCCGGAAGACGTCCGGGTCGCGAACCCGGAGCATGGCCGGCAGGATGGAGATGAACTCGGCGGTCGCGGCGAGCGCGATGACGATGCGAACCAGCCCGACAACCGGCCGATGCGTCCGCCTCGATACGAGCGCGTGAAGCCGTTTCGTCAACGACATGGGACCTCACGCACGTCTGCCGCGCCCCTCAGTTCGAGTACGGCGGTCGCGCCAACAACCCGCGCGCAGAGATGCGCTGAAAGGTCCGCCGGAACGTAGTCGCCACGCGATCGAACGATGAAACGAGAGACGTCCACGCGGACCGTGGTATCCTGCAGGACCACGGAGAATCTCGGCCATTCCCGGACGCCCGAGTACATCTGCCAGCCGAATCGGGCTGGGCGTGGCTCGAACAGCATGCGAACCGGTACAGCCAGCTGCATCACAAGGTACGCGACGAAGGCACCCGCTACGATTCGCTGACGCAACGTCCAGGCCGGGCGGCGCAACGGCGGCGTGGCTGCCGAATCGGTCGGACTGGTGGGTAGCATGCGCCGATGGGCGGCGTGTCAGATCCGCCCGCTGGGTGCGTTCAGACCAGGGTAGCGATATCGATCGAGTGCCGCTCGAGGATCCTGTCGAGCCTGGGACGTGAGATCCCGAGGATCTTCGCGGCGGACCGCTTGTTGCCGCCAGTCCGCTTGAGGATCTTCTTGACGTGCGCGGCCTCCACCGCATCCAGAGTCAGGTCTTCCGGTTCGTTGCCGGCGGATGCGGCCTGTGGCCTCCCGTTGGAAAGCGAGAGGTGCTCCGCGGACAGTGCCGGACCATGCGCGAGCACGACCGCGCGGATCAACGCGTTCTCCATCTCGCGCACGTTTCCGGGCCAGTCGTACGCCTGCATCATCCGCATCACCGGCGCCGGGATGGTCCGCACGTCCTTGTGGATCTCGCGGGCGGCCTTCGCCAGGAGATGCTGTGCAAGGATGGGGATGTCCTCCTTCCGCTCGCGCAGCGGAGGCACCACGATCTCCACCACACGCAGCCGGAAGTACAGGTCCTCCCGGAACTTG
>CAZJEH010000250.1:0-4381 GCA_964544905.1 uncultured Gemmatimonas sp.
CGAGTGTCCGATTTTCACCCGACCGAAGTGTCAGATTTACGACCGCCGCTGACACCAGGGATAGTCGCGCGTACCGCAGCTCGATTCGAGCGGCCCGAGCCCGCTCCCGATCCAGCACTCCCCTGAAGGATCCCGCCACGGCGGGGACGGCGAAGCGAACCGAATCGCCTGTGAGTTGAACGGGCCCGACCGGGATGTCCTCGGCGCCCTGGTCGGGGCTGTCCATCGCTCCCGTAACCCCACCGCACGGACCGGCCGTGAAATCGACTCCGAGGCGGGGGACGATCGCGCCGCCCTGCTCGATGCCCCCACTCCAGTATCCGACCAACTCGAGAGCCGGATCGGGTGTCGTCGGGAGGGGTGCGACCGGACAGTCGTCCTGCTCCTGGGCAAGCGAGGGCGAAGCCTGAATCAGCAGCCACACGCACGCGGCCAGACAGCTACGGGAGATCATCGAGAGACTCCGTTTCTCAGGCTTTCGCCCGGAAGAGATTGGTCGTCGTAAGCTTCCGCCTGGTCATCGACAAAGATCTCCTCGATCGACAGCCCGAAAACGCGGGCGATGCGGAATGCGAGCGGCAGGCTCGGATCGTACTTGCCCGTTTCGATGGCGTTGACCGTTTGCCGCGAAACCTCCAACGCCGCTGCGAGGTCGGCCTGGGTCCAGTCGCGCTCGGCCCGCAGGACCTTCAAGCGATTCTTCATCGGTACTTCAGCCAGCCAACGAGGGAGCAGGCGAGATAGGTGATGCCCATCAGCCCTACCAGAAATGCGATGTCCGCCTCGACCGCGATCAGGCGGGCGCTCTCGAGGAGCGAGTAGCCCAGTCCGGCGACGACGCCGATTCCCAGCGACAGCGCCATCGCCTCCAGTTGCACGCGCCTCATCAGCTCGTCCAGCGTGTCGAGATACTGGATGTTGGCGCGGATCATCCCCAAACCGATCGCGAGATTGGCGATGATCGCCAGCAGCGACGCGCGCCCCGATTCCCAGATCCCTGCGGGACCGTATTTCGCCAGAGCGAGGGAAAGCAGCCAGACACCCGTCCAGGCGGCCAGTCGGATGACTCCACGCAACGCGCGCTCGTGCCAACTGCTTGCATGGGATGCCGGAGCAATCGTCATCTGTCTTTCTCGTTTGACATTTTGTAAAGGATGCTGGACTCGCCCAAAGAATATGCGCCGGCGGTCTCGATGTCAAGTTTGTTTGACAAACTCAGCCCTGGATCGGTGCGCCCTCGGAAAACGCGAGGCGTCAGCTCGCGCGTCGTTTGGTTGTGCCAGCGGATGGGGCAGGGGCGATGGGGACGCGACAACGATGTCGCCAATCAGCCTGCTGGCTTCTCTTTGGCGGGAAGCCGGCAGGGACTTGCCGATCCTCCGCGCGTTCGCGGATCGCGGGGTTGCTGTTCCTCCGCTCGCGCATCGTTCCTCTCCCACGCCGGTGCTCGCTTGCTCGCCCTTCGCGCGAGACGTACAATGGCGCTGATGACCGCGTCAGCGACTGTATCCAGCATCGCCATGGAATGATGGCGCATCGGAAAGATCCTCGGCGGCCCGGGTTGCGCTCCTCGGAGCGAGATCCGCTTCCGACGCTGCCATCCGTCCCGGCTCCAGCCGTGGAGCTCAAGGATCCCGTGGAGCTCTTGCTGGAGCAGGTAGTCGAGGATCCCGAGCCGTCGCCGCTGCAGGCCGCTCGCGGACTCCGCGGGCGTTGCGCCATTGTGACGGGTGGCGCGACCGGGATCGGGCGGGCGATCGCGCTCGAGTTGGCGCGGCATGGCGTACACATCGCCTTCAACTACTTCGATTCGGGGGGCGACGGGCAGCTGGCCCAGGACGCCGAGAACACGGCGCGTGAGATCACCCAGCTCGAGGTCAGGGTCTACGCCGAGGAGTGCGATGTCCGCAGCCCCGTCGACGTCGATCGCTTCGTTGCACGCGCGATCGAGCGGTTGGGCGGTCTGCACATCCTCGTCAACAACGCGGGGATATCGCGGGACCGGGCGATCTGGCGCCTCACCGATCAGCAGTGGCGCGAGGTCATCGATACGAACCTGACGGGCGCCTTCAACCTGATCCGGTCGGTCGCCCCGCACTTCCGGGCCCAGGGTGACGGCAAGATCGTCAACGTGTCCTCGGTGCACGCGCTGCGGGGTGAGTTCGGGCTCGCCAACTACAGCGCATCGAAGGCGGGAATGCTGGCGTTGACGCGGTCGGCCGCTGTGGAGCTCGGGCCGAGCAATGTGAACGTCAACGCCGTCGCGCCCGGCTACATCAGGACCACCCGGCTGACCAAGGGCGTGCCGCCGGAGATTCTGGACCGGGCGCGTGAGCGTTCAGCTCTGGGCCGGCTCGGCGATCCGCAGGACGTCGCCAACGTCGTCGTCTTCCTCTGTTCGGACCTGGCGCGACATGTAACCGGCGCCGTGATCCCGGTGGACGGCGGACAATCCCTGTAGACGACGGCCCTCAGGAGGATTACCGCCGGTCGGCTTCCGCCGGTCGCGCCAGGTGTCGTTCCTCCCCTGGGCGTTTCCCCGGCAGGACGGCCGGAGAGCAGGGGGCGGCGCCCGTTGGTTCAGCGATGGCGGACGTGTCGATAATTCATCACGTCCGGTCGTGTCGGGTGCGGCCCAAGACGGGCGTTCACTCGGGAGAGAGCTGAGGCCGAAACACTAGCGGCAGGGCGAGCCTAAGCGGGTCCGCCGGCACGATGATCAAAGGTGTCGGCGGGCTTTTGACGTTTCCGGTACTCGGGACGACGGGCGCCTGCGTCAGGTTTCGTCGTTGAAGTGTTCGGGGGGTCGCCGGCGATGGCACGAGGCTCGCCGGACAGAAGGCGGGAAGTCGGGCCGCGAGCAACCAGAACCAGAAGCAGACAAAGATTGCCTACAGTTACACTGATCCCCGGCGACGGCATCGGTCCGTCGATCACGGAAGCCGTCGTTCGGGTTATCGAGGCCGCCGGCGCGCCCATCGAGTGGGAACGCCGGATTGCGGGCATCGCGGCCTTGGAGGTCGAGAACACGCCGCTGCCGGATGAAACGATCGAGTCGATCCGCCAGACGCGGGTCGCGTTGAAGGGCCCGTTGACCACTCCGGTCGGTGCCGGATTCCGCTCGATCAACGTGGCCCTGAGGAAGGAGTTCGATCTCTACGCGAATGTCCGGCCGGCCCGCACGCTGTTGCCGGACTACCGCTACCAGAACATCGATCTCGTTCTGATCCGCGAGAACACGGAAGGGCTCTACAGCGGCATCGAGCACTACGTGGGGATCGGCGGTGATCCGCGCGCGGCCGCGGAATCCGTCATGGTCGTCACGCGGTACGGCGTCGAGCGGATTCTCCGCTACGCCTTCGAGTACGCGGTGGCGAACAACCGACGGAAGGTGACACTGGCCCACAAGGCCAACATCCTCAAGTTCACCCAGGGTCTCTTCCTCGATGTCGGGCGAGCGATGGCTGAGGAGTACGCCGGGCGGGTCGAATTCGAGGACCGCATCGTCGACGCGACCGCGATGCTCCTGGTGATGGACCCCTATCGCTTCGATGTTATCGTCACCGAGAACATGTTCGGCGACATCCTGTCGGACGAGATCGCCGGCCTGGTGGGAGGGTTGGGCCTCGCGCCGGGTGGCAACATCGGCAAGGATGCGGCGATCTTCGAGGCGGTCCACGGCTCGGCACCGGACATCGTCGGGCGCAACATCGCCAACCCGTCGGCACTCCTGCTGGCCGGCGTGATGATGCTCAACCATCTGGGGCTCCGCGACGCCGCGGCCCGCATCCAGGATGCCCTCGAGCGTGCGATCCGCGAGCGGGATTCGCTGACCCCGGACCTGGGCGGAACGGGCACGACCGACCAGTTCACCGACGCGATCATCCGACGCCTGTGAGGATCTCCTGGAGGGATAGCGATCATTCCTGCCGCAACTGCGGGCGACCGTTCCCTCTGGAGCGCCTGGATCAGCGGATGTGGTGTCCCGACTGCCGTCGGGAGGTGATCCGGCGGGCGAGCAGAGTGGCACGCATCCTGTCCTTCCTGACCGCCGCGGCGCTCGCCATCTGGGTCTACACGCTCGTGGGCCCGGCATCACGGTTCCTCGTCTTCTACATGGTGATGATCGCAGCGGCGTACTTTTTCGTCTACAAGCTCACGCAACGCGTCGCGTTCGAGTTCATTCGCGACCGCGGCGTACCCCCGCCCATCCCTCCGGACGAGCAATGACGGAACCACGCGGTGGTTGGATCAATTTCGCTGCAGGGGCAGTCGGGGCGATCCTCCTCGCGATCGGGATCGTCGGTCTGATGGACGGCTTTTCCGTCCGCTCCAGCTTCATGGCCGTCCTCGGCTTCCTGGTCCTCAGCTGGGCGGCGCT
>CAZJEH010000251.1:0-4355 GCA_964544905.1 uncultured Gemmatimonas sp.
CCCGGTGAAGTCCTGAAGGATCACCCGTGAGGGAGTGAAGGCGATCTCCTTCTCCGGCGCCGCGCCGGGCACCCAGTTCGCCAGCGCCAGCACGTCTTCACGCGTCACCGAGACCCCGTCCTCGTAGCGGAGCAGGTTCTCGAGCAGGATCCTCAGCGAGTACGGCAGACGTGAGACGTCGATTCCCTCCTTCGCGAGGGCGTCGAATCGGAAGATCTCGAACTCGCGATCGGCAACGCGGAGGGTGGAGCGGGCACCGAAGCTGTCCTTCATCTCAATCCCCTTTCGGAGCGCGTTCTCTGGTGGTCGGAGACGGTCAACATACGAAGCTTGGAGGGGCTGGGAAAGCTCCGGATCTCCCCAGCGGTGGCCCCGTCGGGTCCACCCCGCCATATTCCTGCCAACCTTCGGCAAACGGCATTCTGCCACCGCCGATCGTGCGTCAGGGTCAACCCTCGCAGCAATCATGACACGAGAGGTCATCGTCGTAGGAGACAAGGTCCTCATCAAGCCCGAGGAGGAGGCATCCAAGACGCCCTCGGGCCTGTTTCTACCCCAGGGAGTCACGGCCAAGGAAACCGTACACGGTGGGTACATCGTCAACGTGGGCCCGGGGTACCCCACGGCAGACTTCACCACCGACGGAGAGCCCTGGCTCCACCGCCAGTCCAACAACATCCGCTTCGTGCCCCTCCAGGCACAGAAGGGCGATTACGCGCTCTTCCTGCGCCGCGACTCCGTTGAGGTGGAGATCGACGGCAGCCAGTACGTTATCGTGCCGCACTCGAGCATCCTCCTGCTGATCCGGGATCCCGCTGTGCTCCCCTGAACGAAGCGGGCTCGAACGTCGGCCGACCCGAAAACGCGAGAGAGCGCGGAGCCTCGAGGGCTTCGCGCTCTCTCGTACGATGGCGCTGCTTCGTTTCCCTACCGTTTCGCGGATCGGTTCGACGCGGGCTTCCGCGCCGACCGCCAGGCATGGAAGAGGAGGTAGACGCCGGCGAGGATGACGACGAGGCTGAGCGTCTGCCCCATCGTGAGCGGACCGAGAACCGTGCCGAGAGGATCGTTCGGATCCCGGAACTGCGCGTCGGGCTGGCGGAACAGCTCCACTGTCGAACGGAAGATGCCGTACCCGGTCAGGAACACGCCCGCGAGCAGGCCGGTGGGAAGACGGATCCCCCTGCGCTTCGCCACCAGGTAGATCGTCCAGAGGATCAGCCCCAGCAGCAGGCCCTCGGTGAGGGCCTCGTAGATCTGGGAGGGATGGCGAAGCGGGACCTGGTCGCGAATGGCTGCCCATGCGCCCGATCGCTCGGCCTCCAGGATCGCCAGCTCGCGCTGGCGGATCCCGGCGACGCGATCGATCCCCAGCAGCTGGAGTGCCGTCGGATCGGTCGGGAAACGGATCGCCCAGGGCACCGCATCCGTCGTCACCCGCCCGTACAGCTCACCATTGATGAAGTTGGCGATGCGGACGGCGAAGATTCCCGTCGGTACGCCGAGGGCGAGCGAGTCGAGCAGGGCGATGAAGTCGACCCGGTGCTTGCGGACGAACCAGGCCGCAGCGAGGACGACGCCGGCAAGCCCGCCGTGGAAGGACAGCCCGCCCTCCCAGATGCGCAGGATCCGCGCGGGGTTCTCCGCGAAGGACGCGAAGTCGTAGAAGAGGATGTAACCGAGCCTCGCCCCGATGATCGTGCCCAGGATCAGCCCGAAGACGAGGTCGCCGATCGCCTCGTAGTCCAGCGCGAGAAAGCCCTCGCGGCTGAGGTACCGCAGGATGTAGTACCCCACGGTGAACGCGAAGACGTACCCGAGACCGTACCAGCGGACGTCCACCGGGCCGGGAAGGGGGATCGCGACTGGATCGATGAAGTGGTAGGGGATCTCGAGCAGGACGGCCAGGATCGGGAGCATGCCGGAAGAAAGCAGCGGGACCGTTCGGGGGCGATCGGTCGGACCGCCACCCGTCCAATGGATTTGCTCTACCCGTCCTGGGCCCGGGCCGCGGCCACCGCCCGGCGCATCTCGATCGTCGCGCGCTGCGGCGAGTCCTCGTCCGTCATCTCGAGCAGGCGCCGGTAGAGCTCCGCCGCCCCCGCCCAGTCCCCATTCTCCTGCCGCAGCAGCGCCGCGCCCATCAGGCCCTCCTGCTGCCGGAACTCGAACTCGGCCTCGTCCGCCACCCTCAGGTAGGTCTGGATGGCGGCCTCCCGATCGCCCGCTGCCTCCTGCGCACTCGCCAGCAACAGCGCCGCCTGCGGACCGACCGGCGAATCCCCGATCCGGTTCGCGACCGGGGTCAGCACCTCGATCGCCTCGGCCGCCCTGCCCCCCCGCAGGTGCACCTGAGCCAGCAGCACCCGCGCCTCGTCGCCATACGGCGTGTCCGAGTGCTGCTGGATGAACTGCTGTAGCTGCTGCGTTGCGATCCCCTCATCCCCCGACAGCACCGCCTGCTCCACCTGGAGGAAGTCGATCGCCGCATTCTCCAGCTGCTGCGCCCGGTTCGCACGGTACCAGAGGAGGCCGCCGATCAGCGCCACCAGGACCACCGCCGACACCACCACGATGACGACGTTCTTCTTCGCCCACTCCGTGAACTGGAGCGCTCGCGCTAGGACCACATCGTCGGGCTCGGCCTGTTGCGACCGCCTCGGGCGGCTCGCGATCGACTGCGCTGCCATGACCAGGGGGAAAAGGAGGATGAATCCGGCCGGCGCTCCCCGTGACGCGTCTCACCCGACCACGTCCCGGCTCGACGCCGGCCGCGCAGGCAAGCAAAACGCCTGTCCTGTCGCTTCGGCAACCCTTGAACCTAAACCGGCCCTCCATCCATCGTCAACCGCTTGTGGACACTGGAGATGTCGTACGAAGGACGCGGCAGGCGGCCGTAAATTGCGGTATAAGTCGTTGCTGGAACGTGATTTGCTGACACATCTCAGCCTCGCGTCCCTCCTGCGAGGTAGCTGCTCAGAGCAAAGCCGACGAAAGCCGGTGACGCAGAGCCACGGGGCTACAGCGCATACGCGCGCCATGCCCGCCGGGCCGCCAGCAACCCCTCCGCCCCCCGCAGCGCTCGCTGCTGAACGGCGGGCCCGGTGCCACGATCGGAGCGAGGCCGATGCTCGAGCCGCAAGTGAAGTCGGATGCCCAGCTGGCGCAGCGGATCATGGAGAGGGATCGATTCGCCGTGCTTCTCCATCTCCATACTCGCGGCCATTTCGACGCCGGCAAGGGGCTGAGCGACGAGCGGATCATCCGAGACCTGGGTCTGCGTCCGGCGCGCGGGGAACCACTGCTCCGCGGACTGATCCGGGCAGAGTACCTGGAGCAGAGCAGGTCCGGGCCGGGGCTCGTCCTCACGGAAAAGGGCCGGGAGTACATCGAGCACGGGGCCGGCCGTCGCCGATCGGTCCGCTTCTGACCATCAGGTTTCGTCGCTGCTTTTCGATGGTGGACGCCCGAACTGCCTGAGGCATGAAGGAACTCTGCGACCATATGAAGGGCCACGTCTCCCAGATCCTGGTCGAGTGGGAGCAGCTCGTTCGGGAGGAGCCGTGGTTCTCGCTGCCGCCGGAGCACCGCATCGACAGCCTTCCGGACGTGATCATCAGCCTCGTCGGCGCCTCCGTCTGCGAGCCGCTGGACCGGGAAGCGCACCGCAGGAACATCGAAGCTGCGTGCCAGCACGGAAGCAATCGGCGGAAGCAGGGGATCCCGGAGCACCTCATCTTCACCGAGTACCACCTGCTCCGGCACGCGATCTGGCGCTTCCTGACCGCCAACTTTCGACCTTCCGAAAGGATCACTCAGGCGATGCTGCGGATCGATTCCGCGATCGCCCTCGCAACGAATGCGTCCATGTGGGGCTACTATCGCGACGAGATCCAGGCGCTGGGCAAGTGGGAGGAAGGGATGAAGAGGATCGCGCACTCCAGCCCCTTCCTGATCGACGATGCGGGTGCGGTACCGGAGCTCAGGGGTGACGCGGAGGAATCCCGACTACGGCCCGATCGGAACCTTCCCTGAGCCCTCTCCAGCAGTAGCACCGGGGCGATCGACCGACGAGAACGGTGCGGGGCTCGAGGATCGGTCCGGGACCCTCCCATCTCGGGCACACCCGGCGAACTTCGATCGGGAGGAAGACGAATGGCCCCGGCAGGACTCGAACCTGCTACCTCGCGATTAGGAATCGCGCGCTCTATCCTGGTGAGCTACGAGGCCGTCCAACCCGTCTACAGAACCACTAAAGCTAGGTAATGTCTGGACTTCGGTCAACCTGGCGAAGCAGCGTCGTAGCGGCCGTTCAGGGCCTCGAGGTAGCCACTGAGATAGGCGCCGACGATGGC
>CAZJEH010000252.1:0-4281 GCA_964544905.1 uncultured Gemmatimonas sp.
GGAGGGGACACTTCTATCCGCGTCTCGAGGGGACATTATCAACCGCGTACAACACCGGCCGGGGTGGCATCCCCGGATGGGGATCGGAAGGCCCCGGAGGGGAATCCGATAAGTAGGCGCCGGTCATCCCCCCCGTCGTTTCGGGGGATGATGATGAATCAGAGCTCCAGAAGCAGCGAGGCGTCGAGCGGTGGCACTCGACGCCTCGTTGTCGCTTCGAGGCTCGCCCCTTTCGAGCGCGAGCCTCACCGAACTCGATGAGTCTATCGCTTGCGTGGAAGAGTGCGGAGGTCGACGACCAGTTCGTCCACCGACGCGTGAGGCAGCGATCGAACGGAACCGGTCCGCTCGCCCATCCGATGGATCAGGCTCAGACCCCCGATACGATCGTCGACGATCAGGTCCCCCCGACAGGCTCCGATGGTCGGAATCGGCTTCTCGACGTAGTACAGGGTCTGCATGCGCGACGCTTTCATTACTGGAAAAACGGATTCGGTTCGGCTCACGCCCGTTCTTCAGGCACTCCGCGTGCCTGACGGAGCCGGTTCCCCGGAAACCATCGCAACTCACGATCTACCATAAGGTTGCAGTGGCTGTACCGGTCGATGTGCTTTCGTCACGAATCGATGCCGTGGCATCGAGTCGATGCATCGAGGGCCACGTTCTGTGGATACTGGCTTCGGTTGCGATGCCAGTGGATGTTGGCGTCGGTTGCGATGCCATGAGACAGGCCAGATTCCGGCATCCGCGCCCTTGCCGGACCCCGTAGACTCGTTCGCACAGGCACGGGGATAGACTTTCGGTCACGTCGATTGTCGTTTCACCTGATCGGATAGGCGAATCGTCGCTCACCCTGTACAGCGGAGTCAACTTTCGAGAGGTGAACAAGTTGTAGGCGCTTTGGCGCTCTGGACGAGCGCCTCGGACCGCCTATTTTTACCGTCGTCTCGAAGCGTTTCCATCCGGCCGCTGGCCGGGTGGATGGTTTAGGGAGCAGATCAGGGAGTACCGAAGAAGCATGAAGCCGACCGCCCGTTACCTAGTCCGGATCGAGATCCCCGAGAAGCACACGATCGGATGGCAAGCACGTCCCCCCGGACGGCCGAGCCGGTTCTTCTCCGACAAGAAGTACGGCGGCAGTGAAGCGGCTCGGCGGGCCGCGTTCCGCTACGTCGACAGCCCCTACCAGGCGCAGCTCCGCGAATACCTGAACGCCATGGTCGACGAGTACGCGAGCACGGGTGCCGTGGACGTCGAACACTTCGCTCGAAAGATCGAGGATCTGTACGGGCCGCGCCGGGTACGGCGGCGTCGAGAGGTGGTCTAAGCCGGACAGCGACCGACAGTAGCGGCAGCGGATTCGCGGCCCTTGGACGGGAGCGGGCGCGGAGGCGGAGGTTCAGGGAAGGATCCCCCCATAACGCGCGGGTCCCGGGAAATCCGGTTGCAGCAAGCTCTCGGGAAGCACCAGGATCGCCGCCACCCATTGGGAAGCGGCAGGGGTTTCGGCCGGGATAAATCCTGTTCGTCTTCTCGCGGCCAGCACGGAGAGAGCGATCCTCGGTCGCTCCCCGGAACGACGTACAGCAATCTTCTATCTGCTCGGGGTGAACCCGGCAGCTGTACATCGCCCCGAACTCCTACACAGCACCCGCCGGTTCGGCCATGGGCGGTTCGGCAACCCTGACGGTCCAGGTCGCCGGCCGCCCTACATTCTTCCCGGATCGAATCGGCCCACCCGCACGAAGAGCCGTTCGGCGGTAGCCCCGGGTGACCAGCCGTCCGATCGCCTGCCCGCCTCGCCTAGTCCCTGGTCCCCCAGAAAATGAACGTGCCTCGATCGGTCGCCGTGAGGATATCGACCGCCCCGTCGCCGTTCAGGTCGGCGGTCTGCAGCTGCGATCCTACGCCGGACCGGTTGTGGACCAGTTCGGGAACGAACTCCGCACCGCCCGGCGCGTTGGGATTTCGCACCGTTCGAAAGACGTAGAGGACAGGGTCGCCCTGGGAGTCCGGATCGGTGTAGGTGTCCAGGTGGGCGAACATGCGCTTGCCCGTGATGATGTCCTCGACGCCATCGCCGTCGATGTCGGCCGTGGTGAGCGCGTGGAGTTCCGAGAAGGCGACGCCGCCGGGATTGTCGGACGTGTAGTCGTCCATGATGATGTGCCGGGTCCAGGACATCTCACCCGAGGGCCCGCGTCGCTGCTCGAACCAGGCGAGGCCCCATCCGTGGGCCTCCAGGCTGGTGACGACATCGTTCAGCCCGTCGCCGTTGACGTCGAATACCCGGATCTCGGCTCCCCCCGGACTTGCTCCAGCTCGTGGCCACCGCCCGAACGCGACGGAGTGATACGTCCATGGGGCCGACGAACCGATGTCGGCCGGCTGTTCCCACCACCCGTAAGGGGTGACGATGTCGACGCGGCCGTCACCGTTGATGTCGCCGGCACCGAGGCTGTGCTGCGCCACTACGTTGTACCCCGGCCCAGAGACGTGATGGACGTTCCACCGGCCGGTCGGGTTGTCCGGATCGACCGTCGCGTACGCTACCATTCCGTCGTTCAGGATGACCACATCGGGAACGCCGTCGGCATTGATGTCGGCGAACGCCACGACCTCTGCCGTGTTGTTGAACGCCGGATAGCGATCCCACCGTCGCTGCTGCTCGCCCGGATTGACGTACATGACGAAGTTGCGACCCTCGCTGACGATCACGTCCGGCCAACCGTCGCCGGTGTAGTCGAAAGCAAAGTTCCCGGCGGCCGGAGTGTAGTCGGCACCCGGGTCCAGGATGTCGGCGACGTATATTTCCCGGTACGTCTGGTAGTCCGGGCCGAGGAAGTAGTGCGGGCCGGCGAGGACGTCGAGGTGGCCATCGCGGTTGACGTCGGCGGCCGTCGCGGACCACGCGTAGTAGAAATCGTTCAGCTGTTGCTTCCGGAACCGCTCACCGACCTTCTCGGGGGTGAACACGCGTCGGCCGAGGTCCTTCATCGCGATCGACGCGTAGCGCACCTCGACCGACCCACCGACATACAGCCCGACCCGGCCATAGCGTGCGAGGGCATCGTCGATCCGGCCACTGGCGACGCCGCCCTCGGGGCCGTCATTGAGCCAGGTCCTCAGGTAGTTGGTGTCGAGTATGGATTCGAGCGTGTTCCACTGGTCCGCCCGGAGAGTGTACTGGGGGATCTCGTATGGGGAGCCGGGCGGCATGGGGCGAGCCGCGGCCCCACCGCCCCCACCGCCCCCACCGCGCGCTCCAGGGCCGCCAGCGGCGTTCTCGGCCGGCGGCTGGATGTAGCGGGTTGTGCCTCCCCCGCGGGCGACCGGCTCCTGAGTGAGGATCCGGCCCCGCGAGTCCAGCGTCACGTTGAACGCGGCCGGCTCCTCGCTGATCGACACGAAAACGCCCTTCCAACCATCGTCCGTTCGCTCCGCGCGCAGCAGCAGGCCCGCCTGACAGCCAGCCGCGCAGCGGAACGAAGTGGCCACCTGCACGTCCTGAAGTGCCTCGGGAAGGAGGATCCACCCTCCCTCGGGCGCGGTCGGCCTGCCCACCAGCTCACCGTCCCGTACCGTCCAGTCCGCTGCCCCGATCACCTCCAGCCCCGCCATCGAGGAGCCGGTGAAGGTCCAGTCCGGCATGAAGTTCTTGTTAGCGGCCGGCGCGGCCTGCTGCGCGGCGAGGGGCATGCCGAGCGCCAGTGATGTGACCGCTATCATGATGAACCGGGACATTGGATTGCCTCCTATCGCGCGATTCTGGGCGGGTGAGCCTGCTGGATCGAAGCCTGACGATGGATGATGCCCCGGCGGTGCGGGTGCCGAACGGGGATCCGGGAGATGAATGGGCATCCAGGACCTGGGCGAACGGGCAGCCAATCGCCCTGCCCCGGATCGCTCACTCTATTCCCGGTTTGCGCCGGACGCAACAGGGATGAATCAGAGTGTGCCCCTGAGCGTGGCGGCAGACTCGTGATCAGGCGGGGGGAAGGCCGACTGACGCGCGTCCGTGCAGGGCAGGCCGACGGGAACGGATGCCGCCCCGAGCGCTTCGTCGAAGTTTCCGTTGGCCCGGAAACCGACTCCATGGGGGCGCCCGTAGGGGCCTGCAAGAAATGCTGAGAGGTGCCGCCCGGATTTGAACCGGGGATGGAGGTTTTGCAGACCTCTGCCTTACCACTTGGCTACGGCACCGGAAGAGCGGGCAACCGGGCTCGAACCGGCGACCTCAACCTTGGCAAGGTTGCGCTCTACCAACTGAGCTATGCCCGC
>CAZJEH010000253.1:0-4211 GCA_964544905.1 uncultured Gemmatimonas sp.
CAACGGCAGCTTCGAGACGGGTACGCTCGAAGGCTGGACTGCTGTCTCCGGGTCGTGGCAAGTCCTAGACACGAATCCACGGCTCGGGACGTACCATGCGCAGTCCGAATCCTCGCAGGCCCTGGTGGTGCTGATGAACGACGCGCGCCTGCAGGTCGATGCGGGTGAGCGGGTGCTCGCCTACGGGTTCACGCGACGCAGCCAATCCGCGGGAGCGGAGGCCAGGCAGACCGGGGTCCGGATTTACTGGTTCGATGCGAACGACGACATTGTATCCTTCTCCGCGGGACCGACCACCGTATCGACCAGCTACCAGCTTTCCCGCATCATCGCGACCGCCCCCGCCGGCGTCGCCTACGCGCGATTTGCCTTTGTCGGCCTGGCGCATTCCGGGAACAACCAGCCCGCACTCGGCGACGGCGCGTACATGGACATCATGCCGCGTGACGGCGATGTCAACGCCCCCGGCTTCGTCAAGATGCAGGCTGGCTACGAGGACACGGCCCAGCTATCGGCTGGCATCGTATTCACCACGGACGGTCGGGTGCTCCGGTACAACAATGGCACGCCCGCCGAGATCGGCACGTGGTGGAGCAACGCGCCCGAGACGGGGATCGGGAGCAGCTATCAGGTCCGCTGTCGCCAGTCTGACGCTGCCTGGGACTTCTCGCCGGCGGCGAACGGCACCTATGTCACCATCAGCACCGACCTGACGTGGCGGATCACGCGCACCCAGATGGAGGGTTCGGGGTCCGACTTCATCAACGCGGACTTCGAGATCCGGGCTGTCGGTGGCACGACGGTCGAGGACTCAACATTCTTCACCGCGGAGGCCTTCCAGCCATGAAGGCTTTTGAGATCGTTTACGCCGACGGCACCTTGGTCGCCGGCAGTACGCGGGAAGACTTCGAACGGGCACCCGACGATGGCGTGCAATTCGTCATCGTGCGCGACGAGGCCGGCGCGGTCCGAGTGATGAAGGCGCTGAGCCAGTACGAGTACGAGGGCGCCGTGAAGCCCGGCTCCTGGACGGAGACGGAGAACTACTTCGCGCTGCGCGCGCGTCTCCTCGAGATATCGAACCTGCTGGTCGACCGCAGCGTCCGCATCAGCCGGCGGCCGAGCTGGCTCTGACCGTCAGCGGCTCGCGACGGTCTCCGGCTCCTCGACGCGGATCCGCGCGATCACCTGGCCCCGCGTTTGCTGGTTTCCGATCCCTAGGCGGTAGTGGATCGTCTGGGTGTCGTCCGGATGCCAGCGCAGGACCTCGCGGGTATCGGCGACGTACAGGTAGGTCGGGACCCGGAGCGCTCTCGCCGTGCGAATGTCGATCGAGGAGAACTCCTCGTTCCCCGGGCCGCTGACGTGGTTGTGGTAGAGCGCCGCGAGACGGGCCTGCGCCGGGTACTTGATGTCAGCGACCACGGCCTGGTTGGCATCCCCAGCCACGGGCGCGGTGAACAGATACTTCCCGCCGAGCTCGTAGATGACGCCGACGTACTCTGTTGGCTTGGTGTCCTCGACCGCGACGGCGGCCACGTAGCTCAGCGCGGCGATCGCCGCGGCGCGCTCGGAACTGTAGGTCGGTGACCGCAGGAACGTATCTGGCATCGCCACGGATGATATCAGCGCGGCGGCGATAATCAGGGTGCTACGATTCGCCCCAGCCATGGTGACCTCCTTCGCAGGTCGCTGTGGTTAGGAGCCCGGACGGCGTTGGCGCGCCTCCGGGCTCCGTCATTTTCGGACCAAGTATACGCGCTCCGGTTCACATCCTGAACCGCCTGGCTCCGATTCTGCGAGTTCGATCACACGGAATTCGACATAAGGCATGAACGTCACGGCGTATGACCTCGGCCGACGCTTCCTAGGCATGGGGGAGATCGCGGGCGAGAAGCACAACGGCTTCATCGTGTGGGCGCACAGCCTGTGCGGGCTGCCCGACTCCCCGGACGAGCTCCCCTGGTGCTCGTCCTGGCTGAACGCGGTTTGCTTCCTGCTCGACCTACCGCGCTCCGGCTCGGCCGCGGCGCGGTCGTGGCTCACCGTCGGGAAGGAGATCGACCTGGACCGGGCGAGGCCAGGCTTCGACATCGTCATCCTGAAGCGCGGAGGAGGCGGACAGCCCGGCCCGGAGGTGCTGCAGGCGCCGGGACACGTCGGGCTCTACAGCGGCCATGACAACTTCTTCGTGGACCTCCTGGGCGGCAACCAGGGGGACAAGGTGTCAATCGCGAGCTACGAGCGCGCGCGGATTCTCGGAGTGCGGCGGCTGAAGGAATGGAACGCGTGAACGAATCGTCATGGATGGAGGCAGTGGCAGGGGCGTTGTTCACGCTGTGGCTCAGCCTGCTGTCCTGGGTCGGCAGGCGCGAGGTGAAGCGGATAGACGGCAAGGCCGACCGCGACCAATTGGACCGGCTGATCACGCTCATGGAGAAGCGCGACGACCAGTACCGGGAGGACCAGAAGGAGGCCAACGCCAGCAGGCGGAAGCTGCACGAGAAGTTCGACGCCTACGCCCGTAAGCAGGACGAGATCCTGCGCGAGCTGACCGGCAAGGTGTCGAGGCTGGAAGGACGATTGAACGGCCGCGTGGACGGCTAGGAGAACCGACATGAGGAAGCTGATCATGGCGACTGCGGTCGCCGTTTTTGTGCTCGCAGGCTGCGCCTGGCTGTCCGAGGGCAACACCGACGTCAAGCTGGTGACGCAGTACGCCGTGCTCAAGGTCGCGGAGAACGACCCGGCCAAGGCCCAGCGCATCGAGGAGATCGCGCTCGAGGTCCAGCGCTACGCGACCGGCGAGGCCCTGCTGACCGTGGACGCCCTGATCGTCGCCATCCGCGCCGAGATCCGCTGGGACCGGCTGGACGCCGCGGACGCGCTCCTGGTCAACGCCCTGCTCGACCGGCTGCGAACGGAGCTCGTGGAGCGGCTGGGCGCGGACGTGCTGCCCGAGGATCTGAGACTGGCGGTTGACGTGCTGTGTGAGTGGATCGTCGAGGCGGCGAGGCTCGTATGACACCGATCCTCACGCCCACGGCGGTCGAGCACGTCGGCGGCCGCGAGTGGGTGCTGATCCGGGAGCTGCGCTACGAGCACCCGCACTACGGCCTGATCGTCGTTCCCGAGGGCTTCCGCACCGACTTCGATTCCGTCCCCCGGCTCCCCTTCGCCTACTGGCTCACGAAGAATGCCAGCGTCACCGGGGCGGTCGTCCACGACTGGCTGTACGCCTCGGGCCGGATCGGCGACCGGCCCATCTCCCGACTCGAGGCGGACCGCATCTTCCGAGACGTGATGGAGGAGGAGGGTGTCTCATGGTGGCGGCGGGCCATGATCTACCGGGGAGTCAGGCTGGGCGGCTGGCTGCCGTGGGGACGCTACCGGGACGATGACGAGGCGCCGATCGGGATCTGATAGGAGTTTCGCGCGAAACGCGCCCCTGCCCGAACGGCTAGGGGTGCGCTATCTGCCTATTACCGTCTCGCACCATACTGCGCTACGGAGTCGCTGATTCGTCCAGGCTGTCGGCCACGAACCGCAGAACCCGCTCACGGGCGCGGTCGGATTTCAGGGCCAGCAGGTTGCCCATGACGACGACTAAAGCGCGCGTCGGTGGATCGGCAAGACTGCGCTCGATGGCCGCCAGCTCCTTCTTGTCCTTCACTTCGATAGATAGTTTTCTCTTCATGTCAGTCCCTCACCGTCTCCGCTTCGGCACCTTGAGCTGCCACAGCTCGAAGAACGCCGGGTCCATCGTCCGCTCGCCGTTCTCCCACTTTTCCCAGGTGCGGACGGACTTGTGGATCAGCGCCGCGGCCTCTTGCCGGGACAGGCCCGCTTTCTCGCGGGCCTTCCGGATCTGCTCGGGGGTTGGGGACTTCATCGGCGCGTGTCCTTTCGTCCGTCCTGTGATCCTGCGGCCGTTGTACTTTCCGCGTGGCCACTTCATTGACCGTCCCCTGTAGACAGATCCCGAAGCAGCTTTCGGGCGAGTCCGATCACGCCCCTGCGGCTGTACCGCTTGTAGACCGTGAGGATTACGTGATGGCCACGAACGACCGTATCAAGCCGCGTGAGCGGTTGGTGCTCGTCGTCGCCCTGCATCATCGCCTCGACCATCCCATCGGGGAGAAGGATCACGCCTTCGTCGTAGCCTTTCGTGACGGACCAGTGCGCCCGGGGCCGGTGGAGCTTCGTGAAGT
>CAZJEH010000254.1:0-4166 GCA_964544905.1 uncultured Gemmatimonas sp.
AGCAGCAACCCGATCAGGTTCGGGAGTGCCATCGCGCCATTCATCACGTCGGCGAAGGCCCATACCAGGTCGAAGCCCGTGGTGCCGGAAAGTGTCAGCACCCAGCAGCCGACGAACGCGGCCACGATGAAGACGATCCTATAGGGGAAGATCGCGCGCTCACCGAGCAGATACTCGATGTTCTTCTCGCCGTAGTAGGACCAGCCCAGTAGCGTCGAGTAGGCGAAGAGCGCGAGACCGATCGACACGATGTAGCCGCCCCACTGCCCTGGAAGGCCGCTGCTGAACGCTTCAATGGTGAGCGGAGCGCCGGTCAGGCCCGCGCCCGTGTTCGGATCCGTTGCCATCCATGAGCCGGTCGCGATGATGGCGAACCCGGTGAGGCTGCAGACGATGATGGTGTCGATGAACGTCTGCGTCATGGAGACGAGAGCCTGCGTGACAGGCTCCCGCGTCTGGGCGGCGGCGGCCGCGATCCCGCCCGTTCCGAGCCCCGACTCGTTCGAGAACACCCCGCGCGCCACGCCCATCCGGATGGTCGTCATCACCGACGCGCCCAGGAACCCGCCCGCCGCTGCCGCCGGCGTGAATGCGTCACGCACGACGTAGACGAACATCGCCGGAACGCCGCGGATGTTGATGAGCAGGACCACGAGCGCGCCCACCATGTAGAAGACGATCATCAAGGGCACGAAGAATCCGGTGAAGCGCCCGATCGACCGGATCCCCCCGAGGATGACGAGCGCCGTGAGGGTTGCGAGGACCAGTCCCGTCCACACCGGCGGCACGCCGAACGAGCTCTGCAGGGCGTCGGCAACGGAGTTCGACTGAACCATGTTGCCGATGCCGAACGCGGCGATGGACGCGAAGAGCGCGAACAGGGTACCGAGGAACCGCCCTAGCCCTCCTCCGACCCCGCGGGCGAGGTAGAACGCGGGTCCGCCCGCCATCTCGCCGCGCCGGTCCACGATTCGGTAGCGGACACCGAGGACGGCCTCCGAGTACTTGGTCGCCATCCCCACCAGGCCGGTCATCCACATCCAGAAAAGCGCCCCGGGCCCACCGGTGGCGATGGCCGTCGCCACGCCGGCGATGTTGCCGGTTCCGACGGTCGCGGCGAGCGCGGTCATCAGGGCCTGGAAGTGCGAGATATCGCCCTCCACCCCGGCGCCCTGCTCGCGGCGCTTCACAAGCGCGTAGTACAACGAACTCCCCAGTTCACGGAACTGGATGCCGCGCAACACGAAGGTCAGGTAGACCCCGGTTCCGACCAGCAGGATGAGGAGTGGAGGTCCCCAGACGATCGCGCTGATGGCGTTGATGACCTCCAGCGCGCGCTCGAGCCAGGTGCTCTGCATGGATCTACGGGTCGAGGATGGCAGCGGATCGCGGCACGAGCTCGGTCCGCGGAGGTGTGGGCGGCCGCGCCCCGTGGCGGTGTCGAACAACGGGCGGCTGGCAGGTTCGTGCCGCGGGCGGAATGTTCAGTCTGAGCGGCCCCCATGCAACCCCGACGGTGGCAGAGCGGCGTCGACGACTATCTCCGTGCCGGGTCGACGCACCTTCAATCGGGCGCCGGAACAGGGTCCTGTTCTGGCCGTCGGAGGGCTTGCAACTTGCGACCGCCCGCACACCCGGCCACTTTCACGCGCCGCGAATGGCGGGGACGCTGAGCCGCCCCTGCGCGACCCGGTTCCGGCCCTCCCGGATCTCCGTGGAAGTACGACGCCAAGTGCGGCACCGGCCGATCGCTCGTGAACGGCCATCAAACCTGAGAGAATCGAGTCGGACCCAATGCCCTCGTTCGAAGATCTCGGCCTGCGCGACGAACTCCTGCGCACGCTCGAGGAGGAGGATATCAGTGACCCGACGGCGCTGCAGGCAGCGGTCATCCCTGCCCTGCGTCGCGGTGGAAACCTCGTTGCCCGCGCGAGCTCCGGCTCGGGCAAGACGCTCGCTTACACGTTGGGCGTCTTGGATCGGGTCACTCCGCCCCCCCCTGATCTGGAGGGTGAGGAGGGCCCGGAAACCGAGGAGGCGGTGCAGCTCCGTGTGCTCGTGATCGCGCCGACCGCCGACGAGGCGGAGCGGATCGCGCTCGCCATGACGCCGTACGCGCAAGCCATGGGGATGCGGGTGACAGCCCCCTCGGCGGCGTGGGGGACCCCGGTGTCGGAGGCTGGCGTGCTGGTCGGCCCGCCGGGAGACATCATGCGGTCGGTCCGCTCATCCGCCATCAAGCTCGACGGTGTAGAGGCCGTCGTCATCGACGGGGCTTCGACCCTGGTCAGCCTCGGCCAGCTCGAGCAGACGGACACGCTGCTAGACCTGCTGCCGCGAGACGCCCAGCGCGTACTCGTCTCCGCGGTGCTGGCGCCTCCGATCGAGGATCTCATCGAGCGGCGCGTGAAACGCGCACTCCGTTATCCTCCCGGGCCGGCGATCGCTGAGCTGGCCGAGCCGGTCGCGCCGGAGGGAAGCGTCGGCTACGTGGTAGTGCGCGAGGAAGGTAAGCTGGGACTGCTGGCGGAACAGCTCGGCAGGCGCGAACGCGGGGCGCGCCCGCCCATCATCTTCTGTCGGAGTGATGAGCGCGCGGCGGATCTCGCCGAGGCGCTGTCCATCCGCGGGTTCCTGGTGGGCCAGGCGGATGACGAGGACGCCGACGTCGCAGTCGCAGCCGGCGGTGTGTCGCTGGCAGAACTGATCGAGGACATCGAAGGCGAGCCCGGTCAGACGATCAGCTTCGACGTGCCAGCGGATGCGGAGTCGCTGCGGGCGCGGCACGCGGGCGACGAGGACGCCATCGTGCTCGTCGGGCCCCGCGAGCTCGCTCACCTGCAGGAGATCGCGCGCCAGGCGCGGTTCACCGCCCGCCCCACTCCGCTGCCGCACGATGTCCCGGACTATGCCGCTGATCTGGAGGCGTTCCGCTCCCAGATCCGAACAGCGATCGGGACCGAGGACCTCGGCGCTCAGTTCCTCGTCCTCGAGCCGCTTCTCGAGGAGTTCACCGCGGCGGAGGTCGCGGCGGCAACGGCGGCGCTGCTCCGCTCGCGCCGGCCGGTGGCGCCGGCCTCGGGACCGGCCGTGTCGCCCACCAGGGCGATTCAGCCACACGCGCCGCGCGAACGGGCCGTCGAAGCCGGTCCCCCGCCCGCTACCTGGGCGAGGCTATTCGTCGGTATCGGTCTCCGGGACGAGGCCCGGCCGGCCGACATCGTCGGCGCCATCACCGGCGAGGCGGGTATCCCGGGGTCGGCTGTCGGCAAGATCGAGATCCGGGACAGCTTCTCGATCGTCGAGGTGCGGGCGGACGTGGCGGACCGCGTTATCGCGGCGGTCAACGGGATCACCCTGAAAGGCCGCAGTGTCCGGGTCGACTACGACCGTGGCGGCCCGGCCCGTGGCCCCGGCCGGGGAGGACCGCCGCGCAGGACGACCCGACGGCCGCCCGAGAGGTAGCCGATCAAGCGGTTTCAGCGAGAGGCAATACGGCAAGGGCCTCGCGCGGGACACGGAGCCGCGGAGACTTCGGCAGTAGCCGATAGACAGGTCGGGTAGGGGGAAGAAGTCAGGTAGGTGGTGGATCCCCGAAACAGGCATTGTTCGGTTCATCGCAATGATGCGGCCGGATCTCCCCTGCACGGCCTCCCGCTCTGCCTCCGCACCCGCAACACCGGTCGCAAGCGCCCCTGCCGCCAACTTGCCTCACCCGGTTGCTTGGCGTACAATCCGCCCGTTCAGCGGCGATATCGTTCGTCCAGGATGCGCTGGACCTCCGCGGCCAGGACGGCCGGGGTCGGATCGACGCCGAGTTCGGCCAGGGACTCGCGGGCGAGCCTCTCCACTTCGGGATCGTGACGCGCGGGCGTGTTCGGCCTCATCGGTGTTGAGTCGGGCGGACGAAGGGTAACCCGGACGACTCCGCCGCCAGGTTCACGCTCGTGAGAGGCGACCTCCACTCCGCGTAGCCCGCGGAGGAGGTCGTCGACCGCCTCCGGAAGAACAGGCGGGCCGACCGAGTGCAGGCCACGCCCCGTGATCAGGCGAACGGTCCGTTCGCCGTCACTCCGGCGAGCCCGCAGCCATTCGCGGGCACGGCGAACGGCCTCCTCGGCGGTCAGACCGTGGAGGTCGAGGGTCGGATAGAGCGATCCCCAGAG
>CAZJEH010000255.1:0-4163 GCA_964544905.1 uncultured Gemmatimonas sp.
ATGCGGCTCCGGCTGCTCGCCCAGCTCGGAGAGTACGTGCACGTACCGACGGACGTTCTCGATCTCCTCATCGCGGACCTGCGCCGGCCGCCCATCCGCCATTACCAATGACACGATGCTGGGGATGCAGGTCACCTCGAAGATCTCCGAGCGCGCCACGCGGACGAACACGTAGCCAGGGAACAACGGAAAGGAGACGACCTTCTTCCGATCGTGCCACTGCCGCTCCTGGGCGACCAGGGGGAGGTACTGCTCCACACCGCGCTCCGCCAGGACCTGAGCAACCCTTTTCTCGTGTCTCGCCCGCGTATAACACGCGTACCACCCGCGCTGGGAAAGAGTTGCCTCGCCCGCCTCGCGTATGGCCCGGTGCCAGCTTCTGAGTTGTCCAAAATGATCTGCCATCGCTCCCGAACGCACTTCGTGCCCGTCAGTACCAGCCGGGCTGGTCGACCCTTCGATGATCCGTTTCGGCGATCGCGGTCCGCTCGCCCCTTTCGTCCTGCGCGGGCCGTCGAGGCCAGCACCCAGGGGCAAGTTCGATTCCGTGTCGGGAGACTGTGCCGCTGCGCATTGTGAAGAGCGCCGCAAGTGATTACTGACAATAGTCTTACGATAGTTGAAGATGGGTCTTGAGCAGCCCCCCTCGAGGTGCGCTCGACTGCTTTGTAGCACCACCACAACGGTATCGGTGCCACAGCATGTGACAACGTCAGGGATGGGTCGCGCAACATGGCGCGGCACGCGATCGGCTCGGTGTGGAGAACCGCGAGCTCCGCGGTTGAGGTTGGCGGCCGGTCCCTGTCCCGAACGGTTCGTGGTCGGTGTCCCTCATGGGACCTTCGACCTCCGCGAATCGAGTCAGAGACTGGTGTGAACGCGAGGCGACTTCGCCTGCTTCGAAGGGCGGCGATGGTTGATGTGTCGATCGAGGAGATCGCGATAGAGTTGGGCGACGCGGCGGGCCTGGGGCTGCAGCTGGAAGCGCTCGCGAACTGTGCGCTCTCCGCGTTCGGCCAGCTCCTTCGCCAGCTGCGGGTTGTCGACGACCTCGACAATGGCGGCGCGCAATGCCTCCGCATCCGCGGGAGGGACGAGAAGGCCGCTGACCCGATGATCGATGATCTCCGCGGCTCCGCCTGCGGCCGTCCCGATTACAGGCTTCCCCGCAGCCATGCCTTCGACGATCACCCGGCCGAACGGCTCCGGTTGAACCGAGGTGTGCACGACCAGATCGGCCGCGGCCAGAATGCCTGCGACGTCGCGCTCGAATCCGACCATCTTCAAGCGTTCGCCCAGGCCCGACTGGTCCGCCATCGCGTGAAGCTTGCGCGCGTATTCGGCCGACGTGGGGCTGGGCCCGCCGACGATCATGGCAGTCAACGTCTCCCTTTCCCGCAACAGCGGTCCGACCGCTGCAATGAAGACGTCCTGACCTTTCCACGGGACGAGACGGCCGATACTGACTATAACGAACTGCCCGCTCTCGATTCCCAACCGCTGGCGGACCTCGGACCGTCGTTCTCGACCGGAAGCATAGTAGGACTCGTCGATCGCGTCGTAGATCAGCTGGCCCTGCTCGGGAGACAGGGCCAGTCGTTCAATGCAGTGCGCCGCGACTGCCTGTGAGATGAAGATGAACTGTGTAAACCTGGCTATCGTGGGGTCGATCGGCCTCGCGTAACGCTCGAAGGAGCGCACGTGCGTGACCTGGGGAAGCCCATTCCACGCCGTAGCGAGGATCGAAGCTCGATCCGGGCGAAGGCCAGTGTTGTTGTGAACCAGATCGAAGCGATGACTGCGGAGGATCCTCGAGATCTTTCGCGCTGTCTTGAAATCGGCCCGCAACAACCGATTGAGCTCACTGATTCCCCGTTGGCTCTTCAACTGCCTGACCGAATCACTAGTCAGCGCGCTGGGAATTCGGACAGCGGTACGCTCGGCCAGGATGACCGGTATCCCACGCTCGCGTAGGTGTTGTGCGTCTTCGCCGTCGGCCGTCAGCAACACCGTCGGATCGACGCCTTCGTCCGGGAGGGCCATGGCGAGCTCTTTCGCGCACATCATCGATCCTCCTCCCTGCTGCCTCTGTACGAGGAGGACCCTCGGGCGAAACGCTGCCGACGGGCGGGGCGCCCCGCTGGACGTCATGTTTCCGGCAGCCTTCGCCGCTCGACACCTCCGGCCGCGAGGGCGATTCGCCAGGCCACCTTAACCGCACGGGCGGCGATTCCGTGTACGAACGCGGCTGTCCGATTCGGTTTCGAAGCCGCTTCCCTGCCGCGCAGGAGGAGCAGCCTGTAAGCAGGCCGGAGCGTCGATAGCAGGCAGGGCACGAAGCGGAACCCCGGTTTCACGCTCGACCGGAGGTACAGCCGGATCTCGTCTCGCAGGAACCTTACGACGAAGTCGTTACTCTTGGAGCCCGGGTGGAGGGTGAATCGGGCCAGGACGTCATCCGAGGTCACGAGCACGCCGCCGGCAGCAAGCGCGCGGTTCACCCATTCCCGATCCATCTGGTAGTGGTAACTCTCGTCCAGCCCGCCTGTCGCCTCCCATATTCGTCGCGTCCAGACGGAAGGCGGCTGGATGAAATGGAAACGATGAACCCTGCCATCGGCGAAGATGGGGAACTCCTGGAACGGTTCCCCCCGAGTGGAAAACGACCGCTTCACCAGCTCGCTGTGGTCGCCGTCGACGTACACCTTGTCCATCGCGCCGATGTAGATGTCGGCGTCCGCCTCGACGAGATGCTTGACGGCGGTCGTCAACGCGCCGGGCAGATAGATGTCGTCGCTGTTGAGCCAGGCCAGCACCGAACCAGTGGCCAGCGCGAATCCCTGATTGATCGCATCGCTCTGTCCCCGATCCGGGGCGCTCCGCCAGTGGCTGATCCAGGGGGCGTACTTCCGGATGATCTCGACGCTTCCATCCGTGCTTCCGCCGTCCATCACGATGTACTCCAGGTCGGGATAACCCTGGAGGATCACGGAGCGCAGCGTCGCTTCGAGGAAATCGGCCTGGTTGAACGAGGGCGTGACAACGGTTACACGTGGCCACGCCTTGCCCGACGGAAGAACGGGCGTGTCCCCGGTCGGTGCTTCCGTCCATGGCCAGCCGGTGCGCCCGGGTGGCGGAGGAGGAAGGGCTTCCAGCGTCGCCGCCGGACGGGATGATTCGACGATGGTCGTCACTCTGGGCTCGAGGCTGTTCAGTCCCGGGCGATTGGCCGATGCAACCGGGACCAAAGTCGCTGGCCACGCTCGAGCAGCGGTGGACGGGCTCGAATCGGTCCGGAGGTCTTCACCAGTAGCACCCTCCTTCGATCCGGGTGAAGGTATCGGGCCGTTCATTGCCGCTTGGCCTCACCCAGCTATCAGTGAAGTACTGGGAATGGTGCGACCATCTTTCCCACCTAGTGCCGCGGATCCCGAACATCAGCTGTGTAGGGCCTCCCAGGTGAACCCCCACCCTGCCCAGACGCTTCGCGTGGGCGGCGAGGGGCAGGGACCACGCTCCCGCACCGATCAAAGCGATGTCGAAGTCCATGTCGCTCATGCGACTGCGGAGGCCGTCGAGACCGTCGCCCCAGGAGGGATACGGCGACTCGACCAGCACAGCCGGCAACGGCGTCCGGAGAGTCAACAGCTCGTAGTCGGGGGCCATCGCCGGCTTCTTGCTCCAGACATCCTTCAAACGGAGATGCTGTGCACGCGCGGTGTCGGTAAACGGAGAAACCAGGAGCACCCGCTTTCCAGCGGCCAACCGCATCCACGGATTTTCCCACAGGTGCGGCTCGAGACAGTCGAGTTCGACCAGCTTCGCATTCGGCGCAAACCTGTTGGCGACCTTGCTCTCCCCGGGGTTGAACCAGACGCCGAGCACATCCATCTCGCCCAGGGCGTCGAGGAACTCCTGGGCGAAACGGGTGAAGGCCTCGTCGGTTCTCGGAAAGACGCCTGGACCACGAGTCAGATGGTCGGCCGCCCGCGTCCCCCAGGAATCGCAGAAGCCATCCGGACGGCGATACTTCAGGTATCGAACGATCCCGATCAGCTCGGACGAACCGACCTTCCCGATCGCCGCGCACCCTCCGGCCACGGCCTCCCCGACCACGTCGTGCCCGGCCTGGCCCCGGCGGATCGGCCTCGTGTAACGCATCC
>CAZJEH010000256.1:0-4122 GCA_964544905.1 uncultured Gemmatimonas sp.
GACCCCCGTCTGCAGCCTTGACCCGCCCTCTGTTGTGTCTCAGTGCTACCTTTCGAAAGCATCGAGGTATGCGCGAGCGGGACGCGCGGGGTCAGGCGAAGGAGAACAGGGGAGGTAGGACGACCACGACGGTCGCCGCCCAGAGGGCGAAAACGGCCAGATAGCCGGTTTGCCAGCGTTCTATCGGATGAAAGGTCCCTCGGCGGGCGAGGAAGCGGCCCGAAAGCCAGGCGGTCACGACCAGATTGACCAGCAGGACGATATTGAGGCCGAGTGCCGCCGTTCGATTCGGCGTGAATCCCAGGTCTCCGATGCGCACGATCATGGCTCCCAGCACCATCAGGTCGAGCGCGAGTGCGGCTACCACCGCCACGAACTGGATACGGTCGATCCACCCTGGCTGTTGACCTGAGTCGCGGGCCGACATGCCGTATAGGATCAGTCCCAGGACCACGACCATGAGCAGGTCGAACACGCCCAGGAGTTCGCGGTCGAAGGCGCCACCCAAACCGGTCGCGGCGTAGACGATCGCGGCGATGACCAGCATGACCGCGAACAGAGGGGTGAAGACCATCGTCAGCACCGGTGCCATGTTCTCGATGACCCGCTGCTTCGACTCGACCAGCCAGGCGGCCACGATCACGGCTCCCGCCGCTCCCATCGGGAGTACCCATTCCATGATCGCTTCGGCGTCGACGCCGGCGGGGGTGAGGATGGCGACGGTGATCCCCATCAGCACACCTCCTCCGAGCGCGAGCAGAGCGAAGTAGATGAACCACTCGCCCGTGAACCGCACGAAATCCATCCGGCGTTCATGGGACCGCAGGGTCCCGCTCATGTATGGATAGGCGACCGCGAACCACAGGACCGCAGGCAGGTGGGCGGCGACCAGGAATGTGGTCGACCCGTCTTCGACGAACGGGTAGAGGTTGACGAGCAGCGCCGAAACGGCGAACGGCGCTACAGCCACGAGCCATTGGCTCGTGGCGAGCCCGCGGCGGCGGGCGAAGTAGCCGGCCAGGAACGGCAGCACGAACAAGGCGGCGTTCCTCAGGAACCACGATTCCTGATCGTCAGGAAAGCCCGCGGCGAGACGCGCCCCCTGAGTCACCACCGCCGCTGCCACCGCGAAGAGGAGCGGCTCTAGCCAGCGATGTGATGTCGCCTGTGGGTCTCCCTCGCCCGACAGCACCAGCTGTTTCCACAACCTGCCGCTGTGTTCTCGGGCGAACTCCTGAGACACCTCGTCGATGGATCCGAGCCGTTTCACAGCGATGATGAACGCCTCGTCGGTGGCGAGGCCAGCGGCCACCAGGTCGTCGATCTGGTCCCGGAGGTGCATCTCCAGCTCCTCGACGTCGCGTCCGTTGAGCCCTGGGCTCCGCTCCAGGTGAGCGCGCCACTCGGCGATCTCGAGCTCGAGTTGGTCCACCGTCAGGCGGTTCCGGACGCCAGCGTGGGCAGGGCTCCGCCCCAGGCGTCTCTCAACGTCCGGGCGACAGCGACCCATTGCCGCTTGTGCTCTTCCAAGGCTGCTCGGCCTTCGTCGGTGATGGCGTAGTACCGGCGGCGTCGACCCTCGGGGGAGAGCCTCCAGTCGTGGGTCACCAATCCGAGCCGGTGGAGACGATGGAGCAGTGGGTATAGCATCCCGTCAGTCCATTCCATCTCGCCGTTCGACAGTTCGCGAACCCGCTTGAGGATGGCATAGCCGTAGCTCTCGCCCTCTTCGAGGATTGTCAGCACCAGCGGAGTCGCCGATGCCGCAACCAAATCTTTGTCGATGTCCAACCAGCCCTCCTTGGCTAGGAGTAAAAGGCATATAACTACGAGGTACATAGCAGTGCAAGGTGTAACCGCACCTCGTTCTCACGCATGGCCACGTACGAGTACTCGGTCGTCATCATCGATCGCCTGTCGTACCGTTCGCCCCGCTAGGAGGGAGCCGTGACTCCTGAGCAAGATCGGCTGGCGCGACGTCTCCGTGAGGCCCTCGCCGACAAGGGGTCCGTGCGAGTAGTGCCGATGTTCGGCGGCCTGGCGTTCATGCTCGACGACAAGCTCGTGATGAGTGCCGGAAAGAACGGCGACCTACTCGTGCGAGCCATCGCCGACCGCCATAGCGAACTGACGTCGCGCCCAGGTGCCTCTCCGGCGGAGATGGGTGCGGGAAGGCGCATGGGACGCGGCTGGATCTCCGTCGAGGCGGATGCGATCCGCCACGATGTCGATCTGGCCTTCTGGCTCGACGTGGCGATCGCGGCGCGCTCCGCGCACCGAGGTAGGGATCGGACACGGGCTAGTCGCCGGCGCCCACCGGTGGGCCCGCTGACGGACCGGTGTCAGCCGGCGAAGTCGATCAGCAAGGCAGACAGCTGCTCGCCGCTGTCCTCCTGGATGAAATGGCCCGCCCCCTCGATCGTCCGATGCTCGATGCCCTTTGCGCCCGGGACGCGCTGTTGGAAGCCGCGATCTCCGCCGCGGGTGATCGGATCGGAGTCGGCGAAGGCGGTGAGGAACGGCTTGTCCCACTTCTCCAACGTCTCCCACGCCCGCCGGTTGGCGGGAGCCGCCGGATCGTCGGGACTGGTCGGAACCAGCGAAGGGAAGACCTTCGCACCTGCCATGTAGCTGTCATCGGGGAACGGCGCTTCGTAGGCGGCCAGGATGTCGGCAGGGATCTCGTTGACCGTGGAGTTCTGGAGGATCTTGGCGATGGGGAGGCGCGGAGCAGAGGCGGCGTAGCTCTGCCAGCGGAGGAAGGCTTCGTTTGGCGTCTCGTCCCCCGTGGGAAGCCAGGTGTTGGACACGACCACCCGATCGAAGCGATCCGGGTGTGCCGCCACGAGCCGCAGGCCCAGCAGCCCACCCCAGTCCTGGCAAAACAAGGGGATCCCCGAGAGGTCGAGTTGGAGGAGCCAGGACTCGCGCCAGTCTCGCCATGGCGTCGACGTCTTCGGGATTCTTTTCAAGCCATCCTTCGTAATACTTTGCCAGACCGCCGGTGTCTTCGGTGCGCAGAAAGATGTCTTCAATTCGTCGGCGCACGTCGCGATGTAGCCAGCCGTCGGGGTTGAGGCTCGCAAGCAGCGCTTCGAGCATTGCAACGCCCTCGCTGCCGCGATTCAACTTCACCAACAGATCGGCCGCTTCAATCTGATAGACCGATCGTCGATAGTCGTCCTTGGTCAACGTCGCCAGAGACTGATAGCGCGAGAGCGCATCGGCAAACTGCCCTTCTTCCACCATCGTGGCGGCGATTTGCTCTTTCACCAGCACGTCGCCGGGAAACAACTCTTCGAGCCGCGTCCATACCTTGAGCGCTTCCTCGCTCCGTTGAGCGCGCTGGTGCACGCGCCCTAACGCCTGAAAGACAGGCAACAGATCGTTGGGCGGTGGTTTGCGCGAGATGGCCAGCTCAAAAGCCTTTACAGCTTCGTCAGGCTGTCCGACAAGCACGAGCGACTGTCCCAGATAGTACGGCGCAAGCGCATCGTCGGTTCTGATTTCGGTTGCGCGTCGGAACGCCTCGACCGCTGCCGCGTCACGTCCGCGTTGCGATTCGACCAACCCAATGATCATCCAAGAAACGCCGTCAGCTTCGTCCTGTTTGGCGCGCTCGGCGTATTTCGCAACGAGTTCATTAATCTGACCGTTCTCAACGTAGAAGCCGTAGATGCGGTCGAGCGCCGTGCCTCGACGCGGATTCTTTTCGAGCACCGTTAAGAAGCGGTCGATAATCGCCTGCTGTCGGGCGAGTTCCTCATCGACTTCGTCCGCTGCGCGCGCCGCAGGATGGTTGAAAACATTCGGTCCACACACGACAAGGAAAAAGGAAGTCGCCCAGGCGAATGCCCACGTCGAAGCGAAGCGCCGCATCCGATAACTCCTTGGTTTGGACGATCGGGCGTATGTGCAAGCTGCCGACGATCGGCAAGAAATGATGCCTGAGATTATGAGATCGCCCAAACCGCGGGTCAAACAAATCCTGTTATTTACACATTGCTGATTCCGTAGCGTTGGCGTTGCAGGCGCCAGCGGGCGCGTTTTGTTGCAATGCGCATTTGCTACTGATAGCCTGAGTAGCGCCTGGCCAGCGACCTGCGGTTGGCGGGCTGCTCC
>CAZJEH010000257.1:0-4115 GCA_964544905.1 uncultured Gemmatimonas sp.
GAACCCCAGCCCCCTGCGACCCTCAACCCGTCGCCCAGGGGGCTGGGACGTTTAACTGACCGATCTGGGTCCGCTTGTCGGCACCACTATTTCCGGTACATTCCCCCGCCATGGCGAACGTCGAAACCCGCGCAGGAATGGTCGCCATCGTGGGGCTGCCGAACGTCGGCAAGTCCTCCCTGCTGAATCGTTTTCTGGGGACGAAGCTGGCGATCGTCACCCCCCGCGCGCAGACGACTCGGCAGCGTATCGTCGGAATCGACACGCGTGAGGGAGTGCAGACGATCTTTCTCGACACGCCCGGCATCGTCGACCCGGCGTACCTTCTCCATCGGTCGATGCTGGAGGTGTTTCGCGAGGCCGTTGGCGATGCGGACGTAGTCGTGCTTCTCCTCGACGGAACCCGGCCGGCCCCCGACTTCGACGAAGAGATCGAGCAGATGCTGCGGAGTCTGCCTCAGCTCGTCGTCGCCATCAACAAGACGGATATGGCGAGCCGCGACTCCCTGGAAGGGCTGGAAAGTTGGGCCCGCGATCGCTTCGGAACGGAGCCGATGCCGATCTCGGCCACGACGGGCGAGGGTGTCGAGGAGTTGCGGGCCGAGATCGCTCGCCGGCTGCCGGAGTCCCCGTTCCTCTACCCGGAGGACGACATCTCGACGCAGAACCTCCGCTTCTTCGTCGAGGAACTGATCCGCGAAACCATCTTCGAACTCTATCGCGACGAGATCCCCTACAGCACGACGGTCCGTGTTGAGGAATTTCGTGAGAATGTCGAACCTATCTACATTCGAGCGACCGTCTTCGTCGAACGGGCGTCACAGAAAGGAATCCTGCTGGGGCGGGGGGGTGGCGCCGTTCGTGAGTTGGGTAGGATCTCGAGGGCCAAGATCGAGGCATTCCTCGACCAGCGGGTGTACCTCGATCTCTGGGTCAAGATATTGCCGAAGTGGCGAAAGGATCCGGTTGCACTGGCCCGCTTCGGTTTTCCCTTACCACCCGACCGTACGGAATGACAATACTCGACCCGAAGCTTCTTGAGATCCTTGTATGTCCGAAATGCAAAGGGGAGCTCCGGGTATCCGAGAGCCCTCCGGCCTTGATCTGCGATCGTTGCCGACTCCTCTATCCGATACGGGACGGGATCCCGATCCTGCTTATCGACGACGCGGAGCCTTCGGGTTCGACCTGAGCGCCGGGGAAAGCGGCGGGCGTCTTCAGCTTTCTCCCGCCTTCTTTGACACGAATCGAGAGGCCGAGATACTTTTGGGACCGTCGCTCGGCCCCGTCTCTCGACCAATGGCGCATTCCCATCTCGTGTTGCACTACTCGCCGACGGGGCGCCCGGTGCCCCGCCCGGTTCGTGAGTTCGCCCACCGCATGGGCTTGGAGGTGGTCGAGGGGAAGGATGCCGACGACGTCCTGGCCCGCGTAATTCGGGCGTATCCGGCCGCACTGGTCATCGACGGGTCCGACGCGAACAAGGAGGCGCTGGACCTCTGCCGTCAGATCAAGAGGGAGGCCTTCACGGCTGTCGTCCCGCTGATCGTCTATGCCGAGAGCGGAGACGAGGATACGGCCGCTGCCGCCCTGGAGGCCGGCGCCGACGAGGTCCTGACCCCCGCGGTAACCGAGCGGGAAGTGGACCTGAGGCTCGCCCTGGCACTCCGCCGCGCCGAGCGTGACGTCAGCGTTCACCCGACGACTCTGTTGCCGGGGACGGTTCAGATCGAGCGGGATTTCGCCGAACGCTTGCGAAGTGGCCAGCTTTTCGCCGTCTGCTACGCCGATCTCGACCACTTCAAGGAATTCAATGATCGGTATGGCTATCATCGGGGCGATCGGATCATCCTCATCGTTTCGAGGATCCTTCGCGATATCGTGGTAGCCCGGGCGCCCGGTGGCTTCGTGGGCCATATCGGCGGAGACGACTTCATCTTCTGCGTCCCTCTGGAGGCGATGCAGATCTGCTGCGAGGAGATCCTGGAGGTTTTCGAAGCCCTGATCCCCCTCCATTACGCGGAGGAGGATCGCGAGAGGGGGTACTTCATCGGGAAGGATCGCCGGGGTCACGAGTACCAGGTGCCTGTGATGTCGCTCTCCATCGGAGTGGTCACCAACGAGCACCGCAAGTTCACGCATACGGCCCAGATCAGCGAGTTGGCGACAGAGATGAAGAGCTACGCGAAGACTCTTCCGGGGTCTCTCTACGTCGTCGATCGGCGGACGGGCCACGGCTTTACGCCGCCCTCACCCGACGAGGACTGATCGATCCTCAATCAACGGCCGTTCAGACAGAGATCAGAAATCGATGAACGTCACCTGTCCGGAATGCGGAACCGTGTATCGCGTGGACCCTCGCAAGGTCCCGTCGACCGGCGTCTTCGCGCGTTGTGCGCGTTGTCCCGCGGAATTCGCGATTGCTGTTCCGGCCGGTGAGGAGCTGGCCGCCGGGAGCACGCTTGCGGCCGATCCAGCGGTTGCCGGGATCGGCGTAACCGCCGGAGTGATACCGGAAGACACCTGGAGCGTCCAGGGGATGGACGAAGCCGCCTGGGCGCGATCGGAAACCGAGGAATCGGGAGAGCAGCCTCCAGCCGAGGCGGACTACGGCGATTCGACCGACGACTTCGCCTATGCCGAAGCTGGAGCCGAGCCGGCCCCGCAGGGGAGCGCGGAGTACGGCGATACCCTGGTTTCCGACGCACTCGACACATCCCCGGAACCGCCCGCGGAGCCGGAAGCGTGGGAGGCTACTCCGGCATACGTCCCTGACGAGAGCGTTTCCGATGTGTCGCCTGCCCGTCCCGATGACGACTTTGATCAGGGCGGAGGTGAGCCCAGCGCGTACGGCGTAGAAGACCGGTCCGAGGAGGCCGCAGAACAGGCTTCCGCGGAAGCGGTCGGCTGGGCCGAGCAGGCGGACCATCCGGATTACGGCGAGAGCGAGTCCGGCCCCAGCGACACTCTGGCAGAGTTACAGGCCGCGGATGCCGACTCCGGGTACGGCGCCGATGTGGACCTGGAAACCGAAACAGCGTATCATCCTGCCGCCTCGGCCGAGTCCGAAGACGCTGCGCTCTCGACCCAGGAGAGTTGGGAGGAGCCACCTCCTCCGATCGACGAGGATGGTGCCGCGACTGTCGGCGTTGAGGAGGTCGCATCGGGCGGCGTGGCCCCGACATCCCTCCCCGAGGAGGAAGCCCTCTCGGCCGGCTTCGCTGCCGCCCCGGTCCGTCCGACGAGCGATGGCGAGCTTCCGCCCCCGCCGTTCGGGTCCACGGATCCGCACGCGCGGGCGCGCCGTCTTGCCCGAGCGCTCGTTTCGGACATTGTGGTGTACCATCCGGACCGGCGGGAGCGAAGTCTACGTGAGGGGACGCTCCGGCAGGAGTTTCGCGAGGAGATACGCAAGAGCTGGGACGAATACGTCGCCCATGTCGGTGAACAGTTCGCCCGCGATACGACCTACTTCCGTGACGCTCTCAATGAGCTACTCGCGGGAGGCGCCCGGCTCTTCTAGCACCTCTGCAGCCGGCCCGCCAGGCCGGCTGCAGACTCCACTCGCGACACCGCAGGGGCCCCTTCGGGCGGCCCTTGTTTGTTTTTCAGAACCGAGAATAGACGTACTCCGATGACCACGACCGAGAACAGGGTCAGACTCGAAAACTATGAAAGCCGGCTCGAAGAGCTGAGGAGGTTTCTTTGACGTCCCGGCCAAGGAAGAGCGTATCCAGCAGCTCGAGGCACGGATGTCCGAACCCGACTTCTGGAACGACGCGGAGAGCGCGAGGGCGGTAATCGCCGAGGCGAACGAGCTGAAGGCCTGGGCCGAGCCGTGGCGCGAGCTCAGCGCCAAGGTGGCCGACCTGAAGGAGTTGGCCGAGCTGTTGGCGATCGAAGAAGACCCATCGCTGAGCGATGAATGGGAGCGCGAGGTGGAGGCGACCGGCACCGCGCTCGAGGCTCTCGAGCTGCGCACGATGCTCCGGGGCCCGGACGACCACCGGGACGCGATCCTGACCATCCACCCCGGGGCCGGCGGCACCGAGTCGCAGGACTGGGCGGAGATGCTGATCCGCATGTACGTCCGTTGGGCTGAACAGCACGGCTTC
>CAZJEH010000258.1:0-4079 GCA_964544905.1 uncultured Gemmatimonas sp.
AGATCCGGATCGAGGCGTCGAGCGGGCTGTCCGAGCAGGAGATCGAGCGGATGGTGAAGGACGCCGAGGCCCACGCCGAGGAGGACAAGCGGCGGCGGGAGGAGGTCGAGACCCGCAACCGGCTCGACGCGCTCACGTACGAGGTGGAGAAGAACGCCAAGGAGTGGGAGGACAAGCTCGACGCCAGCACCAAGGAGCGCCTGATGAATGCGGTGGAACGGGCGCGCAAGGCCCTGAAGCAGGGCGATATGGGCGAGATCACCGCCGCGACCGAAGAACTGCAGCAGGCCTACACGGCGGCCGGCGCGCAGATGTACCAGGCGCAGCAGTCGCAGACCGCCGGAGCGGACGCCGGGTTCACCGGCGGGGCCACGGCCGGGGCCGGGTTCGCGGACGACGCGACCGCGCAGGCGCAGCCGAGCTCCGATGAGGAGGTCATCGAGGCCGACTACGAGATCGTTGAGGAGGACAAGAAGTAGTCGCCCGGTCGGCTAATCGGGCCGACACTCCCAGCGGAACCCGACGCTTCGGCGCGCTCATCCGCCCTTCGTCTCCGTCGGCACGGCAGGTGCCGGCGGAGACAACGTTTATGGGGGCCCGGCGAACCAACTGTAGGAAGCGTCGTATTATCGTCGACGGGCGATCCGCCCGTGACCGATCCAAATCTCGCCTCCCCGGGGCTTTTCCGGAGACGATCGATGCTCGACCCCGTACGCGCGAAGGCCAGGGCGATCAGCGTCACCGCCATTTCCTTTCTCGGTGGCATACTGCTCGCCTCGGGGATGCAGTGGACGGCGACCTCGCACGCTTCATTCCTGCAGACGGCGCCCTCGGCGCGCGACATCCAGCAGCTCTCCGACCTGGGCGAATCGTTCATCGCCATCGCCGAGTCGGTAACGCCGGCCGTGGTAGCGATCAGCACCGAACGGATCGCGACGGTTCGGGCGACCATACCCGACGACGTTCCCGAGCAGTTCCGGCGCTTCTTCGAGAATCCCCCGGATGTGCCCATCGCGGCGGGGGGCACTGGCTTCATCATCAGCGAGGACGGATACATCATCACCAACAACCACGTTGTGGCGGACGCCGTCCGGATCGACGTGGTGACGACGGACCGCCGGGAGTATCCGGCCGAGGTGATCGGGCGGGACCCCACGACGGACGTCGCCGTGATCAAGATCGCCGCCAGGAACCTTCCCGTGGTGCGGTTCGGGGACCCGGGCGAGACGCGGGTCGGCGAGTGGGTCCTCGCGATAGGCAATCCCCTCGGGCTCGACTTCACGGTCACCGCGGGCATCGTGAGTGCGAAGAACCGCCGGGTGGACATCATCCAGCAGAGCCTGCTGAACGAGAACGAGGATCTGGCGCGGCTCGCGGTCGAATCCTTCATCCAGACGGACGCGGCGATCAACCCGGGTAACTCGGGTGGGCCCTTGGTCAACATCCGTGGCGAGGTCATCGGGGTGAACACTGCGATCGCCTCGGAGAGCGGTCTGTCGCAGGGTTACGGCTTCGCCGTGCCGATCGATCTCGCCCGGCACGTCGCGGACGACCTCATTCGATACGGCCGGTGGCGGCGCCCCGTGCTGGGTATCGCCATCGCGGACGTGGAGGTCGAAGACGTCGAGGTGTTCAAGCTACCCGCCGTGGCGGGGGTCGTCGTGCAGGACTTCAGCCAGCCGAACACCTCGGCCGAGCGCGAGGGAATGCAGCGCGGCGACGTCATCGTGGCGGTCGATGGCCAGGCGGTGACTCGGTCGAACGAGCTGCAGCGCATCATCGCCAGCCGGCGGCCGGGCGATCGTGTGAACGTCGAGGTGATCCGGTACGGGGAGCGGCGGTCACTCCAGATTCAGCTCGTGGAGGCCGCTACGCAGGCTCCACCGCCTGTCACGCCGGCCGTGCCGCAGCAGGCCGCCACCGACGCGAGCGGGCGATTCGGCGCGGTCGTCAGCTCACTCACGCCCGAGCTCGCCAGCGAGTTCGGCTTCCGCGGCGTGAACGGTATCGTCATCGAGTCCGTGCCTCGGACGAGCCAGAATTACCGACGGCTGGTGGGCTTCCAGGGGTTCCGGATCCTCGAGGCCGATGGAGAAGCGATCACGACCGTTCAGCAGTTCGAGCGGCTCATCGACCAGAAGCCGGCCAACAGTGTAGTCTCGCTCGTCATCGAGCATTCGACCGGCACGCGTCGTATTCTCAACGTGCGGTTGCGCGGCTGACCAGTCGATTCTTCGGCGGGCAGACCGCGCTCGCGGCGCACTTTCCAGCCCGGCCGACAACCCTCCTCGAGCCCGGCACGCCTCGTGCGCGCCGGGTTTTTCGGTTGACCTGTTCCTCGGCCCGCGTCTATATTTGCGCGTTACTCGCTCGCGAAAGTGGCGGAATGGTAGACGCGCTGGTCTTAGGAACCAGTGGCTCCGGCCGTGGGGGTTCGAATCCCCCCTTTCGCATCCACGGCCACGAATCGTAGACCACGCATGGGTTCCGAGACGACCGAGCTGAAGATCGCCGTCGAGCAAGCTTCTTCCTGGAGTCGCAGGCTTTCGATCACCGTTCCGGCCGACCGGGTAAAGCGCACCCGCGGGCGAGTGGCGGAGCAAGTCGCGCGGGGGATCCGCCTTCCGGGTTTCCGCAAGGGCAAGCTCCCGCAGCGCATCATCGAGCAACGATTCGGTCCCTCCATCGACCAGGAGACGATCGACCGTCTCATCCAGGAAGCCTATCAGGAAGCCCTCGAGGCGGAGGGCATCATCCCGATCAGCCAGGGGCGGGTAGACGACGTCAAGTACGATCCGGCCGCCGAGCTTTCCTTCGCGGTTGAAGTCGAGGTAAAGCCGGAGATCGAGATTGCCCGGGTGGAGGGGTTCACCGCGACCCGCACGCCGGCCCAGGTCACGGATGCCGAGGTGGACGCCGTACTCGAGCGGCTACGCGAGGAGCGGGCGACCTGGGTGCCGATCGAGGCCGGCACACGTCCCGCCTACGGTGACCAGGTCCTGGTCGAGATCACCGCGCTGGCGGAGGACGGAGACGAGGAACCGCACAGCTATCGGATCCGGCTCGGCGAGGGGCAGGCCATTCCGGACGTCGAGAACGCGGTGATGACACTCACGACGGGAGAGACCGGCGAGTTCGCTGTCACCTTCCCCGAGGATTTCCCGGACGAGGCTCGCCGCGGGCAGGAGCAGAAGCTCCGCATCACGCTCAAGGAGGCAGAACATCGGGTGCTGCCGGAGATCGACGAGACGTTCGCGCGCGAGGTCGGCGACTTCGAGTCCGTCGAGGCGCTGCGCGAACGGATCCAGTCGGACCTCCAGGCCGATGCCGAGCAGCGCTCCGAAGCCGACGTCCGGCGCCAGCTCGTCGACCAGGTGATCGAGGCCAACCCGTTCGATGTGCCGGAGTCGATGATCCGCCGGTACCTGAGCTACATGCTGGGTGAGCCCCAGACGGAGGAAGAGCGGCGGAGGATGGGTGAGCTCACTCCGGAACAGGAGGAGCAGCTCGAACGGCTACGGCAGGAGTTGAGGCCGCAGGCCGTGCAGAGCCTCAAGCGCACGATGGTGATCGGAGCGATCGCCGAATCGGAAGGCCTGCAGGCGACGCAGGACGAGATCGACGCTCGCGTCGAGGACCTCGCGCAGAAGCACGGGCAGTCGGCCAGCGCCGTCTGGCTCCAGCTGGAGAAGAGCGGCCAGCTCGAAGCGCTCGAGCGGGAGATCACCGAGGAGAAGGTTTTCGAGTTCCTGAAGTCGCGGAATACGATCGCGTAGCAACACGCTCAACGCCAAGCCAAGACGTCTGAATGCCGATATATGCGCCGTACGTGATCGAGCGGTCCAGCCGGGGAGAACGGTCGTACGACATCTTCTCCCGTCTCCTCATGGACCGGATCGTCTTCCTCGGCAGTCCGATCAATGATGACGTGGCGAACGTCATCATCGCTCAGCTCCTCTTCCTGGAGGCGGACAACCCCGAGAAGGACATCTTCCTGTACATCAACTCGCCGGGCGGCTCCGTGTACGCCGGCCTGGCGATCTACGACACGATGAAATTCTTGCGCTCGCCGGTGAACA
>CAZJEH010000259.1:0-4047 GCA_964544905.1 uncultured Gemmatimonas sp.
ACCTCGGCGGACCTGGGTCGTTCCGCCCGATCCTTCCGCATGGCCTGCTCGAGCGCCCGAATCAGTCCCGCCGGTGCATCGGGCCGAAGCCTTGCCAGCGAGGGCAGGTTTTCGTGCTGCTGCTTGTGCAGGACGTTGTAGAGGGATTCCCCCGCCCAGGGCTGCTTGCCGGTGAGCATCTCGTACCCGACGAGTCCGAGGCTGTAGATGTCGCTCCGTCCGTCGACGTCCGTACCGGCGATCTGCTCCGGGGACATGTAGTTCGGAGTACCAACCGCCTCACCGGCCAGCGTGAGACCGCTCTGGATCAGCGGGGCCTGGGCGATGCCGAAGTCGGCCAGCAGTGCCCGTCCGCTCTCCTGATCGAGGTAGATGTTCTCGGGCTTGACATCGCGGTGGATGATCCCGCGCCGGTGTGCCGCGATGAGCGCACTGGCGATCTCGGAGAGCACCCGCTCGGTCATCGCCGCCGACAACCGACCCTGTTCGTCGATGACGGCGCGAAGAGTCCGGCCGCGAACGAACTGCATTATCAGCGCAACACTTTTGTCGCGCAGACGCTCCAGGTCGTAGATGGCGACGATGTTCGGGTGCTGCAGCTGGGCGACGAGACGGGCCTCGTGACTGAGTCGCGCAACGGAGGCCTTGTCGGCCGAGAGCGCGGCGTGCAGCACCTTGATCGCAACGTCGCGATCGAGCTGCTTGTCCCGCGCTAGATATACCACAGCCATCCCGCCATACCCCAGTTCCCGCACGACCTGGTAGCGTGACGGGAGGCCGCGCAGAACGGGGACGTCCTCGCGCCGGTGCGAGATGTCGGTCAGCCGTTCGAGAACTCGAATCACTGGTGGGTGCTCGTTGGAGAGATCCTATCGCGAACCGACGGGAGCCGCCGGCGAACCACGCCGGGAGGTCTCCAACCTACAGCCGGTCGGGTCCGTGATCAATCATCTGATATCAAAACGCGGGCCGCGAACCGCGCACCCGCGTCCTGACGATGAAAGAAGGCGGCGGGATCACTCGCGGAAACGGAATACCACTTCCCCGAGTTCGATCTCGTCCCCGTCGGTCAGCACGTGGCGATCGGCTGGTGGCACCAGCTGTATGCCGTTCACCACCACCGGGTTGGTATTGGAGTAATTGATGATGACCCACTTGGAGTCGGTGTACTCCATCCGCGCGTGCTGCCGGCTGACCGTGGGTGCCCGGAACTGGATGTGCCGGAGCGGCGCACCCTCACTGCGCCCAAGTGATATCTCCGCGGGCTGCCCCGGTACCCGGACGAACCGGATCACCTCGTGCTGGTCCTCACCGGAAATGACCTCGAGACGGCCAGGAAGAAGCTGAAGCGTTACACCGGGCGGACGGTGGAAACGAATCGTCTTCCCTTCGAAGACCTCGGGAGCGAGGTCGGGCGGCTGTCGCTGCGACGCGACTGGTGCAGTCCGAGGGGCCTCCGTCACCCCTTTTCGAGGGGGAGGCGCCTTCTCGGCGGCCTTCACCGGCGCCGGCTTCCTCTCCGCAGGCGGAAGGAAGATCGGAATCTCCGGGACGTCCGAATCCCTGCGCCGCCGGAACCGCCGGAACGAACTGAACGCGATAGCCACCAACACCACTAAACCCAGGAATACGAGAGCGGATAGACCGTCCATCGATATGCCCCTTCACCAGGGCCGAAGGGAACCGTGATGCGCGCAAGTTCATGACCGTCTCGGGGCCGACCCGGTCGGGTCGATTCACCGCTCGATACAGGGGTCGACCAGCAAATATCACAGTTCCGAACAACCCCTCAGCCGATGTAACGCATGATTACCGCCGTGTAACATCCCCCGTTCCATCAGCAGGCGCGGGCCAACCGGCCTTATGTTGGTAATCCCTTTTCCCCACGCAACTTGTCGTTCGCGAGGCGGTTTGGCTCCGAGCATGCTACAACCACGGGCGTCGGTGGAGTCCCTCCGACGAATCGTTCCCGGTTTCAGGGAACGGCCTCTCCTTGAATAAAGGCACCCCGATCGCGAGGTCGGTCCGCAAAGCTAGGGGTCTCCCAGAGACAGCCCAGCTGCCAGGTAGAGTCGCCAAAGCGAACTCTCTTACGGACCGATACCGTTGCGCGAAGCCATTGAGCTGACTGATTCAGTGGCGTGGGTCGGGTGTCCCGCGTCTCTCCCCGTCGCGCGAAGCCATTCCCTCCGGCGCGACGGGGCGAGCTGCCCGCCTAACGGGTCGGCCTATCTCGAAAGTTTCCTTCGTCAGAACATCGACCACCTGATCACGTCCGTCGCCGAAGTCGACGGTCGCGCGTTGCCGCGGCCGTCGACCTCGCAAGAGCGACGAGCGTCACGACCGGCGATCCAACATTCGCTCGTATCGCCGGCCGCTGATATCGCGTACGACCCGCCGGTGACGTTCTACACACTAATGCAGTCATGTATGGAGGACGTCGAAGCGGCGGTTCGCGGGAACCGTGCGCGGCCCGAAAAGGACTTCCGGATGAGCGCCCTCCGGCGCCGCGAAGCTCCTCAACCCAACATCACGGAGGGGGCTCGGTGCGCCGAGCCGCGTTTCGACGACCACCATCACACTGACAACGAGCGATGGCTCAGGAAACGAGGTGCACTGTTCCGCGATCCTTCGAACCGGATCGCTGGACGAGGTCCCTCCGGCGCGACCGGCGCCACGGAGGCGAGATGAGCAGCCCTCAGCCATCTCTCCCCGAGCTGAGGGTTCTCGAGAACGAGAACACGATCCGCGTGCTTCTCGTCGACGAGGAGCGATCCCTTGCGGAGACCTGCTTGAAGGTCCTGGCGAACGAGGGTTACGAGGTGCGCGTTTGCACCCGCGGCTTCGACGCCCGCTCGATCGTGCAGCATGAGCGCTATGACGTTGTTCTCCTGGACGCTCACCTGTCGCAGGCCTCTTCCCAGGCGATCATGGCCGACTGCCTCTCGAACCATCCGCAAACGCGGGTGATCGTAATGTCGTCCAATTCATCGGCGGAAGGAAGCATCGCGGCCCTCAACGCCGGCGCCTGGAACTACCTGCCCAAGCCGTTCTCGGCCGACCACCTGCGGGTGCTCCTCGCTCGGGCCCGGTACGAGATCGAAGCGGAGCGGGCGAACCAGAGTCTCGATACCGGATCCGGACTCCCCGAAGAGGAGTTCGCCCTGCTCGGCCGCTCTCCCGCGTTCATGCGGGTGATCCAACTGGCCAGGAAGGTCGCGGCCACGTCCGCATCGGTGCTGCTGACCGGCGAAAGCGGGTCCGGCAAGGAGATGATCGCCCAGTTCATCCACCACAACAGTCGCCGCCGCGGCAAGCAGATGGTGGCGATCAACTGCGCGGCGCTCCCCGAGACACTCCTCGAATCCGAGATGTTCGGCCACGTCAAGGGCGCCTTCACCGGCGCGACCCGCGACAAGGCCGGGCTGCTCGAGGTCGCCGACGGCGGCACGCTCTTCCTCGATGAGCTGACGGAGATGCCGCTGCAGCTCCAGGCCAAGCTTCTGCGCGTCATCCAGGACGGCAGCGTGCGGCGCATCGGCAGCGAAACGGTCAACGCCAAGGTCAACGTCCGCTTCATCGCGGCGACCAATCGCGATCCACGCGAGGCCATCGAGGACGGAACGCTCCGCCGCGACCTCTACTATCGCCTGGGAGTCGTCCCCATTCACCTTCCGCCTCTGCGCGACCGCACCGAGGACATCCCGCAGCTCGCCCAGTACTTCCTCGAGAAGTACTGGTCCAAGTACCGCGAGCCGGGGACTCCGCAGCCGGTCTTCACGCAGGAGGCCTTCGATTCGCTCTGCTCGCGGCCGTGGCGCGGAAATGTGCGCGAGCTGCAGAACGTGATCGAGCACGCGGTGGTCATCCTGGAGCCCGGGGCCAGCATCGAGCCGATCGACCTCCCGTACATGGAAGACGGGGCGCCGTCGAACGGGGTGTCGAGCGTAGCGACGCACCTGGATCCGTCGGAGCTCACCGAGCTCAGCTACCACGAAGCGCGGGAGCAGGTGCTCGCTCGCTTCGAGTATGCGTACGTCAGCGCGG
>CAZJEH010000260.1:0-4029 GCA_964544905.1 uncultured Gemmatimonas sp.
GGGTCTGGCGGTTCCCACCGCGGTCATGGTGGCGACGGGGAAGGGCGCGGAGGCAGGCATCCTGATCAAGGGGGGCGAAGCACTCCAGCGGGCGAGGGACGTCACGACCGTCGTGCTGGACAAGACCGGCACCGTCACGGAGGGGAGGCCGACCGTTACCGACGTCGTGCTCGCGCCCGACGCTCGCATCGACGCCGGAGAGATGCTGTCGCTGGCGGCGTCGCTCGAGGCGTCCTCCGAGCACCCGCTGGCCGACGCGATCGTGCGGTACGCAACGGAGCTGGGCGTCGCGCTGAAGCCGGCCGAGGGCTTTGCCTCGGCGACGGGGCGCGGGGCAACCGCGGTCGTGGGCGATTCCGCCGTCGCGATCGGCAATCAGACGATGATGGCCGATTACGCCATCGACGTAGCTCCGCTCGCGGCGACCGTCGAGGATCTGGCGCGACGTGGCCGGACCCCGATGTTCCTCGCGGTTGACGGTGCGCTGGCCGGGGTGATCGCGGTCGCCGATCCCGTCAAGGGGTCCTCTCGCGAGGCAGTGCAGCGGCTCCTCGGAATGGGGCTGGACGTGGTGATGCTGACGGGGGACAATCGGCGCACGGCCGAGGCGGTCGCCCGTGAGGCCGGCATCCCCAGGGTGGTCGCCGAGGTGCTGCCGGAAGGGAAGGTCGCCGAGATCGCCCGGTTGCAGTCGACGGGTGAGGTCGTCGCGATGGTCGGAGACGGCATCAACGACGCCCCCGCGTTGGCGCGAGCGGACGTCGGGATTGCGCTGGGCACGGGCACGGACATCGCCGCCGAGGCCGGCGACGTCGTGCTGATGCGGGGCGACCTCCGCGGCGTCGCCAGCGCGATCCACCTGTCGCGCAGGACGCTCCGTACGATGAAGCAGAACCTCTTCTGGGCGTTCATCTACAACACGATCGGGATCCCGGTGGCCGCGGGTGCGCTGTACGCGCCGTTCGGAATCCTGCTGAGCCCGATCCTGGCGAGCGCGGCCATGGCGTTCAGCTCGGTGAGCGTGGTCAGCAACAGCCTGCGGCTACGCACCGTGCGCCTCTGATAACACGGAAAGTCACCTCGATCCTGACGCGAAATGAAGAAGGAGCTGAAGCAGCCCAACCCGGCACTCGGCGGTCCCGAGGCTCCGCTGGACCCACCCGTCCGGCATGCGGTCGGCGTCGACCCCGATGCGAAGGAGCGGAATCTGAAGAGGCTGCGAAGGATCGAGGGACAGGTGCGTGGCCTCCAGCGCATGGTGGAGGAAGACCGCTACTGCGCCGACATCCTCACGCAGATCTCGTCCGTCCACCAGGCGCTTCGAAGCGTCGGCCGCGAGCTGGTGCGCAACCATCTCAAACACTGCGGAGCAGCCGCCATCACCTCGGGCGGTGAGGAAGCCGAGGCGATGTACGACGAGGTGGTCGATATGATGTACAAGCACATTCGTTGACCCGCCGCCGGTGCGGCGCTGCCGGGCCGCACGCCGTACCGGCCTCCCCCGCCGGCTCCGATCTCGTTTACGCGAGCCGCCGCTTTATGTATAGTGCGGTCATTCGCGTATTCCCGTACTGCCGGACTCCATGAAGAAGGCGCTTCTTCCCTCCACGCTGCTGGTGGGAACGTCACTCCTGTTCGCTCCCGTGGCGGGTGCCCAGGAGGGACGGATCGTCGTGCTGCAGGCCAATACGGCGGGTGCGGAGGTCCACGTCATCGACACCGCGAGCAACACCGTGGTCGAGGTGATCGGGGGCATTCCGCTGCCCCACGGCGTGACCGCACATCCCGATGGCTCGCACATCTACGTCGGCAACGGGCTCGATCGTACGATCGACGTGGTCTCCACGCGTACGATGTCGGTCGTCGCGCGGATCCCCCTGAGTGGCCGGCCGCGGCATCTCGACATCACTCCCGACGGAGCGAAGATCTACGTTGGCGTGATCGGCCCCGAACCCGGTGTCGATGTCGTCGATACGACGCTTCGGCAGTGGATTCGGACGATCCCAACGGAGAAGGGCATTCACAGCACCTTCGTTACTCCCGATGGTAGGCACGTGGTCGCCGGGAGCGTCGCGGGCCGGATGTTCACGGTCATCGACACACGGTCGGACGAACCGATCTGGTCGGTACGTTTCGAGCCGGAGCGCGAACTCGACCCGCTGGAGGACGGAGGCGTTCGGGCGCTCGCATTCGAGACCAACGAGGATGGGTCGACCCGCAACATCTTCGTTCAGACCTCCGGCTTCCACGGCTTTCACGTGATCGACTTCGCGGCGCGGCGGCTCGTTCGCTCGGTCCGGGTTCCTCCGGCACCCCTGGCCGAGGTCGACAATGATGGCTTGCGGGGTTCACCGGGGCATGGGCTGGAAGTGACCGCGGATGGCCGAACACTGTGGTTTGCGAGCCGGGCCCACGACTCGGTCTACGCCTGGTCGCTCCCGGAGCTGGCGTTCCAGGGCGGACTGAAGGTGGGGAACCGCCCGAGCTGGCTGACCAGCACTCCCGACAGCCGCTATCTTTACGTCGCAAATGCGGGTTCCAACAATGTGTCGGTCATCGACAGGATCACGATGACCGAGATCGCTCGTATTCCCGTGGGCCAGGTGCCCGAACACAATCACACCGCCGTGCTGCCGGGGAATATCGAATGAGGCATCCCCGCGGGGTCGGGATCGCGGTGTACCTGTGGCCGTTGCTGGCTCTCGTGCTGGTCGTCGGCGTCGTTGCGCGGGCCTCGAGCGGCGCACCGCGAATCGCCCATGCCGCCGCACCTACTCTCCCGCTCGGGGAGCTTACCGACCGCGACACACTCTCCTTCGACTTTTATCGCGCCCGGATCGAGCCGATACTCTTACGTGACAGGGGCGGCTTTGGTCCGGGCGTCTCTGCCTGCGTCACCTGCCACGTTCGCTCGGCGACGCCGATGCCGCTCGAGCCGCTGAACGTTGCGCCGGACGGCTCGGTCTTCTGGACGCTCGAGCAGTCGCGCCGCAACTTCGCAAACCTGGCGAAGCTGGTGGTCCCGGGCTCACCGGAGCGCAGCCGCCTCCTCCGCGAGCCTCTGGCCGTCGACGCGGGCGGAAGCGAACACCATTCCGGAGGTAAGTTCTGGGCGAGCACGGACGACCCGGAGTGGCGGCTCCTCGCGGAGTGGGTGGGCGCCGCCAACGCGCCGCCGGTCGGCATCGAACCCTCTCCCGTGCTCGATTTCGAGTTCTTCCGGAACTGCGTTCAGAAGGTCTTCCTCCACGAGCGTCCCGGGCTCGCTCCCTGCGCCAGCTGCCATTCGAGTGGCGCAATGAACTTCGCCCAGACCCTGCCGGAGGGACGCAGCTTCTGGAACGAGGAGGAGTCCTGGCAGAATTTCAGAGTGGCGAGCCGCTATATCGAGCCAGGAGATCCCCTCCGCAGCCGTCTGCTGATGAACCCCCTGCACCCCGACGCTGGCGGGGATGGCTATCATGCAGGGGGGCGTAGGTGGGCCACGAGGGAAGATCCGGAATGGCGGTTGCTCGCGGCCTGGGTGAGCGGAGAGTCCCCGACCTGCGTTCTCTGAGCAGGGCTCCCCACAACATCCCGAGCCGCCTCGCGACCCGTGGATGCGAACCGCCCCGGCGGTTGCCTTTAGCGAGAGGTCGATGAACGAAGAGGTCCGCCATCCGGCCGGAGCAACGGACGGTCTGGAGAGGCCGATCCCGCGCGTGCGGGGGCTCTCGCTCGAACTGAAGGTTCCGCTTCTCATCACCGCGCTGCTGGTCGTCCTGCTCTCGGTCACCGTGGCGCTCTCGTACCGGGAGATCGAAGCGTCCGCGCTGACTGCCGGAGACGAGCGCCTCGAGCGGGTTGCCATGCAGCTGGCGGGGCTGGTGGAGAACGCGGTCAACGCAAGGCTCGCGGATCTCGCCACTGCTGCCGCTTCCGACCACGTTCGCGCGGTGGTCACCGGTCGGGGCGCGCCGGGTACCGCGCGGCGGAGCGGAGCATTCGCCCGCCTGGCAGGCCCGCGCGCTCCCCGCCGCCCGGGGGTGC
>CAZJEH010000261.1:0-329 GCA_964544905.1 uncultured Gemmatimonas sp.
CTCCCCGGCCAGGCGCCGCGCCGTGGTCTCCATCGCGCGCAGCTGCACATCGAGGAGGTTCGGCATCTCCATGCCGGGCGTCAGCTTGGCGAAAGAGACGATCGGTTTATCGCGAGTGGCCAAGGTTGGTATCCTCCCTAGGTGGCCAGATGTGACGAGCGATCAGATGCTCCGCGAAAAAACGCGGGCAGCGCAAAGTCCCCCGACCGGTCGGGCCGGCGGGGTCCGTAAATCATCAGCGAGTTTGTTGAGCGGCCTTCGTATCATTGAGCCGTCGAGCGAGAGGGAACCTAGCCCGTGCCGACCATCGGTAACCGGCGCAACCGCCG
>CAZJEH010000261.1:339-4011 GCA_964544905.1 uncultured Gemmatimonas sp.
ACAGGAAAGAGGTTTTTCGTATGCGCACCGTGAGGGACCGGCAGGCAGGGCAAACGCCCCGCCTGCCGAACCGCAAACGGTCTTACTTCAGTTCGACCTTGGCGCCAGCGCCTTCGAGCTGGGCCTTGATCTTCTCGGCCTCGTCCTTGGAGACGCCTTCCTTGACGGTCTTCGGCGCGCCGTCGACCAGGTCCTTCGCCTCCTTCAGACCGAGGCTGGTCACCTCGCGAACGACCTTGATGACCTGGATCTTCTTCTCGCCAGCGGACTGGAGGACCACGTCGAACTCGGTCTTCTCCTCGGCCGCCGCGGGAGCCGCCGGGGCGGCACCGCCCGGAGCAGCCGCCGCCACCGCCACCGGCGCAGCAGCCGTCACCCCGAACTTCTCCTCGAAGGCCTTTACGAACTCGGAAAGCTCGAGCACGGTCATGTTGCCAATTGCCTCGAGCAGCTCATCACGAGAAAGCGTCGTCGCCATTGATCGGCTCCTAACAGGTTACGGAGTTATGCGTGCACCCCGGGGCGCACATCCTGGAGGGTGGGAGCGGGGTGGCAGGGACGTGGCCTGCGAACCGGCTCCGGCGAACCCTCTTCTCGATCCATCTGGAACGGGAGGGGCGAGCGAACGCCCTGTCTCCCGTTCTTATCCGGCCGCCTCTCGCTGCTGACGGAGGGCGTCCACTGCCCGGGCAAACCCCGCGAGCAGGTTCTGCATTCCGCCGGCGAGGCGCGCCATGGGCGCCTGCAGACCGCCGGCGAACTGTGCGAGCAGGACCTCCTTCGGAGGCAGCTCGGCGAGCCGCTGTACCTGGCTCGCGTCGATTCCCTTTCGCTCGACGATCCCGACCTTCACCGCCGGTCGGTTGTCGAAGTCGCGGGCGAATTCGGTGAGGACTTTCGCCGCGGCGACCGGGTCGCGCCCGATCACCAAGCCCGTGGGGCCGGTGAAGAAGCTGGCGACGTCCGGAATGTCGAGCTCGGCTACCGCCCGCTGCGCGAGCGTGTTCTTGACGACGACGTAATCCACCCCTTCCTTCCGGAGCCGGGACCGGAACTCCGTCATCTGCTTCACGTTCATGCCCGTGAAGTCGGTCAGGTAGAACGCCGCGGCCGTCGAGAGCTTGGTCTGGAGCTCCTCGATGAACTCCTGCTTTTCGGTACGGTTCATCGGTCAGCTCCGCGCGTACAGGTTGGCGTCGATCGGAATGCCGGGGCCCATCGTGCTCGAGATCGTCACGGCATGGACGTAGCGACCCTTCGCCGCGGACGGCTTCGCCCGCACGATGTTCTCCATGAAAGCCGCCAGGTTCTCGCTGAGCTGCTCGTTGCTGAAGGAGACCTTCCCGATCGGCGCGTGCACGTTTCCGGTCTTGTCCACCCGGAACTCGATCTTACCCGCCTTGATCTCGCGGACCGCCCGCCCGACGTCGAACGTGACGGTACCGGCCTTCGGTGTGGGCATCAGGCCGCGGGGACCGAGAATCCGGCCCAGCTGACCGACCTGGCCCATCATGTCGGGCGTCGCCACGGCCACGTCGAAGTCGACCCACCCGTCCTTGATCTTCTGCACGTACTCGACACCGACGTAGTCGGCGCCGGCTTCTTCCGCTTCCCTCGCCTTCTCGCCCTGTGCAATGACGAGAACGCGGGCGGTCTTGCCGGTTCCATGAGGTAGGACCACCGTGCCGCGGACGATCTGGTCCGCGTGACGCGGGTCCACGCCCAGCCGTACGGCGACCTCGACCGTCTCGTCGAACTTCGCGAAGCTAAGGTCCTTGACCAGCCCCACGGCGCTCGCCGGCTGCTGCGCTTCCCCTGGAACTCGGGACTCCGCCGCGCGGAACTTCTTTCCGTGCCTCGGCATGTATCCCTCTCAGGCGAATTCGAATCGCGTCCTTCCACCCCGCGTCGCCCCGCGCTGGAGTGGTCCACGGACGTACCGACCTGCGCCCGCCGACCCGGTCGGCGGGTGTACCGCACCGACTACCCCTCGATCTCGATCCCCATCGACCGGGCGGTTCCGGCGATCATCGCCATCGCCCCGTCGATGTCCGTCGCGTTGAGGTCGGGCATCTTCGTCTCCGCGATCTGCCGGAGCTGGTCGCGGGTGACACGGCCGACCTTCTGGCGCTTCTGCGCCGGGGACCCCTTCTCCAGACCGGCCGCCTTCTTCAGGAGCACCGCCGCCGGCGGCGTCTTGGTGATGAAGGTGAACGACCGGTCCGCGTAGACGGTGATCTCCACCGGGATGATCAGCCCGGGCTGACCCTGGGTCCGCGCGTTGAACTGCTTGCAGAACTCCATGATGTTCACGCCGTGCTGACCCAGCGCCGGACCTACCGGCGGCGCGGGGTTCGCCGCACCCGCGGGAACCTGGAGTTTGATGAAGCCCGTGACTTTCTTGGCCATTGTGAGCTATCCGCTATCAGATCAGACGGGGCAAGCGGCCCCTACCGTTGCATCTCCATCGGCCTTCGTCCGCTTCGCGGCGCGGCCATCATTCGCTGTCGCCCGACAGCGGACGGCCGGATAGCCGATAGCCTTCTCAGTACCCCTTGAGCTGGGTGTAGTCCAGCTCGATCGACGTCGGCCGGCCGAACAGCGAAACCTCCACCTTGACCTTGCCCTTGTCGGGGTAGATCTCCTGGACCGTCCCGCTGAACTCGTTGAACGGACCCTCGACGACCTCGACCACCTGGCCGACGGTGAACGGGATCTGTTCCGCGGCCCCGGCCACCGGCTCCTCCTCGACTCCCGGAGCCCCGCCGAAGATCTTCGCGAGCTCGTCCTCACGCAGCGGCTGCGGTTCCGCACCCGTCCCCAGGAACTTGATCACGCCCTGGATGTTGTTGATCAGGTGGGCCGTCCGCTGCGAGTACTTCATCTTGATCAGCACGTAGCCCGGGTACAGCCGCCGGGTTACCGTCACGCGCTTGCCGTTGCGCAGCTCGACGACTTCCTGCGTCGGGACCTGGACCTCCTGGATCTCCTTCTCCTCGGGCTCCCCCGGCTCGTCGTCGATCCTGCGCTGGATGAGACGTTGGACCTTGTTCTCGTGCCCCGAATACGTCTGGACGGCGTACCACTTCGCTTCCGCCATATACGCTCTTATCCTCCCAGCAGGCTGCGAAGCAGCTCGAGCGCGTTGTTCACCAGGAAGTCCATGGCAAAGATCAGCATCGTCACGACCGTCACGAAGATGATGATGACGTAGGTCGAGTTCTTCAGCTGCGGCCAGTCGGGCCACGTGACCTTCTGCATCTCCGTCCGGACGTCGACGACGAAGTCGCGGGCAGTGCGGATGCGATCAGCCATTCACCTTTGCCATGAAATGCAAGCGGGTAAGACGGTTCGGGCGCGCCGGCCCGGCGCGCCCCCCGTTTCCATCTGCCCCGCCTACTTCGTTTGCGTGTGGGGCGGGTGCGTGTTGCAAAGCCGGCAGTACTTGCGGTACACCCCCCGCGCCGGGGGCAACCGCGTGTTCTTCGTCTTGTGGTAGTTCCGCTCCTTGCACTCGGCGCAGGAGAGGATGATCTTTTCGCGCATCGGCACTCCCTCCGCAGGGGCCTTCTATCTCTAGTCCGTCCAATCCGCCCTTCGTATCACCGGCCATCCGCCCGACGGGCCGCCGGCGTTCCCGATGCCGGATGCGGACCCTGTTAGTCGAGGATC
>CAZJEH010000262.1:0-3982 GCA_964544905.1 uncultured Gemmatimonas sp.
GTCGCCGCGGGGCAGGCCCGGGGGAGCTTCAGAGCATCACATACTGGGGACTGTTGGGTGACACGCTCTGGTGCATCGACCGCACCCGTGTAACCTACTTCGGGCGAGATGGCACACTCCTGGCCGCATTCAGCGCTCCGCGACTTGTCGTCGAAGATGGAGGAGTCAGGGTGTCGGTCATGCCCTACAGGCTCCTTCCCGACGGGACACTGGAGGGCCGCGGAACCGGCTTTACGTACCCGCCACCGGGCTGGGCGGGCACGAACTTTCGGATCCCGATCGTAATCTTCGGCCAGGACGGGGAGGTGATGGATACCATCGGCTATCACGGGTATCCGATCGATATGAGCAATGTTCGGTTGCTTTCGTTGCGCGGTGGGCAGGCTTACCCGATCGACAATCGGACGATGCCCCAGTCGACGCCCTTGAGAGCCGAATTCGAAGGCGACTCGATACACGTCCATCGTCCGGCGGCCGCGGACGCCGAGGAGGGTATCCTCACTTTGCTCCGCCTGGAAGAATCCGGAGATACGATCGTTCGGCGCGAGCTTCGCTATCGGCCCCAGCCCGTCGAGGCTGCCTATCGGGACAGCGTGCTCGCCGCGGCGATCGCGAGCCTGGAAAGCCTCGTTGCCAGCCGCTCCGAACTGGGGGAAGTGGTTCGTGCCGCGACCACGTTCTCGCCGTTCTATCCGCCGGTGACCCAGCTGGTGGTTGGCCACGACGGCACGATCTGGCTGCGCCGGCAGACACGGGAGGCGGACGTCACGAAATGGCTCCTGCTCGAGGCGGACGGCACACCTCGCGGAGAGATTGTCGCGCCTGGGGGCGCTTCGCTCCTCTGGGCGGATGCGACGTCCGTGTACATGAACGAGCGCGATGAGTTCGATGTGCCCTGGCTCGTCCGCTATCGTCTGGAGCAGTGATACGGACGGAGGAGTGGGGATGCCACCTGCACGGTTCCGGGCGCCGCGGCGCCAGATCCTCGTGCTTGGACCAGTGCCTCTCCCTCGACAATGCCTCGGCGGTACCGATCCCGGGAATTGAAATGACGCCTCAGCCCCGAGGGCGAGCCATGGAAGCGAGCTTGCGATGGAGGCGCTGGTTTGTCCTGAGCTGCACGGCAACTTGCCTTCTCGTCTCGGCAACGGTGACCGTCGCCCAGGAGATCGACGGCATGGTCCCGCGCTCCGAGGCACCCTACGCCCCTGCCAGTACGGACTCGATCGAACGCTATCTTCTCGGCCGGCGGGAGTGTACGCGAGCGCCGATCCCGCGTCCGATTCAGGTCACCATCGTCGAGCCCCGTATCGCCGTGGAAGGGGGGCGCTACATCGTAACCTCTCCGAGGTCGGGGATGCGATCGACGCCACGATTCCGCCCGAGTTCCGGAGACCGTGCATGAGCACGAACCTGCTGCTCGAAGTACGGCTGGAGGCGGCGGGAGCGACCGCCGAAGTCACGCTCGCGCGAAGCTCGGGCCGAAACGAGATCGATGAGGCGGTCGTGGCTGCGTTTACGAGCGTGGCGAGGTTCAATCCGAGGACGAACGGGCCCGGGTTGGAAAAGTCCTGGCGTACGTCGTGATCGCCTATTAGCGCCTCGACAAGCCTCATGTCATTACAGACAGCAGTGTGTCGCCGAGCCTGGGCGATCCCTGAGGCCTCTGCTGCCACGCGGACCGCCGTGGCAGCCCAGAGACACGCACCGCTCGCGATCGGACTCGCCGTCACCGGCCGATCGCAGCCCCGGTTGCAGACTCATCCCTGAAGATCCGGATATCCCCGCTGGACATCACACTTCGATTCCCGGATTCTTCGGACGCCCGTGGACTTGCCGAGGCGGTCCGCGAGTCGCTCGCCGACCTGCTGCCTTGGATGTCGTGGGTCACGCCGGGCTATGATGAGGCCGAGGCGATGTACTGGATCCGCGGGCGGGAAGAGGCTCGCTCCCGAGGATCCGAGTTCGACTTCCTGATCTGCGACTCGACTGGCTCCATTCTCGGCGTCTGCGGTCTCAATCAGATCAACGATGTGCATCATTTCGCGAACCTCGGATACTGGGTTCGCAGCGCGAGCACGGGTCGGGGTGTGGCCGTCGAGGCGGTGAGACTCCTCCGGCGATGGACTTTCGAGAACACGGACCTCGAGCGACTCGAGATCGTGGTAGCGAGGGGGAATTGGAGAAGTGAGCGGGTCGCCGAGAAGGCCGGCGCCGTCCGGGAGGGGGCCCTCAGGTCGCGGCTGAACGTCCGTGGCGTGTACTTCGACGCCACCATGTTCAGCATCGTTCGCGAGCCCGAGCCGACCCGATAGGCTGGAATTGATGCGCGTGGGGTCCCGGTTGCAGTCGCGCCAAGGCAGGATGCGGCCCAATCTTTCTGGATGGCGGATGCGGTGGGTGCCGGGCCGGTCATGAGCGAAGCCGGGCGGCCCACGGCCATCGAGCCTTCGGGTCGACCGCGGTATTCGAGCAGACGCGATCATCGCAACCAGGTCGTCTCCAATCAGTCCCGTCTCGAGTGCAGATACCTGGGAAACAACGTCCGTGGGCGGCGTCGAGGGCCGTTCGCACAGTCGCTTTCGTCCGCGCTATCGAGCCAATGCTACAGATTCTAGAGCTGGAGTTCATGTCCGTCGCAGAGGTGGCCGAGCGTCTCGAGCAGATCGAAAAGTACTGCCGGCGTCGGCGCGATCCGCGCGGCATCTTCGCGACCGCCTATCTGCAGATAACCCGAGCCATCGAAGCCGAGATCGTCCGAAATCGATTTCGCGACAACGAGTGGGTGGCTCGTTATCTGGTCCGCTTCGGCAACCTGTACAGGCAGGCCCTGCTGGCGTACGAGAGGAAGGACTACGGGTTGGTTCCTCGCGCGTGGAGGATCGCCTTCGATACGGCATGCGCAGGTCGCGGGCTGGTCATCCAGCACCTACTGCTGGGGATCAACGCGCACATCAACTATGATCTGGCCCTGACGCTCGAAGCTGTCGGGATCGACCCCGACCGGCAGGACAAGTACGCCGACCACACCCACGTGAACGACATCCTGGAGGCGGCCACGGACCAGTTGAAGTCGAGCGTGAGCGGGATGTATGCCCCCGTCCTGGAGCGTCTCGACTGGATCGGGGGACGGATCGATGACGAGCTCGCGCGGTTCAGCATCGAGCGGGCGCGGGACCACGCGTGGTCTTTCGCGGTAGCCCTCCAGGCGGCGAAGGGCGATACGGAACGGGGGCTGCTCCTTCGCGCGCTCGACTCGCAAGCGGCGGTGATGGCCAACGTCATCCTGGCGCCTCCCACGCGGCATCCGTGGGTGATGAAAGCCGCGCAGGCGGCGTCCACACTGGACGCGAAGGCCAGGAAACTGATGTCGCGGCTCCGCAACGTTACGACATAGAAGGTATCTCGTTGCTCGCCTCGACGCGTTCTGTGGATCCGCGGTCTCACGATACCCCGCCCCATGCCGCTGGGGATCGTCGGGCGTCCGTGGCCTGGTGCCCTCGCGAGGCTCACTCGGCAGGTGGGCCCACGGTGTGGGTGAAACTGGTGGGAAACCGGCGTTGACACGTTGAACTGCCGTGCGTCGTCGGACGATGGCACTGGGACTCGTCGGACACGGAACGTCCGGGTCGATGGCACCGGCAGAAGCGGGACGTACGGGTTCTGCAGCCCAAAGCCTCGATGTCCTGGCTCCGAGAGTCCAGCGGTTGTGGTTGATCGCGTTTCGGATTCTGACAGCTAGGAGGCAGAGCGGCTCGGGCTGGCGCGAGTTATAGCAGGGAGAGTGTGTCGAAACCGCACGACCTGACCCGTCGTCCCGGCGCAGGCCGGGACCCATTATTCAGAAAAGACGCAAATGGATTCTCGGTCGCCGAGAGCTCGCATTACGTTGTTGTGAAACGCGTTATGAGTATGCATCCGCGCATAGACAGGCGGATGGATCCCGGCCTGCGAGACTGTGTCAAAACTCGCGGCGGCGGCT
>CAZJEH010000263.1:0-3960 GCA_964544905.1 uncultured Gemmatimonas sp.
GGGTTCGTGACCTGCGCGAACAGCTGCGCGAAGTACTTGAACAGGAGCTGCGGCCGATCCGACAGCACCGCCAGCGGTGTGTCGCTCCCCATCGACCCGACGGCTTCCTTGCCCTGCGCGGCCATCGGAGCGAGGATCATCTTCAGTTCCTCGACCGTATAGCCGAACGCCTCCTGCCTCGTGATCAGCGGCAGCGGTTCGGAGGCCGGTTGCTCAGGCGGCTCCGGCAGGGCGTCCAGCGTGAACCGCTGGCTTGCCACCCACTCGGCGTACGGCGCCTGCGACGCGATTCGCGCCTTGATATCGGCGTCCTCGAGGATCTCGCCACGCTCGGTATCGACCACGAGCATCTTGCCGGGCGCAAGCCGACCCTTCTTGCGGATCTCCTCCGGGCGGAAAGGCAGGACACCCGCCTCCGAGGCGAGAACCACGCGGTCGTCCGTGGTGATCAGGTAGCGCGCCGGACGCAGGCCATTCCGGTCCAGCGTCGCCCCCACGTACCGGCCGTCCGTGAAGGACACTGCCGCCGGGCCGTCCCACGGCTCCATGATGGCGGCATGGTACTCGTAGAAACCGCGAATCTGCGGGTCGAGGTGCGGATTGCCCTCCCACGCCTCCGGGATCGTCATCATCACGGCGTGCGGGAGCGATCGACCGCCCATCACCAGGAACTCGATGACGTTGTCCAGCGACGCCGAATCGCTCTGACCCTCCGCGATCACGGGGAACAGTTCGCTGATTTCTTCCCCGAAAGCATTCGAGGACAGGGCTCCCTCACGAACCCGCATCCAGTTCAGATTCCCGCGCAGCGCGTTGATCTCTCCGTTGTGACAGAGATACCGGTACGGGTGCGCGCGTGCCCACGTGGGGAACGTGTTCGTCGAGAAACGCGAATGGACCAGTGCGATCGCGGTTTCGACCCGCTCGTCGGCGAGGTCGGGGTAGAACCGCGTGATCTGATGCGGGATCAGGAGCCCCTTGTAGACGATCGTTCGGGACGAGAGGCTCGAGATGTAGAACTGATCAGCGCCGATGTCCTCGGACGCGGCGATCGCCGATTCCAGGCGCTTGCGGAAGAAATAGAGCTTGCGCTCGAACAGGTCGGGGTCGAGTGTGCCTCGAGCGATGAAGAACTGCCGAACGACCGGGAGTGTCCGGCGCGCCTCGTGCCCGATGCTCGAGCCGTCGGTCGGCACCGTTCGCCACCCCAGAAACGCCTCCGGCCTCGCCGTCAGCTTCGACTCGACCAGACGCTCGCACGCGGCCCGCTTCTCGTCGTCCGCGGGCAGGAACACCATGCCGACGGCGTAATCGCCGGGCGCGGGAAGGACCAGACCCTCCTTCAGGCACTCCTCGGCCAGAAACCGGTGCGGAATCTGCAACAGGATCCCCGCACCGTCGCCGCTCTCCGGATCGCTGCCGGCGGCACCCCGGTGAGTCAGGTTGATGAGAATCTCGAGACCCTGCTTCAGGATCTCGTGCGACTTCTGCCCGCGCACATTGGCCACGAAACCGAAGCCGCACGCGTCACGTTCATTGCCAGGATCATATAGACCCTGCTTCTCCGGAAGTCCCGCAGTTCGATGCTGCATGGGGCTCATGTGAGTAAGCTTGTCTCGAGGTTACAAAAAACGGCCTCTCGGGCACCCGAGAGGCCGTTCGCCAGCACGATCGATCGCTATTCGCGCGCTAGCATACTGCCTCTCGGCGGTATGTTCGAATCTTCGGCTTCTCTACGAGAAGGCGGATCTGGGTTTCGGTGTTCACGGATCTACCGCGACTCGCGCGATGCTGGTCGAAAAACGCGATCCGAAAAGAATAACTATCTTCTCGAAGTGTTAATTTATCGTCCGACGAGTGTCAAGTAGCCGGGACCGATTCAGGCTGATTCCGTCACGCCGTCGTCGAACGAGTACCCGCTGCCGGCCATGGGCGGAGGGACCTCGTACCGCGCCACGCCTCATTTTACGAGTTGATTCAATAACAATATGGGCAGTGGCGGACTCGTACAAGTGGTTCGGGTGAATTTCGGCTGAGGGCCGGGTTCCAGGGCCGGCCCGCTAGGGGCGGGCTCGCGTACAGGAGGGGTTGATAATTTCTCATCCGGGATGATATGACCGAACTGCTTGGATACCCATGGTGGGCCCTGGGGCTCATGATCGTCGGTAGTCTGGCCCTGGGCACGCTGGTTCTGAACCTGTTCTCCTCGATCGGCGATCGTCCCGACGAGGTCGTGCAGATCGGAAGCTGTCCGATCGACTCCATCGACTTCCTCCTCGCGGTTTCCGGAGTCATCAACGCCCCTCTTCACCGGGGCGGAACAGCCAGGCTGCTGAACAACGGGGACGAGTTCTTCCCCGCCATGCTGGAGGCGATCCGCGAAGCCCAGGAATCGGTCAACTTCACCACGTACATCTGGCACGACGGGCGAGTTTCCGACCAGTACTTCGACGCGCTGATCGGTGCAGCCGAGAGAGGCGTGGAGGTGCGGGTGCTGGTGGATGGGCTCGGCGGACTGCGCGCTCCGTCGGCCCGGATTGACGAGTTGCGCAGGGCAGGTGGCAAGTGGGCGCGCTTCCATACACCCCGGTTCGGCCGGCTCACACGCCTCCACAAGCGAACCCACCGGCGGGCGCTGGTTATCGACGGGATGGTCGGTTTCACCGGCGGTGCCGCAGTGATGGACAAGTGGGAGGGAAACGCCGATGACGCCGACCACTGGCGGGACTGCATGGTGGAGGTTCGCGGGAGGCTCGCCCTCAGCCTGCAGTCCGCGTTCACGCAGCTCTGGGCGCAGACGACGGGAGAGATCGTCACCGGCCCGAAGTTCTATCCTCTCAATGCGCACGAAGCGGAACAGGAGGGCGAGGGGGAGACGGTTCGACGGCACGTGAACGTGATCAGCTCACCATCGGGCGAGGCGCATCCGATGAGGCACGTTTTCTGGCTGTCGATCCATTGCGCGCGAGAGAGGGTCTACATCACGAATCCATACGTCGTCCCCGACGACATCCTTCTGGCGGTGTTGAAGGAACGCGCCCAGTCGGGCGTTGACGTGCGCATTCTGGTGCCGAACGAGCACAACGACGTTCCGCTGATCCGCTGGGCAAGCCGGAGCTATTACCAGGAGCTCCTGGAGGCCGGCGTGCGTATCTACGAGTTCCAGCCCACGATGATCCACCAGAAGCTGCTGGTCGCGGACGGACAGTGGTCCCTCGTCGGTTCGGTCAACATGGATGTGCGGTCCAAGGAGCTCAACCAGGAGAACGCGCTGGGGATATTCGACGAGGGTTTCGCGGCGGAGCTCGAGGCGACGTTCCACGCCGACCTGGCAAGAGCAAAGGAGATCGAGCTGAGCAGCTGGAAGGGTCGGCCGCTCCATCACCGCCTCCCCGAAAGGTTCTTCCGCTTGTTCGAGGAGCAGTTCTGAGGTCGGCCCGCATCCTGCACGCGGCGAGGACCCGGTTGCGGCGGGAGGGCGGCCGCTCCACGATGGGGACCGGTGCGCCCACCACCGGGCATGTCCAGTGTGTACGAAGCTACTCGTAAGGTCCGTCGCCGATGCCTACTGACGATCCGCTCTGGTACAAGGATGCGATCTTCTATGAACTGCACGTCAAAGCCTTCCAGGACGCTACCGGTGACGGTGTCGGTGATTTCCGCGGGCTGATCACCCGGCTGGACTATCTCCAGGATCTGGGGATCAACTGCATCTGGCTGCTGCCGTTCTATCCGTCGCCGCTGCGCGACGATGGGTACGACATCGCTGACTACTACGGCGTCCACCCGCGATACGGGAAGATCGAGGACTTCCAGCTCTTCCTCGACGAAGCGCATCGGCGGGGGATCCGGGTGATCGCGGATCTCGTGCTCAACCACACATCGGACCAGCACGCGTGGTTCCAGCGGGCCAGGCGCGCGCCGAAGGGATCGCCGGAGCGGGAGTGGTACGTCTGGAGC
>CAZJEH010000264.1:0-3808 GCA_964544905.1 uncultured Gemmatimonas sp.
CTACCATCTCTGCCGGCATCTCGCGGCGGAGGGGGCAGAGCTGATCGTCAGCGACATCGATGAACAACGGGTAGCGCGTGTCGTCGAAGAGCTCGGTGCCTCCAGCGTGGAGCCCGACGCCATCTACGACGTGGATGCGGACGTTTATGCCCCCTGCGCGCTCGGCGCGACGATCAACGACGAGACCATCCCCCGCCTCCACGTCGAGATCGTCGCGGGGTCCGCCAACAACGTGCTCGCCGAAGCTCGTCACGGCGAGGTCCTGCATCAGAGGGGGGTGCTCTACGCCCCCGACTACGTCATCAACGCGGGCGGTCTGATCAACGTCTACGGAGAACTCAAGGGGTGGAGCAGCGAGCAGGCGATGAGAAAGGCGGGGGAGATCTATACCACACTGCTCACCCTCTTCGAGCTGTCCCAGGAAGAGGGAATTCCCACCTACCTCGCCGCCGACCGGATCGCCGAGCGGCGGATCGAGGAGGTCGGCAGGATTCAGAAGACGTGGGTGTGACGGCGCATTGGGCCGGGTGGCGCGGCTTGACCGTCCCGTCTCGTGTCCTTATGGTTCCGCCGCGGCACGCGGCCACTCGCCGGCACGGCGGGCGGCACGCCGCCCGCGGCCGAGTCGCGGGTGCTGCTTCGGACGAGTCGCAGGTACCACGTCGTCGCACGTCCTCGGAAGTATCCCGTCAACCCGTTTCCAGAGGTCATTTCATGCGACCGAGTCCTCCCGTGCGTTTCCTGCTCGTCTCCCTGCTCACGCTCGTCGCCCAACCTCTCGTCGCCCAGACGGGAACGGTTTCGGGCGCGGTGCGCTCAGCGGAGACCGGTGCCCCCCTGATCTCGGCAGTCGTGCAGCTGAACGACGGCAGTGGTGGCCGCATCGCCGCGACGTTGACGAACCAGACGGGCAACTTCCGAATGGCGGACGTCCCGGCGGGTAGCTACGAGCTGGTCGCCTCGATCACCGGGTACGAGTCGGGTCGCCAACCGGTCACCGTGTCGGCAGGCCAGTCGATCTCCGTCGACTTCGACCTCGCGCCGCAGGCGATCACCCTGGACCCCATCGTCATCTCGGCGTCACGGCGGGAGGAGCGTGCGCTCGACGCGCCGGCGCACGTGGAGGTCGTGACCCCCATCCAGATCGAGGAGCGGCCGGCGGTTCAGCCGACCGACCACCTGCAGGGAGTGGCCGGCGTCGACATCGTCAACCAGGGCCTCCAGGCGAGCAATGTCGTCGCGCGCGGCTTCAACAACGTCTTCTCCGGGGCGCTGCTCGCGCTGACGGACCACCGAATCGCCGCGGTTCCGTCGCTGCGGGTCAACGCGTTGCAGCTCGTCCCCGCCACGAACGAAGACATCGAGCGGATCGAGGTCGTGCTCGGACCCGGCTCCGCCCTGTACGGGCCGAACACGGCGAATGGCGTGATGCACATCTTCACCCGCTCGCCCCTCACCTACCAGGGGACTTCGCTTTCCCTCACCGGCGGGGAGCGCAGCGTTTTCCAGGCGTCGGGCCGCACCGCGCAGCTGATCGGCGAGAACGTCGGGGTGAAGATCTCGGGAATGTACTTCCGTGGCGAGGAGTGGGAGTACACCGATCCCGCGGAGGTGATTGCCCGGGAAGCTGCCCTTCCGGGCGACCCCGACACCCGGATCGGTCTACGTGATTTCGACGCCGAACGGTACTCGGTCGACGGCCGGATCGATTGGCGGATCACTCCGGACGCGACCGCCATCCTCTCCGCCGGTCGGGCCGCGAACCTGAAGGGCATCGAGCTGACGGGCCTCGGGGCCTCTCAGGTACGCGACTTCACCTACAACTACGTCCAGGCTCGATTCAACACCGGCGGCCTCTTCGCCCAGGCGTACACGACCTTCTCCAGCGCGGGTGACACCTACCTGCTGCGGACCGGTCTGCCGACCACCGACGAGAGTCGCTTCTACGTGGGACAGATCCAGCACGCCGTTTCGCCAACCAACTGGCAGGACTTCACGTACGGCGTCGATTACCTGCGGACCGACCCGGACACCAAGGGGACGATCCACGGGCGCTTCGAGGATAGTGACACCTACACCGAGGTCGGCGCCTTCCTGCAGTCGGAGACGACGCTCGCCGACCGGCTGGACGTCGTGCTGGCTGGCCGCGTCGACCGTCACTCCGTAGTCGACGAGATCGTCTTCTCGCCCCGCGCGGCACTCGTCTTCAGGCCGGCGGAGCTGCACACGATCCGGGCTTCCTTCAACCGCGCGTACTCGAATCCCGGTTCGGTACAGCTCTTCCTCGACCTGCCCTCGGGGCCCGCCCCCGGACAGATCGGACAGCTCGGCTACACCGTGCGGGCGCAGGGGACCGGACGGGATGGTATCAGCTTCCGGAACGAACAGGGCGAGTTCGTGATGCGGTCGCCCTTCGCCGCGGACCGCCTGGCGATGGAGCCTCTGGGCCTACCAGCTCCGCGGGCTCGCCGGCGTGCTCCAGGCGGAGGGAAGGCTCGACCCGCAGCAGGCCGCCGCGTTCGTGCAGTTCATGGCGCCGCAGGTCCCCGCGACCTCGATTTACGGGATCAATCCCGTGACCCAGGTGACCTCGGAGTTCACGGGCGTCGAGGACATCCCGGGCATCCGCGAGTCGAACACGACCACCTACGAGATCGGGTATAACGGGATCCTGGGTGGGCGACTGCTGCTCGCGGCTGACGTCTGGTACGCGCAGCGAGACAACTTCATCTCGTCGGCGATTCCGCAGTCTCCGCTCCTGCTGCTGAACCCGACGGACGTGGTCGCCTGGGCGCAGCCGAGAATTCAGCAGTTCCTCCAGGGTGGAGGCGTACCGAACGCGGAGGAGCTGGCCGCCGAGATGGCGCAGGGGCTCGCCACGATCCCGGGCGGCGTCGTCGCGGCGCCAGGCGTGCCGGCCGCCGGCCCGGACCTGGTGGCAAGCTACCGGAACTACGGCGACATCGACCTCTGGGGGAGCGACATCGCCGCGACCGCCCTCTTCGGCCCCTGGACCGTCGGCGTCAGCGGCTCCTGGGTCAGCGACGACTACTTCGAGACCGAGGGGCAGATCATCACGCTGAACGCGCCGACGCTGAAGGGGAGCGGCTCGATCGGGTACCGCAACGATGCGGCGGGCTTCAACGCCGAAGCTCGGGTCCGGTACATGGGAGATTTTCCTGTCGTCTCCGGGGCGTTCATCGGGATCACCTGCATCGATCCCGATGCAACGAACTCCGAGGATTGCGTGGAGTCGAGCACTGTCGCCGATCTGACCATGGGCTACGAGCTCCCGCCCGTTCCCGGCGCGACCCTCCAGCTCACGGTGCAGAACGTCTTCGACAGCGACTATCGTAGCTTCGTGGGCGTACCGAACATCGGTCGGCTCGCACTGCTGCGGCTGCGTTACGAGTTCTGAGGTCTGCGCGATTCGATGGGCGACCGGGGCTGGCGACGCTGCCAGCCCCGGTTCTCTTTTGGCGGTGGATGCCAGCGGCACGGTGGGAGGCTTCAGCTCACGCGGGCGGTGCCTTACTCTTCCGTAAACGACCCACTTCGGCGGCTGGCGGCACTCGACACGAGGTCCCCCGCAGGGTTACCATTCAGGGTTCCCCCACGACACGAAAAACGAAACTGCAATCGATACAATGGAATCGCTGATCAAGACGGATCCGGACATCCACCGGCTGCTCGGCGAGGAAGCCGAGCGCCAGGCGGATCAGCTCGAGATGATCGCCTCCGAGAACTTCGTCTCTCCGGCCGTCATGCAGGCGATGGGGAGCGTGCTCACGAACAAGTACGCGGAGGG
>CAZJEH010000265.1:0-3796 GCA_964544905.1 uncultured Gemmatimonas sp.
GGACAGCATTCTCGCCGCGCCGATCGTGCTCGACCTGGCCCTCTTCCTCGACCTCGCCGCGCGGGCGGGGCTGTCGGGGATCCAGGAGTGGCTGTCGTTCTACCTGAAGAGCCCGATGCACGCGCCGGGCATCTACCCCGAGCACGACCTGTTCATCCAGCATACGAAACTCAAGAACACCCTGCGCTGGATGATGGGCGAGGAGCAGATCACGCACCTCGGGCTCGAGTACTACGTGAACCCCGTCGAGGCCGAGATCGGGTGAGGGGGCGACCGTCGGACTAGGCACCGGTTCGCGGAGCACGACAACCGGCCGCCGTGGCGAGGGTGGATTCCTCGACGGCGGCCGGTCCCATTTCAACTACACGACTCACGCGAAGCCGCGGCGGCATGAGGGAGTCCTCCCGGTGACTGGGACCCCCCTGGCGGCTCCGTGTGACCCCTTGGTCGATGACCTATCCTTCCTTCCTCACCCTGGCGGCTCCCGCCGAGGCGGAGATCCGCGTGAAGGCCTCGCGGTTCCTGGCCTACGCGTTCCCCGCGGCGGACGAGGCGGAAGCCCGCGCGATCATGCAGGAGCGCGAGCGCAAGTACTTCGATGCGCGTCACCACTGCGCTGCGTGGCGCTTCCGGGACGGCGTCTGGCGGGCGATCGACGCGGGCGAGCCGTCCGGCAGCGCGGGGCCGCCGATTCTGGCGGCGATCGACGCCGAGTCCCTGGTCGATACGGGCGTCGTGGTCACCCGATACTTCGGGGGGACGAAGCTCGGCGTCGGCGGGCTCGTGCGCGCATACGGAGATGCGGCCGCGGCGGCCCTCGAGCAGGCACCCCGCCGCCGAGGGGTTCCGGCAACGCGCCTCGAGATCAGCTACCGCTTCGACCTCACCGCGGCGGTGATGCGATGCGTCGAGCGCGTCGAGGCGCGAGACATCCAGCACGGGTATGATCCCGACGGGTCCTCCGGGGTGATCGAGCTGGTGGTACCGGCCGCCCAGGTGGCCGAGCTGGCCTCGGCGCTTCGGGAGGCGACGGCGGGGGCGCTCGAGCCGATGACGGTTGGCGAGACGACGCTGTACCTGCCGGTCTGAGGCGAGTAGGGGATGGTTGGCAATGCCGCTGAGGCGGGGAAGTGCAGGCCCCTCGGCTGCGCTCGGGCGACAGATCAGGCTGAGCCTCCGCACCCCGGCGCCATGGGCGGCCTTGCACCCCCGCGGGCAGTCCCCTAGCTTCCCGGGAGCGTCGAGTCCCGATCGCCCCGAGGCTGCATGCCTTTACGATGTCCATGCACTGAAGTCACATCCCCCAGCGCGAACGGGTGTCCTCCCGCCGCGCGCCCGGCTTTCCCTTCGTTCGCATGAGCGGAATCCTTCTCGCCGACAACGTCATCGATCGCCTCCGCAGGCGGTACCCGGCTTACCACGAGACGGCGTACCTGTTCATCCTTTCCGCCCTGCACTTCACGATCGAGAGACTGGGGGAGCCGCGTCACATCAGCGGTCGGGAGCTGGCCGAGGGGTGCCGGGACCTGGCACTCCAGCGGTGGGGGTTGATGGCGAAATCCGTCCTCGAGTACTGGGGGATCACCCGTACGCGCGACCTCGGGGAAATCGTCTTCGCGCTCGTCGATCTCGGCGTGCTGGTCAAGCAGGACGAAGATACCATCGACAGCTTCGATGGCGTCTACGACTTCGCGGATGTCTTCGAGCGGTCGTATCCCTGGCCGGGAGTGAGCCGGGGCTGAGGGGCAGTCTGGAACAGCGCTTGCGGCAGTGCGGTAGCCGAGGGGCTGCACGGCGATCGCATTTACCGCCGCAGACGAGGGGAGGGGGTGCTCGATGGGTAACTTCGAGCTGCCGGCTTGCCGGAAGTGTGGCGAGGGGAAGCTTGTTCCTCTTTCCGATTACGGGCGCGATGGTGCGCCCATCACGTTCAAGGCCTGGGTCTGCAACAGCCCCGATTGCGGCTTCAACATCCGCATCGACAACGGGGAGATCAGCTTTGGCCGCTCGATCAGTCAGAGCTACAAGTAGCTCGCCCGCCGGATCCCGCAGATGATGCGTCCGAGGCCACTCTCGGGCATCGGACTTTCCGCCTGATCACCGACCCACAGAAGCGGATGGCCGGTCCTGCCGCGGAGTTGAAGGCTCCGTTGCCCGTTCTCACGTCGGAAGAGATGCGCGCGTGGGAGGCGCGCTGCTTCGCGCCCGGCGCGCTCTCCGAGCGGGTGGTGATGGAGTCCGCCGGTCGGGCGGCGGCGCTGGCCGTCGTGCGGGAGTTCGGGGATGGGCCGGTCATCGGTTTCCTGGGCCGTGGCAACAACGGCGGGGACGGGGTCGTCGCGCTGCGAACCCTCCGCGCGTTGGGCCGGGACGTCGGTGCGGTCCTGGTCGGCGGGGCCGAGGCCGCCGCGGAGCTGGTCCACGGATGGGACATCCCGATCATCGAAGATGCCCGGAGCGCCCTGGCGACCGCGGGCTGCGTCATCGACGGAATCCTCGGGACGGGGGCGAGTGGGCCGCCCCGGGAACCGCAGGCCGAAGCGATCCGCATCATCAACGCTGCCGGTCGACCGGTGGTCGCCCTCGACGGACCGACAGGGGTGAACCTGACAACCGGTCGCGTGCGCGGCGAGGCCATCCGCGCCGACTTGACAGTCACCTTCGGAGCTCTCAAACGGGGGCTGCTGCTGCAGCCCGGCCGCTCGTTCGCCGGGCGCATTCTCCTCGCCGAGGTAGGCTTCCCGCCCGTCCCGCCCGAGGCCGGTTCCGCCGCCGCTATCGACGACGGATGGGCGCGAGCCCACCTCCCTGAAATCCGTCCGGACGCCCATAAGACCGGCGTGGGTGTGGTCGCCGTCGCCGCCGGCCGCACGGGCTTCGGCGGCGCATGCATCATGGCGACGATGGGTGCGCTGCGCGCCGGGTCCGGGGGGGTGCGTGTGGTGTCGTCGGAGAGCAACCGCGTGGCCGTCCACTCGGCGGTCCCGGAGGCCGTGTTCATCAACCGAACCGATCCCGGGATGCTCGCGGCGTTGGAAGGGACGCGGGCGGCGGTGGTCGGACCGGGCATCGGAACCGACGATGAGGCGCGCGCATTCCTGGTGTCGTTCCTCGGGCACTACGACCGACCGCTGGTGCTGGACGCCGACGCGCTCACGCTGATCGCCAGCGACCCGACGCTGCTGCCGGCAGGCCGCGGCGCTACGGTCGTGATGACACCGCACCCGGGCGAGCTGGCGCGGCTGCTCGGTGTGGACACGGCGGTGGTTCTCGAGGATCGCATCGCCGCGGCCCGCACGGTCGCCGAACGGTTCGGCACGGTCGTTCTCGCGAAGGGCGCGCCGTCGGTGGTCGTCGGCGGCGATGGGCCCGTGCTGATCGGCGTCAGCGGACACTCAGGCGTGGCCACCGGCGGGATGGGCGACACGCTGGCCGGCGTCATCGCGGCACTCCTCGCGATGGGAAGCCCGCCCAGGGACGCTGCCGCACTCGGCCTCCATCTCGCCGGGCGAGCCGCCGAAGCCGCCGGACGCGGGCGCGGGCTCCTTCCGCGCGACGTCGCAGAGGCGATTCCTGGCGTCATCGAGACGGGATTCGCCGCGCCACGGCCCGAACCGCCCTTCCTCCTCGACCTGCCGGCCGCGCATTAGCGTCGGGCGCTCCCCTTCCCGATCCCCCCAGCCAAAGCCTGCGCGGAGCCCGACCACGCCCGGTATCGGCGATTCCCGCGTGCCGCCGAGTTCTGTCACAGTGAAATAGAAAAGTCCTCCCCTTCGACGAAGTAGAAATGTCCTCT
>CAZJEH010000266.1:0-3762 GCA_964544905.1 uncultured Gemmatimonas sp.
CGCCGATCACCGCCGCCGCACCCAGCAGGGTCACGGTGAATCCGGAGAACCCGAAAAAGAGGAGCTGCGGTGGGTACAGGAGCAGGACGGCTGCCACGAACTGCACCGTGCGCTCGACGACGTTCAGCGATCCGAACAGCCACCCTTCGATCGCGGTCGACAGCGCCCAGGTTCCGGCAAGCGCGGTCACCACCGAGAAGGCGGTCAGCCAGAGCGGACCGATGAAGAGGAGGCTGGGATTGTACACGAAGATAAAAGGCACCAGGTACTTCGCGATGCCCACCCGGGCCGACTCGACGGCCGTCGCCATCGGTGGTGTCTTGGCGATCCCCGCGGCCGCGAAGGCGGCGAGCGCAACCGGCGGGGTGATGGTGGACACGACGCCGTAGTAGAACGCGAACATGTGGGCAGCCATCGGCACCACGTCCAGCTGCTCCAGCGAGGGGATGATCAAGGCGGCCAGCGTGATGTAGACGGCCGTCGTGGTCAGCCCCATCCCCAGGATGATCGAAGCGACCGCCGTCAACATCAGCAGGACGAACAGGTGTCCGCCCGCCAGGTTGATCACCGACTGGGTAAACTTGAGCCCCACCCCCGAGGCGAACACCGAGCCGATGATGATCCCGGCGCACGCACACGCGACCGTGACGGGGATCGCGTTTCGAACGCCGGTTTCCAGCGCGGCGAGGAGGTCGACCGCGGTGATCCGATTCGAGCGGTTGACGAAGGTGAGGACGAAGAGGGTGGCGATCGACCAGAACGCCGCGAGCATCGCCGTGAAGCCGGCCGCCAGCAGGCCGAGCAGAACGATGAGCGAGAAGAGCAGGTGCCACCCTCCGCGCAGGGTCGCTCTCACGTCGGGAAGGCTTTCCGCCGAAAGCCGATCGATCTGGTGCTTCTCCGCTTCCAGATGGACCATGAAGTACACGGTCGCGAAGTAGAGAAAGGCGGGAATGGTCGAGGCGAGCACTACGGACAGGTAGCTGACCTGCATGAACTCGGCGATGATGAACGCCGCCGCCCCGAGGATGGGAGGGGTGATCTGCCCTCCCGACGAGGCGCACGCCTCGACGGCGGCGGCGAAGCGAGCACGGTATCCCAGCGACTTCATCAGCGGGATCGTGAACGACCCCGTGGTGACGACGTTCGCGACCGCTGAGTCCGACACCGTACCCATCAGCGCGCTCCCGACCACCGACGCTTTCGCCGGGCCGCCGATTCGACTGCCCGTCAGCCCCACCGCCAGATCGATGAAGAACGTTCCGGCGCCGGATCGGATCAGCAGCGACCCGAAGATGATGAACAGCACGATGTACGTCGCGGCGACCATGAGCGGGATGCCGAAGATCCCGTCCGGCCGCATGAAGAGCACGTCGATGTACTTCTCGAAGGGGGTGGGAGGGCCGAAGAAGATGCCTACGAAGTAGTCCGAGTAGAGCGCGTGTACGATGAAAAAGCCGGTCACCACCACCATTGCGGGTCCTACCACACGCCGCGTCGCCTCCAGCACCAGGAGCAGCATTCCCACGCCGAGCCAGAGATCCGTCAACCGCAGATTTCCCATGCGGACGACGAACTCCTCGATATCGTAGAGCGTGTAGACCTGGATTCCGATGCCCAGAGCAACGAGGCCGAGGTCCATCGCGAAGCCAAGGACACGCTGGAAGTTACGGGCGTCCCCCGGTCGCACCAACGGCTCCCAGAGAGAGCCCCGGAAGAGAGGGTTCAGCAGGATCGCCAGCACCAGCATCCCGGTCAGATGCGTGCTCCGGAAGGAGCGGGTCTCCGGCGTGCCGAAGAGGGCGACGTAGAGGTGGAACGCGGCCAGCGCGAGCGCCACGGTGCAGCAGGCGAACGCTACGATCGTCGGGAGACTGAGCTTTCGTTCCCGCAGGATGACCTCGAGCAGCGAGGCTACGCGGGTCTCCTGGAACTTCAGGGGTGCCGACGTCTCAGGCATCGAGGACGCTCGTGGGTCGGAAACGAAAGGACGATGCGGCCCGGCGGCGGGAGGTCAGCCGCGGACGCGGGCCGGCAAGGGCGGCCTCCGGTAATTCGAGCAGAGCTCAACCGGAACCCGGAGGCCTCGACGATCAGGGTCGGATATAGCCGATGTTGCCTTCGATCTCGATCTCGGTCCCGTACGGCGCGGAGAGCTCCTGTAGCCGTTCGAGGATCTCCCGCGCGACCGGGGGCGAAGCGATCCGCGGAGTGCCCCGGTGCGCGAGCCGAACCCCCGAGTCGAGCAACTCGACGGGGTGAAGTCGAACCTCCTTGAGCCGTCCTCCCGCGAACTCGCTGATCGCGATCACGGACTGGTACTTCACCGGATGAGGGCAGCCCTCACAGTCGCTGCGCTCGAGGATGCCATCCGGCGTCATGCCGGACAACCCGATCACATCCATCTGGCGGATGAACTCTCCGAGACCGTAGAAGATCGGCCTGCCGTTGTAGATCTCGATTCCCCGCAGGACGTGGACGCCCGTGCCCTGGAACATGTCGGCGCCGTTGTCGATCGCCGCCCGCGCGAGCACCTCGTGGAAGTCGGGAACGCTCGGGTTCGTATCGAGGTGCTCGGCCTCCGGAATCCCCCGCCCACGGAAGCCGCCCTTGGCGTCGCGGAAGTGGTGTGAATGGATCGCGAAGGTGAGGAAGTCCGACCGCATCTTCCCTTCGCGGATCGCCGCGAGCACGTCGCGGAGGTGGCCCTGGTTCATCTGGAAGGAATAGTACGGCTCCTTCGTCCCCGCCGGGGCCTTCCGGAAGCTGGTGCCGAGGAAAACGATGTGGTCGTCGGTGTTCGCCCCCCGGGCGTAGTGCGAGGTCCCGTTCGGGAAGTCGTCCCGTAGCGTTCGGACCATGTACCAGCGATCCTCCGGAACCATCAACGACCGCTGCACCTGGAGCACGTTGATACCGCCGCGACCCGGCCACTCACCCCGTCCCGGCGCCGCCGCATTGAGCCCGACCTGGTCGCTCACGAACGCCGCAACCATTCCAGCGCGGCCTCGCTTGCTGGTGTAGAAGCGCGCGGCTCGCGCCGCGGCGTAGGTGTTTCCGGCGCCGGCGTACTGGAGGCCGACCCGATCCAGGTGACGGCTCGTCTCCTGGACGCCCTCGATCCCGAAGTCGTTCGCGTGGTTGTTCGCTCGCTGGAGCAGGTCGAACCCGGCCTCGACGAGCCAGTCGGCGGCATTCGGCTCGCCCCCGAACCCACCACCGGCCGAGGCCTGCACGGTCCGGCCATCGATGATGTGGCCCTCCAGGTTGCCCGTCGTCACGTCGGCGCTCCGCAGCAGCTCGATCACCGCGGCGAAGTCCGGATCGGCCATCAGGTGCCCGAGCGAGTGGGCCACGATGACGTCGCCGACGGCGGCGACCGTGAACCCGTCCTGGACCGTAGTTTCCAGCTCCTGCGCGGGCGGCAGCTCCTGCGCCCCGGCGCTCGAGGCGAAGGATCCCACCACCAGAGCAACGCCAGCGAGCCAGTGGCTCCCGTATCTCGTCCCCATGATCGGTCTCCGCGTCCGACGGATGAAGGTCGCGACCGCCTGTCTTTTCGTGATGCTGGTCCGGCGGGCGACGGATCGCCCCACCGGTGAACCGATGCCGGTCCGGGATCTCACTCCGTTACCGGCGAAAGCGCGGAGGCGTCGGCCCGGTCGGCTTCCTTGAGGAAGAAGGCCATGAAGCGGGCCATCCGTTCCATGCCCGGGACCGAGACCATCTCCAGCACCTCGCCGGTGGTGTGGTACATCGGCG
>CAZJEH010000267.1:0-995 GCA_964544905.1 uncultured Gemmatimonas sp.
TGGGTGGACATCCACATCAACTTCCGGTACTTCTTCGTGCGCAAGACGATGTTCGTGAAGTACTCGGAGGGCTTCGTCATCTTCCCCGGCGGGTTCGGGACGATGGACGAGCTGTTCGAGGCGTTGACGCTGATCCAGACCGGCAAGGTCCGCAACTTCCCTGTCGTCCTGTACGGTACGGATTACTGGCGCGGGCTCACCGACTGGCTGCGCGGCACGATGCTCGAGGAGGGCAAGATCTCTCCGGAGGACCTCGACCTGCTCCTGATCACCGACTCCCCGGAGGAGGCCGCGCGGCTTATCTTGGAAGCCCGCCAGCGGCCGCTGACCCGACGTTCGCCCGCGGAACCCGGGAAGCACGACGCCCAGTAGTTCGCGACACTCGGCACCAGATGCACGATTGATCATGGCCAGTCCCATCTCCGATTTCCTCCGGCACAACTTCCGGCACTTCAACGCCGCTACGGTCATCGAAGCCGCCGAAGGGTGGAAGACCCACCTGGACGAGGGTGGCAAGATGCTGGTCACGCTCGCGGGGGCGATGAGCACGGCGGAGTTGGGGGTCTCGCTCGCGGAGATGATCCGCCGGGACAAGGTGCACGCGATCTCCTGTACCGGGGCGAACCTCGAGGAGGACATCTTCAACCTCGTCGCCCACGAGCACTACGAGCGCATCCCGGACTGGCGCGCGCTGACGGCGGCGGATGAGGCCGCCCTTCTGGCGCGTCACATGAACCGGGTGACCGACACGTGCATTCCCGAAGAGGAGGCGATGCGCCGGATCGAGTCGGTCATCCTGGAGGAGTGGACGGGAGCGGACCAGCGCGGCGAGCGATACTTCCCGCACGAGTTCATGTACCGGATGCTCCGCTCCGGCGCCCTCGAGCAATATTACCAGATCGATCCGAAGGATTCGTGGATGGTGGCCGCCGCGGAGAAGGATCTGCCCATCTTCGTGCCGGGTTGGGAGGACTCGACCCTCGGCAACGTCTACG
>CAZJEH010000267.1:1005-3750 GCA_964544905.1 uncultured Gemmatimonas sp.
GCGCACGTGATTGCCGGCGACCTGAAGAACGTGCACACCGTCCGCACCGGCATCGAGTACATGATCGAGTTGGCGGACTACTACACGAAGGCGACCCGCCAGTCGTCGATCGGGTTCTTCCAGATCGGCGGCGGCATCGCGGGGGATTTCCCCATCTGCGTCGTCCCCATGCTGCAACAGGACCTGCGCCGGGATGATGTGCCGCTCTGGGGCTACTTCTGCCAGATCTCCGACTCGACGACGAGCTACGGCTCCTACTCGGGCGCGGTACCGAATGAGAAGATCACCTGGGGCAAGCTCGGGGAGCACACACCGAGGTTCATAATCGAGTCCGACGCCTCGATCGTCGCCCCGCTGATCTTCGCCTACGTGCTGGGATGGTGAACCGTGTGTCGTGCGGGCTGATGCGGACCGCGATGGAACGGTGTCACGGGCGAACCCCGGACCTGCAGCCGCGTATCAGCCGACGCAGCCTGACTGAAGGTTGGCCGCCGGGGAGACACATTTCCACGTCGACCGGCTGACGAACCAACGACGACCGCCGATGGAACTCGAAACCCTCATCGCCACGCGGCGCGACCTGCACCGACACCCGGAGATCGGGTTCGAGGAGTTCCGCACTGCCGGAATCGTCGAGCAGCGGCTGAGGGCGGCGGGTTACCAGGTGGAAACGGGAGTGGCCGTCACCGGCGTCATCGGCCGGCTGAAGGGCGGAGCGGGGCCGGGGCCAACTCTCCTGCTTCGTGCCGACATGGACGCCCTGCCAATCGAGGAGGCGAACTCTCACGCGTACGTGTCGACCGTCCCCGGGCGCATGCACGCCTGCGGTCACGATGGACACGTGGCGATCGGCCTCGCCGTTGCGGAGCGCCTGGCTCGCCGCGCAGCGCAGTTGAAGGGCGAGATCCGCTACGTCTTCCAGCCTGCCGAGGAGGGGATGGGCGGAGCCCGCCGGATGGTCGAAGCGGGAGTCCTCGAGGGGGTCGACGCCGCGATCGGCCTGCACCTGTGGCTCGAGTTGCCGCTGGGCGTGGTCGGCGTCGTCGATGGGCCGCAGATGGCGGGCTCGCAGGAGTTCCGGGTCCACGTCACGGGTCGTGGCGGTCACGGCGGCCTCCCCCACGACACTATCGATGCGGTCCTCCTGGCATCCCAGATCGTGGTCGCGCTGCAGAGCGTCGTGTCGCGCAACGTATCCCCGCTCGACAACGCCGTGGTCTCCGTGGGCGCCGTCCGGGCCGGCAGCGCGCCCAACGTGATCGCCGAGACCGCCTACCTCGAGGGGACGATGAGGGCCTTCCGGACGGAGGTGATGGACCTCATCCGGGAGCGGATCCGTGCGCTTGTGGAGGGTGTTGCCTCGGCGCTCGGAGGTCGAGCGGAGGTCGAGTTCGCTCCCCTGCTCTTCCCGCCGACCAGCAACGATCCCGCGCTTGCCGGCCTGGTGCGCCGGGTCGCCGCCGAGGTGGTCGGGCCGCAGCAGGTGCGATCCGATCCCGGGATCCGCACGATGGCGGCGGAGGACTTCGCCGAGTTCGGCACGAGGGTACCGGCCTGCTACTTCTTCCTCGGCGCGCGGGACGAGGCCTCCGGAGCAATCCATCCCCATCACTCTCCGTTCTTCGAGATCGGCGAGGATGCCCTGCCGCTCGGCGTCGAAATCCTCGAGCGGGCGGCGGTCGCGTACCTCAACGGCGCCTGAGTCGACCCGGTGCGCCGCTCCCGACGTCGCCTTCCCCTGTAGCTCCTTCCTCTTCAGCGGATCGTCCACGTGCCTCGTTGGGAATACCGCGGCGGTTGGGGCCTGGTGACCGGCGCCTCGGCGGGCATCGGCGCGGTGATGGCCGAACGGCTCGCCAGCCGGGGCATGAACCTGGTCCTCGCTGCCCGTCGCGCCGACCGCCTCGATTCCCTGGCCGGCCACCTTCGCGAACTCCACGGAGTCGAGGCAGTCGCGGTCCCGGGAGACCTGCTTCAACCGGGCGAATCCAAGCGGATCTGGAACGAAGCCACCACCGGCCGGACGATCGACCTGCTCGTCAACAACGCCGGGTTCGGGGCGCGAGGTGCCTTCCACGATGTCCCGCTCGAGCGACACCTCGACATCATCCGGCTGAACGTCACCGCGCTCGTCGAGCTCACCCACTTTGCTCTGGCGGAAATGCGTGAGCGCGGGCATGGAGCGATCATCAACGTTTCTTCGATCGCCGCCTACCAACCGGTACCGCAGCTCGCCAGCTACGCCGCGTCGAAGGCGTTCGTGCTCTCCTTCTCTCAGGCGCTGTGGGTGGAGAACCGGGACCGGGGCATCCGCGTTCTCACGCTCTGCCCGGGCCGAACTCCCACCGAGTTCCAGGTCGTCGCCGGAACGGGTAGCGCCGAGGGCGCGTTCGGGTATCGCACGCCGGAACAGGTGGTGGACGCTGCTCTTCGGGCCCTCGAGCGCGACCGCTCCGTCGAGATCCCCGGCCTCGAGAATCGCGCGGCTGCCTGGATCGTCCGTCTGCTGCCGGGTTCCGCACTCGTCCGCGTTATGAAGGCGGTCGTGCGCATCTTCTGGAAGGAGCGCAAGGAGGATGAGCGAGGCGGCGGGCGGTCCTGAGGTCGACGGTCGAACGTGCGGAACAGCGCCGACCCCTGTCGCGGCTCGCGGCTTCGCCTGATGTATCCTGCCCGAACCGTCACGTGCTATGTTGTACGCGGTTGATAATGTCCCCTCGAGACGCGGATAGAAGTGTCCCCTCC
>CAZJEH010000268.1:0-3750 GCA_964544905.1 uncultured Gemmatimonas sp.
ACGCGATCGGCGCAATCGCCCGCGGCCGGCGATGCATCGTGGTCGGCGACCCAAAGCAGATGCCGCCGACGCGGTTCTTCGAGCGGGGCGCGGACGACAGCGACGACGAGGAGGTGCAGGACCTTGAAAGCATCCTCGACGAGGCGCTGGCCGCGCGGGTGCCGCACCATCGGCTGACGGGACACTACCGCAGCCGTCACGAGAGCCTGATCTGCTTCTCCAACCACGCGTACTACAACGGCGCGCTCGTGACCTATCCGTCCGTGGAGACGGCCGACACCGCGGTCACTTTGCGCCGGGTGAACGGTGTCTATGCCAAGGGGAAGGCGCGGACGAACGAGATCGAGGCGAAGGCGGTGGTCGAGGAGGTCGTGCGCCGCCTGCGGGATCCCAAGACCCGGCAGCTTTCGATCGGCGTGGTCACGCTGAACGCGGAGCAGCAGCGGCTGATCGAGGATCTGCTCGACCAGGAGCGCCGGGCCGATCCCGAACTTGAGCCCTTCTTCGCCTCGACCGTCGAAGACGGCGGAGCGCGGGTGGCGGAGCCGGTGTTCGTCAAGAACCTGGAGACGGTCCAGGGCGATCAGCGCGACGTGATCCTGCTGTCGGTGGGCTATGGTCCGACCGAACCGGGCGCCCGCACCATGTCGATGAACTTCGGACCGCTGAACCGCCAGGGCGGCGAGCGCCGGCTCAACGTCGCGATCACCCGGGCGACGACCGAAGTCATCGTGTTCGCCAGCTTCGACGCCGGCATGATCGACCTGACCCGGACGTCGTCGCAGGCGGTGAGGGATCTGAAATATTACCTCGACTTCGCCGAACGCGGGCCGGTGGCGCTTGGCGAGGCGATCCGGGCGGTCGGCACCAGCCGTTACGACAGCGATTTCGAGCTGGCTCTGGCGGAAGAGCTCAGAAACCGCGGCTGGGAGGTGCGCACGCAGATCGGCGTGTCGAAGTTCCGGATCGACCTCGGGATCGTCCACCCCGACGCACCGGGCCGGTTCCTGGCCGGCATCGAATGCGACGGTGCCACCTACCACAGCTCGCCGACGGCGCGCGATCGGGACCGGGTGCGTCACATCATTCTGGAGCAGCTCGGGTGGCGGCTGTTTCGCGTGTGGTCCACGGACTTCTTCCTCGACCGCGAGGCTGCGGTCGACCGGCTCGACGCCGCGCTGAGGACTGCGCTGGAGGCAGACAGGGAGGCCGCTGCGGCCGCCGAAGCGGATGCCGGCGCGCCGGCCGCGGCCGACGAAGCCTCCGGCGACGCCCGGACCGACGAGTTGGACGCTACCCGTCCGGAATCCGAACCGGACGGCGATACGGAAGTGGTGACGGACGACCGCTTCACCTGGGCGAACGGGTCGCCCGCAGGAGGGGGGGAGGCGGTCGCCGCTCCGGTGCCGGAAAGGAGGGTGGCCAGGGCTCCCACCGTCCCCGACGCTCCCGTGCCGCGTCTGGATCGGTTCTACGAGCCGGGTTACCGTCCCCAGCTGGCCGCGATGGCGGCGGCCGTGATCGACCGCGAAGGACCGGTGACGTTCAAGCGACTCAGCGACAGGCTGGCCCGGGCCCACGGCTTCCAGCGCACCGGCCGACAGATCTCCAGCGTGGTATGGGAGGTATCGAACCGGCTGCGTCGCCACGAGAGAACGCCGGATGGGCATACGGTGTTCTGGCCCGCGGGCATGGAGCCGGTTCCGCTTGTCCCGTTCCGCGGGCTCGGTGCCGGCAGCGAGGCGCGGGACTGGCGCGAGGTGCCCTATCCCGAGAAGCTGTGGCTGGTGCGTTCGGTGCTCGACAGGGGCGCTGCGGACCCCGCGCGGGCCGTTGCCGACGCGATCGGGTTCGGCCGGGTGACGTCATCTTTCCGCGACGAGATCGCCCAGCTGGCCGAAGCGGCGAAATCCGTACCCGATCCGGCCGCCGCGCCTTGACGCCGCCTCCGCACGCGCCTATCAACAGCCGGCGCCGACCCCTTCGTCTAGAGGCCTAGGACACCGCCCTTTCACGGCGGCAACACGGGTTCGAATCCCGTAGGGGTCGCCAACCCCTCTGCTAACCCATTGAAATAACACGGATACTGCCTCAGTTTACACTCGGGGGTGGTGGCGTTTTCCTTGATGCTGCTTCTGAGAGCCTGCCGGCTACCTGCCGGCAGGCGGGCCTCCCCCGAGGTTGGAATACGATAGCATGCGTCGCTTCCGGGCGCGCGTCTCCGAAGGGAGGGCGCGGCGCCCGGCGTGGGCCCCGCCTCCGTTACGGGCGGGCGACGGGGACGGGGCGGGTCATCAGGTCGACGAAGCGGTCCCAGAAACGGGGCGCGTCGATCCCGTAGATCACGTCCGCCGGCTGCAGGGCCGGGATGGGGGGTGTGTCCGGGGCGTCGCGGCTGGGCGCGTAGCCCAGTGCGCGGCCGTAGTTGGGGCCGAAGATGGTGTCGACGTCGACGTAGAACCGGCGCATGTCGGTGACGATGTCCGGGTCGGCCAGGTAGCCCACCGCGATCGTGTCCCAGATGTCGCGGCGCGGGTTGGGGCCGGCGAAGCGCTCGCCGTACATCGTCTTCCACAGCTCGGTGATCGGCGTCGGCGCCTCGACCTCCGTGATCGCCCGGTACTGCTCCAGCTCCATCGCCACCTTGTTGGTGACGTCGAGCGGCACGATCACGTGCGGGATCGGCTCGCGCAGAACGATGCGCGCCGCCTCCGGATCGAACCACCAGTTGAATTCTGCGGCGGGGGTGACGTTGCCCATGGCGTCGAAGGCGCCGCCCATCCAGATGATCTCCTTGATCTGGCCGGATATTTCGGGCGCCATCCGGATGGCGAGTGCGAGGTTGGTGGCGGGGCCGATCGCAAGAACCGTTATTTCTCCGGGGTTTGCCTTCACCTGCTCGATGATGAAGTCGACCGCGTGCTGGTCGGCGACCTGCACCCGCTCGGCGAAGCCGTCGGGGGGTGCGACCAGGTCCGCCTCCGACGCCGGCCGCGGCTTCCGCCATGCGCCGCTGTAGCCCTCGCCGAACAGCGCCTGCTCCTGCGGCAGCGTGCGGGGGTCGTGGACGAGGGGGTAGACGGCGCCGGCGAGCACCGGCACGTCCTCGATGCCGAGCCGCTCGACCGCGCGCAGCGCGTCCGCGACGCCCTGCTCCAGCCACTGGTTGCCCGAGACCACGGTGATCCCGAGGAGGTCGATCTCGCCCGCCGCGTCGAGCTGGGCCAGCATGATCAGGCCCATGCCGTCGTCGTTGAGCGTGCCGAAATCGGTGTCGTAGATGACCTTCGGCACCGCCTCCTGCGCCATGCCCGGCAGCGGACCGAGCAGGAGGGATGCACACAGCGCAAGAATTCTGGGGGACTTCATTGCACGTTTCCTCCGGTTCGGAAGCCGTCTCTGCGGCTCCGGAGGTCAACTATAGCGGGCCGGGAAGGGGACGGAACCCGCGAGGGGCATGCCCAAAGGCAGGGCGGCCGATCAGGCGGCGAAAGGGAAGCGTCGCAGCAGGCGGAAGGGCTCCCCCGGGCCCGGCTGGCGGAACAGGGCGACGCCGTCGACGGCCAGCGGATCGCGCAGGTGCGGGGCAGCGAGGGCGGCAAGGGCGGCGGCGATGCGGGCGCCCTCGGCCGCGTCCAGCCGCGACGTCAGCGTCATGTGGAAGCGAAATTCGTCGAAGACGTAAGGGTAGCCCCAGCGGCGGAGCAGCGCTTCCTGCCGCGGAGTGAGCCCGGCGGCCAGCCGGCGCGC
>CAZJEH010000269.1:0-3742 GCA_964544905.1 uncultured Gemmatimonas sp.
ATTGTACTTCGGTGCGTGCCTGGCGCACCACTCGAACATGTCGACGATGAGCTGAAGCGCAGGCTCCGGAGGATAGATCCAGGCGTGCTGCGCCTGGTACTCCTTCAGGATGTCGTTCTGTACCGTTCCTCTGAGCGCCTCCGGCCCCACGCCCTGCTTCTCCGCGGCCACAACGAAGAACGCGAACAGGATGATCGCCGGTCCGTTGATGGTCATCGAGACCGACACCTGGTCGAGCGGGATACCCTCGAACAGTGTCTCCATGTCGGCCAGGGAGGAGACCGCAACACCGCACTTCCCCACCTCCCCCAGCGAGCGCGGGTGGTCCGAATCGTACCCCATCAGCGTCGGGAAATCGAACGCCACCGACAGCCCCGTCTGACCCCGCTCGAGCAGGAAATGGTATCGCCGATTGGTCTCCCGCGCCGTACCGAAGCCGGCGAACTGGCGCCTGGTCCAGAGCCGGGTCCGGTACATCGTCGAGTACGGACCGCGGGTGAACGGGTAGCTCCCGGGGTGGCCCAATCGGGCGTTGTAGTAGGCCGCTTCCTCCGGAGCGGGTTCGGGCCGATCGAGCGGGGTGTACAGCGGAGCGACCGGTGCGCCCGAGACGGTTTCGAAGCTGGCCTGCCGCTTCGGAGCTTGTTCGTACCGTCGATACCACTCGTCCAGCGACTCGCGGAGCCGGGCAAGCTCGCGCTCCCGCTCTTCGATCCGCGCGATGAGATCGGCCGGATAGATGGGATCAGGGGGATCGGTGGAGTTCATTGGCGCGCCCGGCGGATCAACCTTCTCCCGAAGCTCGCGGGACGACCGCAGAGACGATCCTGGCGGCGACGGAGTAGGGTGATTCGTCGCCTGCGATCAGGGAGTCCATCGAGTCGCGCAGCATCCGCTCCCCGGGCCCGTCGCGCCAGACGAGGAGCGCCAGCTCGCGCGCCACGGCGGCTCGGGTTCGCTCCGCGAACCTCCTCCTGCGCCGCCTCTCCAGTTCGCCGGAGTCCCGCAGGTATTGTCGATGTCGATCCAGCGCCGCGAGCAGTTCGTCGATGCCTTCGCCCGACTGCGCGATCGTGCGCAGGACCGGAATCGACCATCTACCTTCCTCAGCGACCGCCTCGCGCGCCCGCTCGCGCGCGGCGCGACCAAAGGTTGCGCCGACACCGTGATGACCCGCGTCGGCCACGCCAACAGCGCCCGATCGCATGTGCAGCATCATCTCCAGCTCTCGCACGAGCCGATCCGCTCCGGGCCGATCCGACTTGTTGACCACGAATACATCGGCGATTTCCATCAGTCCCGCCTTCATCGCCTGGATCCCGTCACCCGACTCGGGCACCAGCACGACGACGGTCGTATCCGCGGTCTCTGCGATGTCCAGCTCGGATTGCCCGACCCCGACCGTCTCGGTCAGGATTCGATCGAACCCGAAGGCATCGAGCAGGTCCGTCACTTCCTTGGTCGTCAACGCGAGGCCGCCGAGCGCGCCGCGAGTCGCCATCGAGCGGATGAATACGCCCGGGTCGGTCGCGAGGGTGTTCATGCGGATCCGATCGCCGAGGAGCGCCCCGCCCGTGAATGCCGACGTCGGATCGATGGCCACGATCCCGACCCGCTCGTCGCGCGCTCGCGACCGACCGGTGATCGCCGCCGTGATCGTCGACTTCCCCGCCCCCGGCGGACCCGTGATCCCGATCCGGTGCGCCCGACCGAGGTCGCGATGGATGGCGTGCAGAAGCTCTTCGAAGCCAGGCCGGAGGTTCTCGACCAGAGAGATGGCCCGGGCCAGCGCGGTCCGCTCGCCGGCGCGTAGCCGCTCGAGCAGGCCGCCGGTGTCGACGGAAGCGGTCGGAGAAGTCATCGGGCGCCCCCGCGACGCCGGACCGGCACGCGCTGCGCGCGCAACGGGTTCTCCAGCAGGTGCTTCGGTATCACGAGAACGACGAGGAAGAGGAACATCGCGACCGCGTTGCCGGCGACCAGCACCAGCCAGCTCCGCGTGGCGACGAAGATCAGCGTGGAGACGATGGCCATCACTCCGGCGAAGAGACCCAGCAGGAGTCGCCGCACGAGGATACCGGCAACCCGCTCGGCGTGAAGAACGTCCCGGGGGTGGGCGCGCAGCCGCAACTCCTCCCGCTCCGCGCGTCGAACCAGGTCGTGGATGGCTCGCAGGCTCTGCTCAGCTTCCGTCCACAGGTTGCGGGCGAGCTCGCGCGGCTCGCGCGCGGCAGCCTGCGAGAGCTCCCGCTGCATCCGCCCCACCACCGGCTTGATCGCCTGCATGCCGTTGAACCGCGGATCGTAGCGGAACCCGATCCCTTCCAGCAACGCGGCGGCCCGGAAGAAGTACACGAGCTCCTCGGGCAGGATCAGCGGCCAGGTGTAGAAGGTATCCAGGATCTCCTGGACCATCTCCTGGATGTGCCGGGGCTCGGCATCCCGCGCACCCTGCAGGATCGTCAGGATCTCCGCCGCGGCCTCCCGGATCTCCGCGCGGGAGATCTCCGGGTCGATCATCCCCAGTTCGTACATCCCATTGATGATCGCGTCGACGTCGTCGCGGGCCACCGCGAGCGCGATGCGGAAGATCCGGTCCCGCGTGGCCCGCTCGATCTGCACGACCATCCCGAAATCGAGGAAGACGATCGTCCCGTCGTCCTGGACGAGGATGTTGCCCGGGTGCGGGTCGGCGTGGAGTGACCCGTCGATCAGCATCATCCGGATGTAGGCCTCGGTGAGCGTCTGCATCACGGATTCGAAGGCGAGCGTCCCCGAGGCGAACATCGGCTGAAGGCGGTCGATCTTCGTCCCCCTGACCAGCTCCGTCACCAGGACCCGCTTGCGGGTCAGCTCCTCGATCACCCGCGGCGCGCGCACACGCGGGTCAGCCACGAAGTTGCGGCGGAACGCGAGCGTGTTCTCCGCCTCCATCCGGAAATCCATCTCTTCCTTGATCCGGCGCTCGAACTCGCGCACGACCGTGCTCAGAGCCCGGATGTGATGGTTCGGGAAGAGGATGTTGAGAACGAAGAGGATGCGGAACGCGATGTCGAGGTCCACCGTGACCAGCTCCTCGACGCCGGGGCGGAGCACCTTGACCGCGACCTCCTCTCCGCGATAGGTCGCGCGGTGAACCTGCCCCAGCGACGCGGCGGCGATCGGCGTGCGGTCGAAGGTCTCGAAGATCTCCTGCGGGGGAGCCCCGAGCTCTTCCGCCAGGACCCGCTCGATCCCCTCCACCGGGACCGGCTCGACGGCATCCTGCAGCCGCCCGATCTCGGACAGGTAGGGTTCCGGGATGATGTCCGCGCGGGACGAGAAGACCTGGGCGAGCTTGATGTAGGTCGGGCCGAGCGATGCGATGGAGGCCACCACTCGCTGCGCCCGGCGCTGATGGACCTCGATCGGAAGCCTCCGCGACGGGCCGAACAGGATCCAGCGCCGCCGGTCCCGCAGGAACGCGAAGACCAGCGGGGCGAGCCTGCGGAGTACGTCCCAGGTCCGGCGAGAACGCGTCATGCGCGGCGGGCGATGTTGGCCGCCTTCGACCACCGACTCCCGACCAGCGGAGGGCGGCTCGCCGGAAGCGGAAGACTCTACCCGGCCCTGGAGTACCTGCTCTTCGCCAGGGCGCTCCTGATGGGGAGGCGTTCCCTCCTCGAACTCGGCGGGATCCCCGCTGGCGGTCCGTCGCGGTTGCGGTTCGATAGTCGACCTCTACGGCGTCACTCCCACTCGA
>CAZJEH010000270.1:0-3733 GCA_964544905.1 uncultured Gemmatimonas sp.
GACCACGGAGGGCCGCTGATGAACGACATCGGCGTTCCCGTCCATCCGGTTGCGGCGATGTTCCCCATTCTGGAAGGGGTGCCGTTCGAGGAATTGGTTCAGTCCATCGAACAGCTCGGTCAGGTCGAGCCGCTCGTGTTCGACGGCGACGTTCTGCTCGACGGACGCAACCGCCTCCTCGCGTGCCGCGAACTCGGCATCGAACCGAAGCGCATCCAGTTCTCGGATCTCTGCCTGAACACACGACCGGACCTCTGGATTGTCGCGAAGAACATCGACCGCCGACATCTGACCGAGGACCAGCGTGCGGCTATCGCCGCTCAGGCCGAGGCGTGGCAGCTCGAACAATACGCCGCGAAGAATAAGGCCGCCGCGCAGTTTCAGCCGGGCAACAAGGTCAACGCAGAGGGCGCGAACCAGCACACGAGGACGGTTCGTCCGAATTCGGACGAACCGTCCACCCAGCGCGATCACTCCGCCGAGAACGCCCGCAGAACCGCTGGGCAGATCGCGGAGAAGGCTAAGGTATCCCGATACAAGGCCGAGCAGGCGTTGAAGTTGACGAAGGCGGCCAAGGCCGACCCGAAGGCCGCGGCTGTTGCTGAAAAAGTCCGAAAAGGTGAAGTCCCGCTGCGGAAGGCCGTGAAGGCCGTCGAACCGCCGAAGCCGTCACCCGTCTCCCGGAAGCCCCTCCGCGACCGCGTCGCGGCCAAGCTCACCAAGCTCATCGAATCCTTTGCTGAGGGTGAACGCCACGAAGTCCGCCGAATTCTCGCTGAACTCTGCACATGAAAAGCATCATCACCTTTCCACCGTCCCCGCAGCTGACAATGGCCCCGGAAATAAAAAGGCCCCGGGCGGCAACCACGGGGCAGAAACCAAACGACGACGCAGGAACGGTAACCTTCGTCTCGCCTTCGCGCAAGCCTGAACTTCCGCAGTTCCTTCGCGATATGCTGGCGTGTCCGCCGGCCGCAGGCACCGGCGTTCACTCCTGGCTGTTCCGCGTGGCGCGCCAGCTTCACGCGCACCGGTCCGAGGAAGACATCGTGAGCCTGCTGGCCGCCACCGTCGAAGGCTGCGGCCGCCATGTTTCGCGAAGCGAGATCGTGGCCGCTGTCCGCAATTCCCGGGCGTGCGCATGGCGGCCGAACGGGAGCGGGGTTGTCACAGCCCCCGCGCGACAGGAATGGCCCGCAGTCAACCGGGAGCGCCGGGAGGCGATCGTCGCGGAAGGCTTCTCGCTGCCGGACCTGTGGGAAGCTTCGCCCGTCCGGCTCGATGAGGACGGACCGGATACGGAAGCGATCATCGACGCGCTGTTCCCGGGTGACCCGCTCCTGTGCGTGGGGCGCACCAATCGCGACGCCATCACGGTACCAAGAGAGTCACTCCGCGGGCGACTGTCAGAGCATCAATTCATCGTCCCTTCTGCCATGTCCGCGCGGGTCGGCCAAACTCGAGACGGCCGCCCTTCGGCGCGAACGCTCACCAACGTGGGCCGCAGGGCGTATCTGGTCTGCGAGTTTGATGAAGGCACCACGGATGAGCACGCGGCGCTACTCTGGCACCTCGCGAAGTACGCCGGGCTCCGGCTGGCCGTTCACTCAGGCGGAAAGAGCCTGCACGGCTGGTTCGACGTGCGCCGCTGGCCCGAGGAGAAGTCGCTGAGGTTCATGCGCTACGCAGTCTCCCTTTCGGCAGACAGGGCGACGTGGACCCGGAACCAGTTTGTGCGGATGCCCGGTGGTCGCCGCGACAACGGCAACGAGCAGATTGTCTGGTACTACAACCCCGGAGGTGCTGAGTGAGAGCGCCAGAGTTGCAGGAGGTGCCCGAGGTGGAGGCGAACGGGGAGGTGAAACCGGCACCGCCTCCGATCCTGTGGGATGACCTGTTTTCACTTTCTCGCGAGGAGTTGCCGACGCCCGAGCCGATCGTGGAAGGACTCATCCGTCGCGGTGAAAAAGCCGTTCTGGGTGGTGCATCGAAATCCTACAAGAGCTGGCTCGCGCTCGACATCGCCCTGTGCGTCTCACACGGCGTTCCCTGGCTGGGGCGTGCCGTCTCTGCCGGCCCTGTCGTTGTGGTGAACCTCGAACTCCCCCGCTGGGCGGTTCGCAAGCGGCTTCTGGACATTGCGGCGGCCCGGGGGATCAAGGTCGAGCCCGACCGTCTGCACGTGTGGACCGCCCGCGGCTCCCGTCTCTCGGCCGAGGTACTGCGAAAAGAACTGGCCGTGCGGGCCCCGGAAAGGGCTGCGCTTGTGGTCGTTGATCCGAGCTACAAGCTCCTGGCGGAAAGAGACGAGAACAGCGCACGGGATATTGCGGACCTCCTAGGCAACTTCGAAGGGATCACCGCCGACACCGGCGCGGCCGTACTCATCCCGACGCACTTCGCCAAGGGCAACGCGGCCGTGAAGGAGGCGCAGGACCGGATCTCGGGCAGCGGCGTGTTCGCCCGCGACCCCGATAGCATCCTCACGCTCACCCGCCACGAGGAGGACGGGGCGTTCACTGTCGAGGCCGTGCTTCGAACCTTCCCCCCCGTTGATCCATTCGTGGTTCGATGGGCGCATCCCACGTTCTCACTGGAATCCAGCCTCGACCCGGCCCGGTTGAAGAAGCCCAAGCGTGGGCCGGGGAGTGAATATGACATCTCACACGTACTCGGCCCGCTTCGCCGGGACGCCCTCACCGCTACGGAATGGCTCGAGCGAGTCATGAGGGAGAACGGCGGCTCCGACTCGACGTTCTACCGCCTCAAGCGGGAGGCCCTCAAAGCCGGGCGCGTCGTGATCGTGTCTGGCAGCGCCGGGAAAGACGCGCGGTTTCGCATCCCATGAGCATCAACGCTGTCAAACTGTCAAACTGTCAAAAGCATCCTGACAGCACCCGCACTGTCAACTGTCACCACCTTATAGGTGACAGTGACAGTAGTTCAGGGGTGGTGAAGGACTGTCAGCCGGGCAACCACGACCTCCCCCGCAGCAGCCGGATCGGATCACGCACCACGACAGCGCGCGCTAGGCGGGGGCAAAGGGGCGTCGTAGGAGCGCCCGAGGGTGAGGATAGCGGCACCGCCCCGCGACGCGTCAGAAGCGAAATTTGAGCGGCTTGGCAGGGCACGGCATGGCAAGGCCTCGGTACGGTACGACGGTACGACAACGGTATGAGGACGGTATGATACCCCTGTACCCTCGACCCCTGAAAGGTGCATACCCCTGAATTCCCAATGAACGCCCCCCCGCCCCGAGTACGTCCGAGCATTCGAGGAACGCCACGGTGCCGCGCCGGCATCCGCCCTACGCGTGCTTCAAGAGTACCGCCCGCTGCCATGACCCTACCCGCGAGTTGCGACGCGCTGGCGACCCATCCTCGCCCCACGGGCGGCGTGACCCGCGGGAAATGCCTAGGGAGTCTTCTAAAGCTCGACCTCTCGTGCCGGTCGGGTCGCTGCCGGGCAGTCTGCATGAGAGGTCCCCAAACGAGTTGTCCATGTCCTCGACTCCGATGAAAACGAAGAAACGACCCCCGAAACCGACCGATGCCGACCTCGCGAAGCGCTTCGGCGTGACCCCGAAAACCATTTCACGCTGGCGTGCCGCCGGTGCCCCGTTGGGGGACGGCGACCGGGCCATGGAAACGTGGTTAGCGCAGCGCCGACAGGTGCCCCCCGGCGCGCTGCCCGGGCTCGCGCAAGCCCGACTCGAGGAAGTCTTGGAGCGCGT
>CAZJEH010000271.1:0-3122 GCA_964544905.1 uncultured Gemmatimonas sp.
GGAGGCCTTCACGGACGCAGGCGTTCGCTGGGAGCTTGGGTGGGGAGACCTTGGCCCTGACCAGCCAGCTGGCGATGTCCGCGTGCATCGTTTGGGAAGCAGTTCTCGTTCTATGGCGCCGCGGCCTGATCCGAAGGACGGGAACGCGGCGCGCGGACCGTTGCTGTCACCCCGTTCAGATTATACCGGCTCGTCCCCCGCGTTCGGCCATTTCAGCGGCCTGCTATGTCCCGTTATGGCACTGTGGCCCCGAGAGGAGAGCGCGGAAGGGAACGCCGCTGTATCTTGAGGAGACCAGCCGATCCATGGAACAGCCACAAATCGGCTGGTTTAGCTCAATGACACCAGACAACGACGGCCGTTGGTCTCCGTTAGCAACACCGCGGCGGATGCCCGTGATAGAGGCGAAACTGCCAGAACGCTTCGCGGCTGATCGACTCGGCGAGGAAAGAGAGCCCTTGCACCTGCGGCCCCGGGCCTTCCGTGCTTTCCATCGTCACGTCGCTGAACAGCATTGCCGTGATGGTCAACCGCTGCAGCGGCTCTTCCGTCGCCGCCCGCTTCTCAGCGCTCTTTGGGCGCTTCCCGCTGTCGCCGCTCGACTTCGAAGCCGTTGGACTCGGCCCACTCGACCAGCGCGTCCGTTTCCCTTTCGTCACTCCAGGCGTACCACCGCTCGAGCAGGTCCTTGTCGGCCAGCAGGTCCTTGAACCGGCCCCATGCCCCTCTGCGACGAAAGATGTCGCGCACTTCGTCGTAATCGTCGGGCAGGAACTGCCTCGTGAAATCGTAGGCGAGCTGATTGCCCAGATCCAAGTCGTACTTGCTCGGAACCGGCGCGTATTTGCTCTCGTCGTGAATGTCGTCCGGCGGTTCTTCTTCCTCGCCGAACACGCCGGGATCTGCCGTTTCCCAGTAGATCCTGCCCGTTTCCCGGCAAACCCAGGCTGCGTTGTCCATGCTCGCGGATGTCCACACGAGGGCCATCTCGAGATCACTGAGTTTGATGGTCGGCATGGCGAATACTCCTTCAACGCGGACGATCGACAGGGGAATCACTTCGCCCCTGAGTACTCGTCGGTCATTCGCCGTAGCCCACGGTAGTGCCTCATGCATTATCCGGCAATACCGATGTTCAGAGGCTCGAATATTGCACTCTGCCGTCGCGGGATTCAGGATGGTTAGCGGAGCACTTCCAATCCCTTCCGCTCGACCAGGTTCAGCAGCTTCAACGACGGCCCGTTCGGCCTTTTCTGTCCGCGCTCCCACTTCTGCACCGTCGAGAGGCTGGTGTTCAGGTACGCCGCGAACACGGCCTGGCTGACGCGGTTTCGCCGGCGCAGGCGCTGGATCTGCACCGCGCTCATCGGCTTCACCGGGTCCAGGCACAGCGCATCGAACTCGCGCATCGTCCGGGTATCCATCAGGCCGGCCTCGTGCAGGCTCTTCGCCGTCCGGTGCACAGTGTCGAGCAACTTCCTGGCCACGCTTATACCTCAAGTCTGATCAGTTCACCTGTTCTCACGGCAGCAGCAATCTGAACCGGCGTGAGACTCAGCATCGCCTTCGCGAGCAATTTCAGCGCCTCAAGCTCCTTTGGCGTGACGTTCGAGCGCTGATTCTTCGCGAAACCGTAGACGAAGAACGCTTTCTCGCCCTTCATATACGCAACGATGGTTCGTACACTTCCGCGCTTTCCCCTGCCGTCCAGTGCAATGCGCTTCTTGCATACGGAGCCGCCCAGCCTGGAATCGATCAGGCCCGCCTCCATCTCGGCGACCGCGAACGTTAGAACGTCATCGCGGAGGCCTTCGCGACGCGCCCACCGGGCGAAGGCCTTCGTCTTGAACGCCTGCATCGTCGCGTCCTCGTAGTATGCCACATGTATAGCACCAAGTGCTATAGCAACATTGTCAGGTTCCGGTCCCGGACCAAGGAGCGGTGGGCATCCGATTTATGACCCACTCAGGCAGGTAGCGCGCACGGCGTCGTACACAGCCTGACCGGATCTCCCGGGCTTTCTTCGCCGGCAGGCAAGGATCCGGCGTCCCGATTTCGTGGCCCGGCGTCGGGCCCCGGCTCTGTCTTAACCTTGCAGCTGCGACCGCAGCTCCTCAATGAGCCGGTCGTACGTCGCAACCAGGGCGCGCGCTTCCCCGGCGTCGTTGCATTCCTCGATCGCTTCATCCACCGGCTCCCCTTCGAGATACCGCGCCGTGACTTCCCACGACGCGCGGCGGGATTCGAGCCCCTCGATGATCTGTCCCCAGTCGTTCCGCGTGAGACGGATGCTGATTTTGTCCAAGAGAATCCCTCCGCTGGTCCGGTCCGCTGCAGGTTCCGCCCCGATCATTCCGTTCAGCATCCGGGCGGGTATCGTGAAGCCACGGCGCTCCCCGCGCCGCCGCAGAATCCCGGAAAAGGGGCCCGAAAGACTCTGTGCCTCAGCAATGCCTCGGCGGATGCCCGTGGTAGAGGCGAAAAAGCCAGAACGCTTCGCGGCTGATCGACTCGGCGAGGAAAGAGAGCCCTTGCATGCGCGGCCCCGACCCTTTCGTGCTTTCCATCGTCACGTCGCTGAACAGCATTGCCGCACTGGTCAGCCGCTGCAGCGGCTCTTCCATCGCCTCTATCGCGTCAGCGTCGGGATACGCGCCGCCCGTACGCTCCCGCGCGAGCAGGGCTTCGTGGATCTCGACGTGCGGATCGAAGGTGACTTCGGCCGGCTCGTCCGTCTCCGTGCCGTTTGCGTCAACGTTACCGGTCTTGACGGAGTCGCCGGACTTCGTCCTTCCCTTCAGCTCGAAATACGCGAGGACGGCGTTCCTGTGACTGCCCTCCTGCCGGTCGATGCGGTTGTGCGCCTTGCGCAACTTCTTCCGCACAACCTTCAACACCGCTTCCGTCTCCATCGCCCGGCTGTCGCACTCCTGCTCCTGCGAGGCCAGCAGCACCGCGAGCAGGTTCTCGGCGTCGTCGAGCAGCGCCATCGCTTCGCGCTGCTCTTTCGTGTGCGCCTCGGCGGCGTCGATGAGCGCCGGATCGGGCGCGTAGTCGCGGTCCGAGAGGAGGTCGGGAATGTAGTGCTCCGGCGCTTCCCGCACCTGCCAGGCGGTAACCGT
>CAZJEH010000271.1:3132-3629 GCA_964544905.1 uncultured Gemmatimonas sp.
GACGATTGGTGCTGATCCGGTCATGCCGGGGGACGGCGGCGAGCTTCGGCCGACGCGCGGCCACGTTTGTAGGCGGAGCCGAGACGGTGGTCTGCATTGAGGCAGCTTTCTTCGCGGCTCCGGATGATGAACGGCTCGCCGCGGCGACGAGTCGGGCTGACGAGGGCTCGAGGATTGTGTTAGAGGATGGGATAGCCATGCCGACCTCCCTGTGAAAATTGGTGTGGTCAGGGCTTCGCTGGGTGTTACCGCACCTCGGGAAGCCCGCTAATTGTTTGCTTCCGAGCGAATCGGAACCTAGTATCGACATAAATCCTGCAACACGCGCGGGGGCTGTGTCAACAATAAAACTGCAACCTTGCTGAAAACATGCTGACTTCGTCGCAGTGTCGTGCGGCCCGAGCAATGCTTGAATGGTCGCGCGTCGCGCTGGCTGAAAAGGCGCAGGTGTCGGAGCGAACCATCATCGATTTCGAGCGCGGAGCAAGAACCCCCCA
>CAZJEH010000272.1:0-3575 GCA_964544905.1 uncultured Gemmatimonas sp.
ACGGCTGCCTGCGGCGTCGAGGACACCGGCACGGGTTGGTACCAGGCGTTACAGACGTCTCGCTTCCTCGCTGAGCAGGCGTACGAGCAACTCTCGAACTGGACGGACGACCAGGTCCCGAACCGCGGCAGGCTCCTCGCCACCTCCGCGGTGTATGCGGGGCTCGCCTATCAGGTTTTCGGCGAGATCTTCTGTGAGCTCGCGGTGAACGTTGGACCGTTGATGACGCCTGACGAAGTGCTGGCGGAGTCGGAGCGGTGGTTCACCGTTGCTCTCGACCACATCGCGCAGACCGGCGATTTCTCGATCTCCACCACCCAGAGCGTACGGCAGCTCGCGCTGCTCGGACGTGCTCGTGTGCGCCTGGTGCAGGGCAAGACCGCCGACGCCGCGGAGGACGCCGCCCAGGTGGAGCCGGGCTTCACCGCATGGGTCACGCGCGACGCTACCGTCCGGCCGCGCTGGAACCACATCTACAGGCAGCTCAACGTAAGCCTCTACTCGTCGATCGCCGGCACGGTGGTCCATCAGGGCCAGGTAGTTCCCTTCACGAACTATCGGTACCTGACTTTCGACGAGCTGGGAAGGGCAATCGTCGACGGGATCCCGGTGGCTGAGCCGGAGCCGGCGGACCCGGTCCCGGAGTACCAGCCCGCGAACGCGGATCCGCGGGTCCCGGTGGTCTTCACCGGCGAGTTCCTTCAGGACGGCGTCACGGACAACTGGCAGCAGCGGAAGTACACGTCGCTGTCCGATCCGATTCCGCTCGCGCGCTGGGCCGAGGCACAGCTGATCCTCGCCGAGGCTGACGGCGGCGCGGGTGCGGTCCAGTACATCAACGCCGTGCGGGATGCCCATGGGCTGCCGCACTATCAGGGCCCGACCGACGCCGCCTCGATCCGTGACGCGATCATCGAGGAGCGGCGCCGCGAGTTCTTCTTCGAGGGTCGTTTCCTCGCGGACAAGCTGCGGTTCGACCTCTGGTTCCCCAACGGGATCGGCTCGAACCACAAAGGCTTCGCGTATGGCACCGCCAGGTGCTTCGAGCTGCCGCTCTCCGAGGCGGACGCGAACCCGAACTTCTGAGGAACGGAACCGCCTCTTCGGCCGGTACGGCGAAGCACGCGGGACTGATGGTGCAAGGGCGGGCGCAACAGCGCCCGCCCTTTCGCTCATTCTCCGATCGGCGCCGACGGGGATGGCGTGGAGGCAACGTTCTCGTCCACCACGAGCGTGTGCCCTCCCCACGTCCGCGGCGTGTCGAGAGCACCCTGCCAGACCTCCACGAAGGGGTAGCCGACGTCTTCCGGCCTGGCGTTCAGCGAGAACCCACCTCCTCCCGCGACCCAGAAGGGAATGCTCCCCGCCGCGCCGGCCTCCTCGAGGACCCTTTGCGCCAGCGTGTACAGTGCTGCCGCGTTGGAGACATGCGCGTATGTACCCGGGCGATACCGTCCGTCGGCGAGTACGGTCCGGACCCAGGCACGGTAATACTCGACCATCGGCTCGGAGACACTGGCCATCCTCTCGAGGTCCAGGAAGATGATGCTCCCCGGTGGAAATCCCTCCGCGGCCGCGCGCTGGACCGCATCGTCACCGTCCTTCGTCCCCTGCTCCGCCGTGAGGAGGATGCTCGAGCACAGCGTCGATTCGTTCAGCTCAGCGGGAGGTTCACCATCGAAGGTTTGCTGCCCTACGTACAGGATCGCCAACCCCCACCCGCTCGCGGTGAGATACTCCCGCTTGCCGGAGAACGAGGTATCGCGGTGGCAGGGTGCCGGCAAGTAATAGCCCATCCAGCGATAGGGCGTAGCTCGTCGCCACGACGCGATCACCTCGTCGCCGGGATAACGCCAGGTATCGAAGCCGGGATGAGCGGCGAAGCCGGTCGGCGCGGCGGGGAGCGAAGCGCACCCCGCCAGGAGAAGCGGAAGGAAGAGGTTTCTCGTCATGCCGGGCGCCTGGGGCAAGAAAAGCGCCCGCCGAGGCCCGGAAGCTCAGTTCATGGGGACGTACTTTCGGACGGTGCGGGGGCCCACTTCGCCGCCGTACACGTTGCCGAGCGCGTCGACGGCAACCCCCTCCGCCCCACTGGTGACGAGATCGTCCGGATTCGGCTCCGGGTCGGGAATGAACCCGGTCACCCACCCATCCCGGGCGCTGCCGATGTAGATCCCGCGCCGCCACCCGGGGTTCGTCGTGGCGTTCGAGTCCGAGTCCGCGACGTAGAGCATGTCGTCTCCATCGATGAACATCCCGCTCGGGCTGCCGAATTGCGTCCAGGTCGCGATGTACTTGCCCTCCTGATCGAAGATCTGGATCCGGTGGTTCCCCCGGTCGCCGACGAAGAGACGCCCCTGCGAGTCCATGGCGAGCGCGTGGGGATCTCGGAACTCGCCGATGTCGCCGCCGGTGCTCCCCCACTCGAGGAGGAAGCGACCCGTACGGTCGAACTTCACGATGCGGTTGTTGCCGTCCGCATCGTGACCGTCAGCGACGAAGATGTCCCCATTCGGGGCGACGAGTACCGCGGAGGGTCGGTTGAAGTGCGCCGGTCCATCACCCGGAACGCCCCATTCGCCCAGCGTCATCAGCAGCTCGCCCTCGGGGCTGAACTTGCGGACGACATGGCCGACTCCTTCGCGGGGAGAGCCGAGCCAGGCGGTGTCGACGAGCCAGACGTTGCCTTCCTCATCCACCGTCATGCCGTGAGGCACGGCGGCCATCCCGGCACCGAAGCTCCGCAGGAGGCGGCCGTCGAGGTCGAACTGGAAGATCATGGAGACGTCCTCCAGGCCGAAGCAGTTGCCCCTGCCACAACGATCCGCGACCCAGATGGTGCTGCCGTCGACCCCCGGGTGGATCGCGCTCACGGCTCCCCAGCTCCTTCCCTCCGGTAGCTCACCCCAGGCCGCATCCGCCTCTCGATATAGATTCGGCACATGCAGCTGGGCGCTCACCTCCCGCGATGGGAGGAGGAGCACGCAGATGAGGATCAGCTGGACAGCGCGCATTGGAGACTCCGGAGGTTCGGGTGGCGTGCGCGGAAGCTCGTTTCAGTCGATGATCGCTTGGTAGATCAGCGCCCGCAGCTTGCCGTGGTCGTCGATGGAGCCCGCGGGAAGGAGCTGGGTCAGGTACACGACGACCAGCCGTTCCTGCGGATCCACCCAGTACGTCGAGTGGTAAGCGCCGCCCCAGCCGAATTCCCCGACCGACCCCGGCTGCCCTCGCTCACCCAGATCCTCCACGACGGAGAAGCCGAGGCCAAAGCCCTGGCCGGGGCGGAAGTCGAGGCCGCCCAGGTGGTCGGTAGTCATCAGCTCCACGGTCTTGCGGCTGAGGATCCGCACCCCGTCCAGCTCCCCGCCGTTGAGGAGCATCTGGAGGAAGCGAGCATAATCCTCGGCCGTGGACAGCAAACCCGCTCCCCCGGAGAAGCTTCGCCGTGGCCCCTCCGCGTACGCGCCCTGACTGACCATGCCGCAGCAGTCGGGTGTCCTCGACAGACCTTCCTCGTCCGACGAGTAGACGGTTACGAGCCGGGCGCGCTTCTCCGGCGGGAGGTAGAAATG
>CAZJEH010000273.1:0-3571 GCA_964544905.1 uncultured Gemmatimonas sp.
TCGGCCCCAACGGTGCCGGCAAGACGACCGTCTTCAACCTGATCACCGGCGTCTACGCCCCGGACACCGGCTCCATCGTGCTCGACGGGACCCCCATTCACGGCCGGAAGGCCTCCGCGATCGCGCGGATGGGCATCGCCCGCACCTTCCAGAACATCCGTCTGTTCCAGTCGATGACGGTGCTGGAGAACGTCAAGGTGTCGCGCCACATGCGGAAGCGGCAGGGGCTCTTCGACTCCATCTTCCGCACGCCGAGCCTTCGGCGGGAAGAGGAGGAAATCGAGGCCGAGGCGATGCGGCTGCTGGAGATCTTCGGGCTGAACACCCGCGCCAACGACCTCGCTCGCAACCTGCCGTACGGCTCGCAGCGGCGTCTGGAGATCGCCCGCGCGCTCGCCACCAAGCCGAAGGTCCTCCTGCTGGACGAGCCCGCGGCGGGGATGAACCCGCAGGAGGCCGTCGAGCTCATGCACCTCATCGAGTGGATCCGTGACGAGTTCGGGATCACGATCCTCCTCGTCGAGCACAACATGAAGGTGGTGATGGGCTGCTGCCGGAAGATCCAGGTGATCGACCACGGGGAGACGATCGCGCTCGGAACGCCGGCGGAGATCCAGGACGATCCGAAGGTGATCGAAGCCTATCTCGGGGGTGCCTGATGCTCGAGCTGCGGAACGTGACCAGCGGCTACGGCGCGATCGAGGCACTCAAGTCGGTCAGCATGACGGTCGCCGAGGGGGAGATCGTCACGCTCATCGGCGCGAACGGGGCCGGTAAGTCCACCACACTTCGCGGCATCACGATGCTGGTCCCGCCCACGTCCGGCGAGATCCTGTTCGAGGGCAGACCGTTGAACGGCATGCCGACGCACGAGATCGCGGCGGCAGGCATCTCCCTCGTGCCGGAGGGTCGCGCGATCTTCTCCAACCTGACGGTGGCCGAGAACCTCGCGATGGGCGGGTACCTGCAGCGGAACCGCGCCGTGAGGGAACAGCAGCTGGAGCGGGTGTTCACGCTGTTCCCGCGCCTGAAGGAGCGCCGCAAGCAGCGTGGCGGGACGCTGAGCGGGGGGGAGCAGCAGATGCTCGCGATCGGCCGCGCGTTGATGGCGCGTCCGCGGCTCCTACTGCTCGACGAGCCCTCGCTGGGGCTCGCGCCGCTCCTCGTCCGCACGATCTTCGACGCCATCGACGCCATCAACAAGGAAGGGACGACGATCCTGCTCGTGGAGCAGAATGCGAACGCGGCGTTGAAGCATTCCCACCGGGCCTACGTGCTGGAGACGGGGAAGATCGTGATGGAAGGGCCGTCTGAGCAGGTCGCCAGGGATCCCCGGGTGAAGGAGGCGTATCTCGGGGAGGCGTGAGCGGTTGGTGTCGTCCCGAGAAGCTCTGTCGAAACCGCCCACCCTTCCCCTGTCATCCCGGCCTGGGAAGCGGTGTCGAAACCCGACCAGTCCCACCCCGTTAGCCCGTCGCACGAGGTATGTCAGAAACGCCCAACCCTTGCCGTCGTCCCGGCGCAGGCCGGGACCCATGAGCCAGCCATGCGATGCCCTCGCTTCTATGCCTCTACAGGCTGATGGATTCCGGCTCCGCCGGAATGACGGGGAGGCCACCCGGGTCAGTCTACCCATCCTCACCGCGGCTGCCTGGCTATCTTCCCCCGGATGTGTCCGGTGGCCGAGCGGCAATGGGCCGGACGCATGACCGGGCGGCGGTCAACCGCTCCGGCGCAATCGGCACAGCAGAGGAGGTCGAGATGAAGCTGTTCGCGATCCTCCGGCGAAGCGGCTGGAAGTCGCCCGAGGAGCTGAGGATTTCGGCAGAGCGTTCCCTGAAGGTCGCCAACGAGCAGATGCCCGACGAGGTCCGCTGGATCCGCAGCTACGTGCTGGAGGAGGGCGTCGGCAGCGTCGGCACGATCTGCATCTACGAGGGGATCGACGAGGAGGCGGTCCGGCGCCACAGCGTCAAGGCGGAACTGCCCCTTGACGAGGTGATCCCGATCCTCGACACGGTGCTCGTCCGGCCGGATCCCGTGACCGCGGAAGCAGCGACGACCTGATCGAGCCGCCGGAATCGAACGAACGATGGTTCCGGCAGGGTCCGGCTCGACTGTCCAGCTCCGTAACGACCCGGGTGCAACGCGGGCGGATCGAGCTGGTGGATCCACACATGAAAGGCGCCGGGCGCGGGATTGGGATCCCGTGCTCGGCGATGGGTTTTCGTCAGGAAGCCGCGCGGACTCGTCGGGTATCGCTACCGGACGCTCGCCAGACCGCGGCTGACCATCCTCGGCTCGCGGAGCGGCCCGTGTGGCAGCCGAGGCCGTAGCAGTCCGTACACCCACGCGCCCGACGCGGCTGCGAGCAGCGCCACGATCATCACCGAGTATCCCGCACCGATCAGTGAGTAGATCGGACCCGGGCAGGCGCCCAGCAGCCCCCAACCAAGGCCGAATCCGATCCCGCCGAGGATGTGCTCCTTGCCGACCCCGTCCGGCTCACAACCGGTGAAGTCGATCGGTTCGCCATCCCGCGCGGGCACCTGCAGCCGCCTCATCACCAGCACCGAGATCGACCCCACGGCCACCGCGGTACCGATCACGCCGTACATATGAAACGACTGGAACCGGAACATCTCCTGGATCCGGAACCAGGAGGCGACTTCGGACTTGATGAACAGCACTCCCAGGATGCATCCCAGCAGCCCATAGACCAGGAGGGAGCGCGGGCTATCGCCTTCCTGTTTCATCCCTGGCCTCCGAGGATAACGGGGATCAGGATGTGGGCGGACACCAGCCCGCCCACGAAGAAGCCGATCACGGCCGCGAGCGAAGAGCGCCGGAGCGTCGACAACCCCGAGATCGCGTGCCCGGAAGTGCATCCGCCTGCCCATCGCGCTCCGAAGCCGACGAGGAACCCGCCGAGAACGATCATGACGAGCCCGGCCGGCGTCAGCAGGGATGCCCAGTTGAACACTTCCGCCGGCATCATCCCGGAGAGGTCACTAAGTCCCATCGCCGCCAGATCAGCCCGGGTGGCCGACGAGATCGCAATTTCCTGGTTGGGCGCAGGCAGGGCGAGCGACGCGATCGCCCCGCCAATCAGGGCGCCGGTGACCATGGCCAGACTCCAACCGCCCTGACGTTTCCAGTCGTAGCTGAGGTACTCGATGCCCGCCGGGATCGTCGCCGCGCACAGGTGCTGCAGGCTGGACGAGACACCCCACCTGCGGCCGCCGAACCAGAAGACGAACGGAACCGCGAGTCCGATGATTGGCCCCGCCACGTACCATGGCCAGGGTTGTGACAGCAGATCGATCATGTCACGAAGCGATGGACTGTGAAGTGAACATTGCGATTTCGAAGGATACCCTTCGTTCGAGGCGCCGGTCCCCTGAGGCACACGATAGGGCATGACGGCCCCCGGTAGTAGCTACGCGAGGCGGGAGAACACAGATCGACACGTCGATCTGCCGCGATCCTCTTGCCCCCGCTGTTGCCAGACTTTACCTAACGGATGATGGATGAGTCGCGTACCGCTGGCGTGAGACCCGACTTGATCCGT
>CAZJEH010000274.1:0-3561 GCA_964544905.1 uncultured Gemmatimonas sp.
CGAGTGTCCGATTTTCGTCCGACGATTGTGTCCGATTTTCAGCCGGCGTTGACACAACGCGCGGCGAAGCGCCTGTCAACCCGGAGCCCGCTATCCACCGTGGTGGACATCCGCCCGGATCACGCGGAAAGTGCACTCCCCGCGATGGTCCGCCACATGCTGGCTCCGGTCGGGCAAAAAGACGTACGATCGTCCGCGCAGCCCCTGCTGCACGCGGATCGATTCCGGTAGAAAGGAACAAGCAGGAGGATCGAGAATGACGGCTCAGCCGGCTACGGCACGTATTCCCATATCTGCGGAAGAGGCGGTTGGTTACCCACTCATCCAGTGTCACGCAGAAACCCGCGTCGAGGGCGTCCGGGTTCTCAAGCACGAGCGCCTGTTCCTGCTCATCGACGCGCATGGAGACATCGCCCCGGCGGGAAGTTGCGGACTTGGCCTCTTCCACGACGACACACGCATCCTCAGCCACTACTCCCTGCGCTTCGCCGGAGGCCCACCCTCGCTGCTGTCGGCCCAGGCGCCGCACATGTACACGGCGCAGGTGGACCTCGCGGTCACCGACCGGGCATTCGGCGGAAACGGCTGGGACCCGAAGAACTGCGTTCACATCCGTCGGGAGATGGTTCTCGATGACCGCCTCACCGAACGCGTCACTCTGATCAACCATCTCACCCACCCGATCGACTTCTGGGTCGAGCTGATGCTCGGATGTGACTTCGCCGACATCTTCGAGGTACGCGGCTGGAAGCGCGAACGTCGCGGCCAGTTCTTCGCCCCCGAGATCGACGACCATTCGATCCGGTTCTCCTATCGGGGCGTCGATGGGCGGTTGATCGGGACGCGCGTCTCCTTCGCCGACGCTCCCGACGAGATGCGGCCCGCCCACGTCCGCTGGCGTTTCCTCCTCGAGCCTCACCGACCGAAGAGGCTCGAGTGGCAGGTTGCGCCCGAGCCCGACGACCGCCCGGCGCGGCCCGCCCTCTTCACCACCTGCTTCGAGGAGCGTCGAGCACCGCTGATCGAAGCCTACGACGCCTGGCGTGAGGAGTGCACCCACTGGATCAGCGACGTGGAGGTGTTCAACGCCGCTCTCCAGCAGGCCACGACCGACCTCCGTGCGCTCTACACCCATACCGACGACGGCGCGGTGATCTCCGCGGGCATCCCGTGGTACAGCACCGTCTTCGGGCGTGACTCCATCATCACATCGCTCCAGACGCTGCCCCTCAACCCGCGGGTCGCGCGGGATACCCTGCTCTACCTCGCCCGGCACCAGGGCTCCCGAGAAGATCCGGTGACGGAGGAGCAACCGGGCAAGATCATGCACGAGTTGCGGCGAGGCGAATTGGCCCGAGCCGGTGAGATCCCGCACGTCCCATACTACGGCACCGTCGACGCGACACCACTTTGGCTCATCCTCCTCCACGAAACGTGGCGCTGGACGGGGGATGACGAGCTCGTCGCCCGTCTCCTCCCCAACGCCGAGCGCGCCCTCGCCTGGATCGACGACTACGGGGATCTCGACGGCGATGGCTTCGTCGAGTACCACCGGACATCGGAAAAAGGCTTGGTCAACCAGGGATGGAAGGATTCGGGGGACGGGGTGCCCTTTCCCGATGGCCGGTTGCCGAAACCGCCGATCGCGCTCGTCGAGGTCCAGGGATACGTCTACGACGCGAGAATCCGCATGGCCGCCCTGTACGAAGCGCTGGGAGACACCGCTCGCGCGGCCGCGCTTCGCGAAAAAGCCGATCGCCTCCGGGAGGCCATCCACGAGCACTACTGGATCGAGTCGCTCGGCACCTTTGCCATCGCGCTGGACGGAGAGAAGCGCCCCATCCCCACGGCGGCGTCCAACGCAGGGCACCTCCTCTGGAGTCGCGTCCCCGATCCCGAGCGCGCGGCCCGAATCGCCGAGTCCTTCCTCCGGCCCGACATGTTCTCCGGCTGGGGAATCCGGACGCTGAGCGCCGAGCATCCGGTCTACAACCCGATGAGCTATCACAACGGGTCGATCTGGCCGCACGACAACGCGATCATCGGTCTGGGAATGGCGCTCAACGGGCACACCCGGCTGGCGCTACCCGTGCTGTCGGCCCTCTACGATGCAGCGAGCGGCATGGAGTACCATCGCCTGCCCGAACTGTATTGCGGGATGCACCGGGCCACAGGGATCCGGCCGGTGCTGTACCCGGTCAGCTGCTCGCCGCAGGCATGGGCCGCGGGCGCCTTCTTCATGCTCCTGCAGGCGGTGCTCGGCATCCAGCCGGACGCCCCGCAGCAGGTCGTGAAGATCCGGGACCCGATGCTTCCCCCCTTCATCCGCGACCTGACCGTGCTGCGGATGCGTGTCGGCGAGTCCCGGGTATCGCTGCACTTCGAGCGGAAGGGCAATCGGACGCTGGCGACGCTCATCAGCGTGGAAGGTGCCCCGCTCCAGGTGCGCATCGAGCTCTCCTGAGAGGCCGGCGCCAGCGCCGACCGGCCGTTGGCGACCGCGCGGGTCCTCGAAGCCCTTGCGTCGCCCGGCCACCCACACCTACGATCACCTGTCGTCTCGCCCCGATCCCGCGATCGGGGCTCGTGCGGCTCCGCCCGGTCGATGCCAGCGGATAGAGCGCCACCTCCCGGCGCTCCGCTCCGCCCACCCCGCACCCGAGGCGGGACGCTCCCGCGCCCACCCACTCCGGCAGGCGAGCCATGATTCAGCGACGCGAGTTTCTTCGGGCGGGACTGGCGACGGCCGCGGCCACCGCGACCGGTTGCGCATCGGCTCCCGGCCAGGCCTCGGACAGCTCCTCGACCCCGATGGCGGGAGAGGTCGCGAACCCGCTGAAGCAGTCGGTGACACGATGGCCCTTCCGCGGCATGGAATTGGAGGACCTCGCCGCTGCCGCAAGGGATCTCGGCCTCGGCTCCGTCGAGCTGCTGGACCCGCCCGACTGGCCGGTGATCCAGCGGTATGGACTCACCTGCGCGATGGCCAACGCCGCGGGCCCCGGCGGGATCCCGCGTGGCTTCAACCGCGTCGAGCATCACGAATGGCTGATCCCCGCCTATGAGCAGCTCATCCGGCAGGCCGCCGACGCCGGGGTGCCCAACGTCATCTGCTTTTCAGGCAATCGGGAAGGCCTCTCCGACGATCAGGGAATCGAGAACTGCGCTCGAGGGATCTCCCGCCTGACGCCTCTCGCCGAGCGCCTCGGGGTCACCATCGCGATGGAGTTGCTCAACTCGAAGGTGGATCACCGCGACTATCAATGTGACCACACGTCCTGGGGCGTCGCGCTCGTCAACAAGGTCGGCTCGGAGCGGTTCAAGCTCCTGTACGACATCTACCACATGCAGATCATGGAGGGGGATGTCATCCGGACGATCCGGGAAAACCACCAGCACATCGCCCACTACCACACCGCGGGCGTCCCGGGCCGCCACGAGCTGGACGAGACCCAGGAGCTCTTCTACCCCGCGATCATGCGGGCCATCAAGGAAACAGGCTTCCAGGGGTATATCGGACAGGAGTTCATCCCGACCCGCGACCCCCTCACCTCGCTCGCC
>CAZJEH010000275.1:0-3559 GCA_964544905.1 uncultured Gemmatimonas sp.
TCACGGGCTGACCTGCCATCGGAACTCCACACAATGGGAATTGGTACGAATGGCTTCTGACACGGGGGCAAAAGATAGCACCGCGATCCGCGGCCGACCACCCGGAGTGCGGGGCCTCTCCCACCACTCCCCGCGCGATCCCATCCAACGATCCATGATCCGGATTTCCTGCGTCATCGTGTCCGCAGTGCTGCTGTCGTGCACGCCGCGCGCAGAGCCCGTCGACTCCATGCCGTCGCCCTCCACCGCCCAGAACTCCGTCACGGGAACCGTCGCGGTCGTCGGGTCCGCCCCGATGAACGTGCAGGTGGTGTTGCGGACGCCCGAGGGGCCCGGTTTCCAGCTCGCTGGACCGCTGGCGGAGGAAGTGCGCCAGCTTTCCGGCGCGGTAGTCAGGGTGTGGGGCAGGGTCGGCTCCACGCCGGATCCCATGGCCGCCGGTCGGATCGAGGTCGCCGACTACGACATCGTCTCGGTGGACGGCGCCCCGGTGGTGATGGGCGAGATCGTCGCCATCGACGGCGCGCGGGCGCGGCTCCGGACGCGGACCGGCGAGGAAGTCTACCTCAGCGGCGCGCCGGGCAGTTTCCAGGTCGGGCAGAAGGTATGGGTACAGGGGCCGAGCAGCATCGCCGTCCAGTCGTACGGGACGATCCGCCCATGAGGAACCTGGCTGTTGAAGGCTGGCTCCGCCTGAAACCCGCGCTCAACGCCGCGGCGATACTCCTCGGAGTCGCCGCGTGCAGCGACGGGGTGGGGCCCGGCCTGCGCGGAGCGACCGTTCGCATCTACCTCGGAAGCGACGTCTTCGACGAGCAGACCGTCGCCGTCGATTCCGTGTTCGCGCTCACCGCGCAGATCCTCGACAGCACGGGTAAGCCGATCCCGGGAGAGATCGTCTTCTGGTCGAGCGACCGGCCGGAAGTAGCCTCTGTCGACGGGAGTGGAGTGGTCGTCGCGAAAGCTGTGGGAACCGCGAACATCACGGCGCGCCACCGGGTCGGGGAGGACGTCGCCCGGATCAACGTCGCCGCCGCGGTCACCGGCCCGATCGCCTGCACGGAGGACGACGAGGTCGATCTCGAGGTGGGACAGGTGCTGCTCGTCGAGGGGGAAGACGCGGTGCTCACCTGCCTTCCGGCGGGCGACGCAAACGCCGAGTACACGGTTGTTACGGTGAACACGGGGAGGTCGGCGGGGTCGACGCTGCCCGTCAACCTTCGCGCCACCGGCGTGACGGCCGTGACGGGCCCTCCGAACCCGAACCTGATCCCCTCGGGGCTGCCCGCGCGCATCGACCAGGCAGCCCGGTTCCATCAGATGATCCGGGAAGGTTCATCGAAAGCGCTGGAGGGTCGGCTGCGCAGCGGGGTGGCCACCCAGCTCTCGAGCGGACTGAGTTTCCAGCTCTTCCCCGGACAGATCGTCTCCCTCAACGTATCGACCGACGCGAGTGGCGGTTGCTCGAGCGTGGACACACGCCATGGGCGCGTGATCCACGTTGGCGAGCGGGTGATCATCGTTGCCGACACCATGAACCCGGCCGGAGGGTTCAGCAACGCCGACTACCTCGAGTTCGGCAACTTCTTCGATGACCACGCCTGGCCGCTGGTGACGGGCACGTTCGGAACACCCTCCGACATCGACAGGAACGGCCGGGCGATCGTGTTCTTCACCGTCGCCGTGAACGAGCTGCCGGCCAACAACAACCTTCCGCAGAACTCGGGTTCCTACGTAGGCGGGTTCTTCTACAATCGCGACCTCTTCCCCCGCAGCTCGTGCGAGGGCAGCAACGTCGCGGAGATGTTCTACATGCTGGTGCCGGACCCCATCGGCGAGTCGAGGCCAGGGGGCCGGCGCCCGTTCGGCCTGAACTTCGTCAAGAACAAGATCCCGACGCTGCTGGTTCACGAGTTCCAGCACCTGGTGAACGACTCGCGCCGTCTGCACGTCAACTCCGCTCCCGTATGGGAAGAGACGTGGCTGAACGAGGGGCTCAGCCACATCGCGGAGGAGCTCATGTTCTATGAGATGGCTCCGGGAATGGAGCCGGGGCAGAACCTGCGACCGGCGTCATTCGCGGAAACGCTGCAGCGGGAGGCCTTCTACAGGTTCCAGCAGGACAACCACGACCGGTTCGCGCTCTTCATCCGTGAGCCGTCCGACGAGAGTGTCCTGGGTGAGGACATGCTGGCCACGCGCGGAGCGGCCTGGGCCTTTCTGCGATACCTCGCGGATCTGTCCCATCCCAACGAAGGGAGCCTGTGGGAGGCGCTGGTCACAGGGGCGCGCAAGGCCGGGCTGGAAAACCTGGACGAGGCGCTGGACGGGACGACCCGGGAGCGGCTTCGCGACTGGGCGGTCGCGCTCTACCTCGACGACACGGGGCTGGCGAACGAGGCCCGATACGAGACCCGGAGCTGGAACTACCGGGCGATGTTCACTGAAGCATCGAGGCTTTTCCCTCGGTCCAATGAACCGTATCCGCTGCGGGTGCGCACGCTGTTCAACGATCAGAACCGATATCTGACGCTGCCGGGAGGGAGCTTCGCGTACTTCCGGGTAGGCGTTCCTGCTGGTGGACGGGCGGCGGTGCGCGTCACTGTCGGGGCGACTGCCGACGGGCCGCAGTTGCCGCCGCCGTCACGGCTGAAAATCGCTGTGGTCCGAACGAAATAGGCCGGTGGGGTCCGACGCGACCATCGGATCAGCCCGTGCCGTTCGGCCGCACGCCTCGCACGATATCGACTCGCGAGCTACCACAGTCCGTGCAGGTGTGATGGGCTCCTTCGTTCCAGCGGCGACAGTCCAGGCACAGAGTGACGAGGGGCCCCTCAGCCTCAGACGCGGCCGGTAGCAGAAAGGCCGGTCCATCCTCCGATACCACCCGAAGTGACGGGCCCGTGTAGAAGTGGGCGAGCAGGTCGCGAACGTCCACATCTGCCGCGCGCTCCACCCGATCCTCCCGGATTACGGCGGTTCGCTTGCGAAAAGTGGAGTGTTCGGCGGTCCAGGTACGCTCGACGCCAACCTCCGGGGACAGCGTGAGGGTCAGGCCGCGGCCCTCCAACCGATAGGGAACGGCCAATCGGCGGGAGAGCCGGTCCGCGGCCTCGCGCACAGCGGAACGGGGGTCGAACTGCGCCCTGTTCGCCGGGTGGATCGAAGCGTCGCCGTAGATCGAGGCTCTGGCGTGCGACCAGAGGGGCGTACGGAGCCGTCCGACGTCCGTCTCCACGACCGCCGTCATATCGTACTCGCGGGAAGGCGGGCCGGGCTCGATCATGACGTCGCGCACCCCTTCCCTCCCCTGCAGCGCCTCCCGGAGCGCCGCTGCCAGCAGTTCCCGCCGCTCGGCGAAGGTCAGGCTCGCCCAGGTGTCCACACCCAATCGATCCATTGACAGGTCCATCTCGTCGGTAACCGTGAGTAGGCCTCACTCGGCCGTCGCACATTGAGTCAGGCGTATGCGCGGCACGTGCTACGGCGCGTGATCGACCTATACTAGTGTAGTGTCGCTGAAATACTGTTAATAAGGGCCGCCGGATGCTATATTGGT
>CAZJEH010000276.1:0-3553 GCA_964544905.1 uncultured Gemmatimonas sp.
TCGCGGGTCCTTCCTGTTGACCTAGCAATGCGGGGGGACGGAGCGCGGGATTTCGCCAGCGTCAGGCCCGGATTTTTGGGAAGCCACCCGGAGTCCCGGCATCCACCCAGGCGCTGCAAATAGCAAAACAACAAGGACTTGGCCCAGTGCAGGGTGGACGCTGCGGTGGATTCCGGAGTTCAACGGAATCCACCCGGATCCAGCCAGCCGGATTCCAGGCGGCGTCCACCGGCTGAGGCCGCGCGGACGGAATGCCCCAAGGGCAACGGCGCAACGCCCACTCGGGTTGCAATCGGTGGGCGGCATCCCCTTCTTCCGGAAACGGGGAGAAGGAGAAGCACCGATGATCCATGGCACCGGCCGGCGGAGTTTCCTGGCCCTTCTCGGTCTTCTCGGCATGGCCGGGAGAGCGGCGGCGGCCGTACCGACGCCTGAGCAGACAGCGGGCCCATTCTACCCGCCGCCCAATCAGCGGCCGAATGACACCGACTGGGATCTCGTCAGGATCGAGGGCCGCGTGCGCGAGGCGGGCGGCGAGATCATGCACCTCGCGGGCCGAGTGCTTGACAGGAGTGGCGCGCCGCTCCCGGAAACGCTCGTCGAGATCTGGCAGTGCGATGCCCACGGCCGCTACCACCACGTCGGCGACCGATCGTCGGACCGACAGCTCGATGAAGACTTCCAGGGGTTCGGCGCCATCCGCACGGACGCCGAGGGCCGGTACCGGTTCCGGACGATCAGGCCCGTTCCCTATCCCGGGCGCACGCCGCACATCCACGCGCGCGTCGGGCGACCGGACGGGCGCGAGCTGGTAACGCAGATCTACCTGGACGATCACCCGCTCAACCAGAAAGACTGGATCTTCCGCTCGCTTGGCGCGAAGGCACAGTCCGCGGCCGCCATCAATCCGGAGCGTCGGGACGACGGCGACCTGGAGGCAGAGTTCAATTTCATCGTCTGACGGCCTGTGTTGGCTGTGGCCGTTCAGTCGAGGTGTACGCCGTCTCGGTCCAGCACCCGTCGCATAGCATGAGCCCTCTGTCCTTGTGGGCCGTGTAGTTGGCACGTCGCGCATCGGGAGCGGCACGTAGCCGCCCGACCTGATCGGCCATCTGCTTCAGGCGACGGCGCGATGCGTCTAGCTGCCAGTGCTTTGTGCCCCTCAACGGGGACCCGCCCGTTCATCCGACCAGGACCACGATGACCCTGAGCTTCGCTCCCGAGCGGATCGAAATGTGGCCGCTCGAGCGGCTCCAGCCCTACGCGAAGAACGCGAAGGTGCACGGGGCCGACCAGGTCGCGAAGCTCGCGGCCAGCATGGCGGAGTTCGGCTGGACTGTGCCCTGCCTCGTGGCCGAGGACGGCGAGCTGATCGCGGGCCACGGGCGGGTGCTGGCGGCAACCCAGCTCGGGCTGACCGAGGCGCCGGTCATCGTGCTCGGCCATCTGACCGAGGCGCAGCGGCGCGCCTACCGGATCGCCGACAACAAGCTGACCGAGCTCGCCAGCTGGGACGAGGCGCTGCTGTCGGCCGAGTTGCAGGAGCTGCTGGCCGAGGACTTCGACCTCTCGCTCGTCGGATTCTCGGACGGCGAGATAGACAAGCTGCTGGCATACGTGCCCGAGGGTATCTGACCGTACGGCGTTTCGCCCTGATCGCGGTTGCCGAGGATCGGCGTCACGAGATACCGCCTCCAGATCTGCTGCCGCGTGCGGCCAAGCTGCGCCCCGCGCCGTATATCTATGCGCCGGAAGAGGTCGCCGCGCTCGTCGCCGTGGCCGATCGGGCTGCGAGCCGGCGCTGTCGGGTGCCAGGGCAGTATGGGGTGCTCGTCGGGCTTCTGGCCTCGACCGGCATGCGCATTTCGGAAGCGCTCGGGCTCGACCTTGCCGACGTCACGCCGGACGGTATTCTGATCCGCGAAGCCAAGCGGCGGGGCCGCAGGCTTTTGCCGGTGCACCTGACGGTCGAGGCTGCGCTCGGAACGCATCTCGTCCGACGGGCCCGCGTTCCGGATGCGTCCGGAGCTATCTTCCTCGGCGACCGCGGCGGACGTCTTTCCGACGGCACCGTGCGCAGCACCTTCCAGCGCATGTTGACGCTGGCCGGGCTGACAGGCGCCGCGCGAGGGAGACGCAATCCGCGGATCCACGACCTGCGCCATACATTCGCGGTCCGCTCTCTGGAGGCCTGTGCCTTGGGTCGCGGCGCCGTCGCCCGGCACATGGTGGCGCTGAGCACCTGGCTCGGCCACGTCAACATCGTCGACACCTACTGGTACCTCGAAGGCACGCCTGTCGTGCTCGGGCGGATCGCCGAAAGCACCGAGGCCTTCGCGGCAGGGCGGCAACCATGACCGCGCTGGCACGATACCTCACCATCTGGTTGCGCAAGCATCTGCCCGTGGACCGCGCCGCGAGCCCGAACACGATCGACGCCTATACGCAGACGCTCTCACTCCTGTTGCGCTTCGCGGCAGCAAGGCTCGGACGGTCGCCGTCAGAGCTCCTGCTGGAGGACATCGACGTCGCTCTGATCCTCGCTTTCCTCGAGGACATCGAGCGGCGGGGCGCAAGCGTCCGCACGAGGAACGCCAGGCTGGCCGCGATCAAAGCGTTCTTCCGCTTCCTCGAATACCGCGTCCCGCCGGCGCTCGAGCAGATCCGGCAGGTCCAGGCCATCCCGCGCAAGAAAACCGACGAGGCGCTGGTCGCCTGGCTCACGCGGACCGAGATCCGGGCGCTGCTTGCCGCCCCCGATCCGCGACGGCGAGAGGGCATTCGCGACCGTGCCATGCTAAGCCTCGCCTATGCCTGCGGTCTGCGGGTCAGCGAGCTGACCGGGCTGCGGCTCGCCGATTACGACCGCCGCGATCCGGCCAGTCTACGCGTGACCGGCAAAGGGCGGCGCGAACGAATCCTGCCGCTCTGGAAGGAGACGCGGGCCGCGCTCGATGCCTGGCTGCGGCTGAGAGACCCGGACGGCGATCCGGCCCTCTTCCACAACCGAAGCGGCCGGGCCATGTCGCGATCCGGGTTCGAGTATGTCCTGGCAGGCCATCTGGCGATCGCCGCGAAACGGGCACCGAGCCTCGCGGAGAAGCGCGTGACCCCGCATGTGCTGCGCCACAGCTGCGCTATGCACACGCTGCAAGCCACGGGCGATGTCCGGAAGGTCTCGCTCTGGCTCGGCCATGCCAGCATCCAAAGCACGGAAATCTATCTCCGTGCCGATCCGACCGAGAAGCTCGAGATGGTCGCCGGGATCGCCATGACCAAACTGAAACCGGGACGCTTCCGGCCGCCGGACAAGCTGCTCGCCATACTGGCCGGCAAGGCTCGCCCATAATTATGCGGAGCTGAAACCGCAAAAAACAAGGGCGGCGCAACCTGCGCCGCCTGCAACTCCGCATAACCATCCACTCTGCATATTACAGGTTATGCGGAGCTCCGCATAACCGGTAGACCCGTCCGCGCTCCTCGACCTTTTCCGAGGTCACTTCGAGCCCGAGCTTCTTCTTGAGCGCCCCGGCGATCGCGCCGCGGACCGTGT
>CAZJEH010000277.1:0-3503 GCA_964544905.1 uncultured Gemmatimonas sp.
ATTCTGAAAACTTCAGCTCATCAAGCGCATCTTCCGCAACCGCGAAGTGCAGTGCGTCGGGCTCCAAGAGCCGTCGGATGGACCGCTTGACCCCGGGCAGATCAGTGGCCCCAAGGAAAGCGATTTCAATATCACTGCAAACCGCGTCCAGTTTCATGCCCTGCAATGCCGCACTGAGGGCCTGATTCACAGCCCCTCCGGCAAAGTTGCACCAGCGGACTCTTCCTTTTGCGGAATCGTAGAACACACGATTGAACTGGCCTGCAGCATCAGCCAGCAAAACGCGTTGCTCCGCTATTTGAGCCGCGGCTCTGCGGGTCCATCGTGATGACACTGAATCCGAAACGAGGATTCGGTAGATGGCGCGAGCGATAGGAAACCCAAGCCCGTTGCTCTTACCTTCCCACCGCGCTTTCCCGCGGTCTTCACTCGGAGAAACAAAAACGATCCGCTGGCTCCAATCGATCTCCTGAATCTCCCAATTGCACCCCGCCAGAATCAACGGATGCCGCTTGCCGCCGGAAGTAAACGCAAGGCCCATCCAATCCACCGTTCCAAGAAGCTGGCGGCCGCAGTAGACGGAAAAGAAGGGTGACGAAGTAAAGACCGACACCAGCTCCAAGAAGTGCCGGCGGCCAAATGCAGCTTCCGCCGCTTCCCCCATCGAAAGCCACACACCATCCCAGCTTAAAAACCGATGGCGCGTCAAATGATCAACAACCGCCTCGCACTCTCCAGGGTCCATGCTTGCAAAAGCAGGCAAGCGGCCGATGGAGCGCCGCCACTCGTCTTCGACGATTCGCCCTTTCTGGAGCGTCAAGGCAAGCAACTGTTGGGCGAACAAGTGAAACGGCAATTGAGGAGGGGCTATCGGTTCGACGTAGCCGTTCTCCCACAGCGCAACGAGTGCAGCAGCGTGAAGAAGGGCGTCGGCACGGGTGACGAGGAAAAGACAGTTTTTTACTGACCCCGGCCTGCGGCCGGTCCGGCCAAGGCGTTGGAGAAAAGAAGCGACCTTTGCGGGAGCATCAATCTGGATAACCCGGTCCAGGTCCCCCACATCGATCCCCAATTCCAGAGTGCTTGTTGCAACGATAACGCAATCCTGCTCGTCCCGGAAGGCCGCTTCGGCTTCGCGGCGCTTCTCCGTGCTAAGCGAACTGTGGGAGACGTAGGCTTTGATCCCGGCCGCCACTAAGTAGCGGGCCAGTTCCTCCACCCGGCTCCGGCTATCGCAAAATACCAGTCGCTTCTCTCCTTGGTGAAGGCGGGCAATTACGGTTGCCGCATTCTCCAAATTGCCGACATAGTCGAGCGTCACATCCGCCGCCTCAGCGAAAGATTGCTCAACCTGGACAATCTGCCGGGACCCGGGACAATGGCCGGCCAGCCACTCCCGCAACTGCTGGGGATTGCCAACGGTCGCTGACAATCCGACGCGCTGGATCTCCCGGTCCGTCAGTTCACACACTCGTTCGAGGACAGAGAGGAGATGCAGACCTCGATCATCTCCGGCAAAAGCGTGTATTTCATCGATAATCACGACCCGAATTCCTCGCAGGAGCTGCTTTGGCTCCGGACGGACGGATGTCAGCATCACCTCGAGCGATTCGGGTGTGGTCATTAAACCCGCAGGACGCTGCTCCTCGATTCGGCGGCGCACGTTTGTCGCAATGTCTCCGTGCCACAGCCCCACCTGATACCCGACCATTTCAAAGTACTGCGAGAGCCGCTCGTGGAGGTTGTTTAATAGGGCCTTGAGCGGGCAGACGTAGAGAATGGAAGTTCCTTCCCATTCCTCTTCCAGCAGCCGCGACAGGCACGGCAAAACAGCCGCCTCGGTTTTACCTCCGGCCGTCGGTGCCAGAACCAGAGCATGGGAACCGGCCAGGATGGTTTCAGCGGAAGCTTCTTGTAAAGGTCGGAGATCCCGCCAGCCAAGCGTATTGATCAGATGGTGCCGCAGCAGCGGGTGAAATTTGTCAGAAGCTCTTCTGCTCACCACTTCAGCTCGATATCTTCAGGCGAGACAGCCTTCGCCGCCGCACGCTCAACCTCATTCATCTCGCTTCCTTCAATGACCGGCTTATAATGCCGGCGCGGATCAAAATCATTGTGCAGCTCGACGCGGTCCAGCAGATCGGCTACCAGTTTTTTTAGAAATATCCGGGGAGCCAAACCGACTTCTCCTCCCAGCCGTCCTGTCACACCTTGCGCTAAGGCCTCAATTATCGAATCGTCGACTGCGGACAGGATCCGTTCGCGCTTGCCGCTGCCCTCGGCGAAAATGTCGCGCACCTTTTTTCCGACCTCCAGGAGTGCTGCTCGCCTGAAGGGATGGAGGCGGATTTGAGGTGCCCTGGGATTATCGAAGCGACAGTCGGTATCGAAATCGGTGTGCAGCCTCTGCGCGAGAGGCGGCAGCTTTTTGATGCCTTGCGGCCCGTCAAAGAATGTCGGCGTTCCGGTGATGATCAAAAAGAGGCCCGGAAAGCGCCCGGCATCCACTTCGTCGATCAGCTGCCGAAGCGCGTTAAGCGCCTTCTCTCGCGTGTCCGATCGCATTCGCTGGAGGGTCTCCACCTCATCAAGGACCACGATGAGCCCAGCATACGAGGAGTCCCGCAACACGCGAAGCAATCCCTGCAGGAAGCTGAGGGCGGCAAAATGATCCACATCGCCCTTAACGTTTGCCGCTCGGCGAATTTTAGCCGCGACATTGGGCTGTCCTGACAGCCAGGCGATCAGGCCTTCCGCGGTCGCCAGGTCTCCCCTCCCAAGCGCGTGGCGGTAGGCTCTCAGCACCGTTGCAAATTGAGGGCCCAGCTTGGCAATTTCCCCCAGCCGTTTTTCCATCAACTGATTGGTCTGGCGCAACAGTTCCGCTTCGGACGCATCCTCGACGCCGCCCGCCTCGATCAGCTCCTCTTCCAAGGTGAAGAACCAGCCCTCGACAATATCGCGAAACGCGCCAGTGTCCACAGCCTGTGTGCTGAGCCGCTCCATCATCCGCCGATAAACCGTTTCGACCCGGTGAAGAGGAGTCTCCGTCTCGGATATCTGAACTTCGGCGCAGGCGAAGTTGCGACTCTTCGCACGCTCTTCAATCCAGCGGGAAAAGAAAGTTTTGCCGCATCCATAGTCCCCTCGGATCGCCTTAAAAGCCGTCCCGCCCGAAGCCACTTGTTCAAGCAGCTCATCGATCGTGGAGATGAAACCGTCCAAGCCGACCGCCAGCTCGTCCAGCCCCTTTCTGGGAACTGTTCCCCGCCGCAAGGCTTGCAAGAGCTCGATTCGCTTTTGTGGCGACATCAGATTGGACAATCAGGAGGATATTCCGAATTGCCTCAACAGCAGGGAGCGATCGAGGCGAATGGTCTGGGATTGCCGATCTTCTTCAATCACTTGATAGCCGTCGATATTAAACAGCCGGCGCAGGGAGGCCAGAAAGCCGCGCACCCGCAAAGGGGAAAGATGCAGGTCTCCAGCAACAATGTTCGTTA
>CAZJEH010000278.1:0-3455 GCA_964544905.1 uncultured Gemmatimonas sp.
CCCGGCTGCATCTCGGTGAGGTGGTGTACGATTTCGCGCATCCCGTTGTTCGCGAGACGCTCTACGCGGAGCTCGGCCTCGCGCGCAGTCGTCTGCTGCACACGCGGGTGGCCCGGGCGATGGAATCCGATTATGGGGACGCCGCGCTGGAACGGTCCGCGGAGCTCGCCTACCACTACGCCCGAGCAGCGGGCCGGGACGTGGGTCCGAAGGCGGTGCGCTATCTCGCCGCAGCTGGCCGAGGGGCACTCGACCGCTATGCGAACCGCGAAGCCGCCGACTTTCTGTCGGCCGCCATCGAGCTGGCTGAGGCGCACCCGGACGCCGACGAGCCGATCCTGCGACTCCTCGACGACCTCGCTCGCGCCAAGCAACGGGTCGGTGCGTTCGACGAAGCCGTTCACCTGTGGAGCCGCGTCCTGAAGGGCGCCGAGGCCGCCGGAGACCAGGCGCTGGTCGGGCGAACCCACCGGCGGCTGGGACTCGTCGACTACTGGCGGGGTCGCTACGGCGAAGCTCTCGACCATTTCGCTCGCGGGCTCGCCGCTGCCCGGACCGTTCGCGACGAGGTGCTCGAGGCCCGACTCCACCTCGCCCGCGGCGAGTGCCTGATGGAATTGGGCAGCCCCGACGAGGCGCGAGAAGCCATAAACGCCGCCCTCGAGCTCGCCGAGCGTGCCGCCGATCGCGCCCTCCTCACGCGCGTCAACTTCGCGCTCCTCCTCCTGCATACCTGGATCGGTCCTCCGGACCGTGCGAGGGAGCACGGAGAACAGGCCCTGCGGCTGGCGACGGAAGCGAACAACGACGGCCTGCGTTGCACCGTCCAGTGGGGGCTCGTGATCCTCTCCGGCCTCACCGGGGACGGTGAGGCGACGGCTCGGCACATCGCCGAATGCGAGAAGCTCGCCGACCGTCTCGGCTCGCCGCTGCATCGGCTCCGACTCGCCGAACCGATGGTGGAGTTCCTCGCCAGTACCGGCGACTGGGAGCTCGCACTCGAGCGCGGCGAGCAGGCCATCGCGACGGCGGGCGCGCTCAATCAGCGCTCCATTCTGGCGCGCCTGCTCGTCTGGACCGCGCTCATCTACTTCGGGCGGGGCGAAACGGCGCGAGGCAAACAGTACGTGGATAGGGCGTGGGAGATCGCCCGGATTGGCGAGCCGGGTCAGCGCCTCGACGTGCATACGGCAGTGCCCGCACACGTAGGCCGGGTCGCCCAGCTCATCGCCGCTGGCGAGTATGCCGCCGCGATCGAAGTGGGTGAGGCGGGCTTGCGGATCGCCGACCGGACCGGTTACACCGTCTGGGCGATCCACCGGCTCCTGCCACTCATCGCCGAGGCCCACCTCTGGATGGGGGACATCGAGGGAGCCGCGCGCGTTGGAGAGCGGCTGCGCGCCGACTCGTTGCGCCTCGGCCATCGTCTGGGGCTGGCCTGGGCGGACGCCTGCGATGCCCTGGTTTGCTGGCTCCAGGGCGACATCGCCCGAGGGATTCAGGAGCTCCGCCGCGCGGCCGAGAGGCTCGAGGCCATACCGGCGGTTCCGGACGCGGCGCGGGTTCGCCGCCATTTCGCCGCCCGGCTTCGCGATGTCGGCCGCAGGGAGGAGGCGCTTCGCCAACTGCGCCACATCCACGGCCTGTTCCTCCGACTCGGCGCCGAGCCCGAACTTGCCAAGACTCGTGAGCAGATCCGCGAACTGGGTGCACGCCCGCCCGCGAAGGGACCTGCCCGCGGCACGGTCGGCCTCTCGGAACGCGAGCGCGAAGTTGCCCGCCTCGCCGCCGAGGGGAAGTCGAACAAGACGATCGCACGCCTTCTCGACATATCGCCGCGTACGGTGAGTACGCACCTGTCCAACATCTTCGCGAAGCTCGGCGTCGCTTCCCGGGCTGAGCTCGCCGCCACGCTCCGCGGGACGCCCGAGCCGGGGCGCTGACATCACACCACCGGAGGACGAGGGCGGCTCAGGAACCCGTCTCCCGGATCGGGATCGTTCCACCAGTTACGTTTCGATTCGCTCCGAGACGCCGGGGTCCATCCTGTGCGCTGCAGGCTGCCTCCGACCTCCGTTTCCGTTGTCTCGCCGTCGTCCTGGCGCTCGGCCATCCGCCGGATCACCAGGTGCGCCACCCGCCGGATCCGGCGCTGCTTGTGAATCGAGATCCTCTCCAGCAGGTCCGCCAGCACCGGCTCCGCCGCCCGTTGCGACAAACGGCGGAAAAGCGTGTTCGCAACACGGTCGCTGAGCATCAGCTCGACCAGACCGGAGACCGGATCCTCGACAGGTGCCGGGTTCGCTTCCTGCGACTGCGCAGCGGCAATCTCCCCCGCCTGGAGTGTCTCGACCCCCACCCGCTCGAGATAGTCCCGCAACGCCCGTCTCGAGCGCGCGACGTCGTGGTCATCCATCGTCAGCGCCACGCAGGCATCTACGTCGTACCACATCGCGCGCAGGCACCTCGACAACATCGCCGATCCCCGTGCCTCCATCAGGATCGCCTCCCGCACCTCCGCCAGGAGCAGGGGCTGAGAGCGGGCCGTCGTCATGTCGATGCTGTCCAGCCGCTCTTGGAGAATCGTATCCAGCGCATCGAATAGGCGGTTGCTGCCTGCGGGCGAGGCATCCCTGGAGCCGGAGGTCATCGCTAGGGCCATTGGATCGCTTGTCGCTATCGCCATGGTCGAACGGGTTTCCGCTCGTCACCGAGTCGTGAGAGGAAGTCTAGGACGAGGGAGGGGTGGGACCGATCAGCCAGTTGACGTATGCACTCGACCAATATGACGTAGTACATCTGGATCGCCCGCCAAACACCGCCGGAAGGTGGGAAGGGAGGGACCCTCCGAACCGGCCACCGGGGATCGGAGTTGCCGGGAAGGTCGTCCTGGAGGACGGTACGACTGCGTCTCCGGCCAGCCTTCGTTCGGTGCGCTCTGTCCTTTCCCGGGTCGCGATCCTAGACTGAGCACCGACGACCAGTTTGCTCACGTTCGTGCGAGAATGGCCCTGTCGGAGTCACATACTCCCGGAATGGTGAATCCGCCCCTCACTGCCGCCCAGGCCGAGGTTCTGCGGCGCCTGTCGCAGCGGTTCGCCCCCGCGACGATCGATCGGCTATGGATCTTCCCTCCCAGGCAGCTTCAGAGAGGCGAGACCGGCCTGTTCGTCGTCTCGCTCTTCCTGGACCCGGCCGATGCGACGGGAATGAGCCTCAGGTCGCTGGTGACCGTCCGCTACCAGGCGGACGGTCGGGATACGAAGTCGGCTGGCCAAACGGGCCGCGTCGAGGACCTCGTGACCGAGGAGGGACGGGCGCCTCCGAACAACATCGAGCGCGTGATCGCGGGCGTACTGGCGAGAACCGGCATGGAGGGGGGCGAGCCGGTGGCGGAGGAAATCGGGGGCAGCGAAGACGCGTGGCTGGACATGCTCGCACGCGTGGGGTTGTCG
>CAZJEH010000279.1:0-3453 GCA_964544905.1 uncultured Gemmatimonas sp.
GAGTGGAACGAGTCCTGGGCGTACGTCGGCGCGGTGCAACCCTCGATGTACTGCACCTCCGCCCCCTCGTCGACGATGATCAGCGTCCGCTCGAACTGGCCCATCGCTTCCGCGTTGATGCGGAAATAGGCCTGCAGGGGCATGTCGAGCTTCACGCCGGGCGGAACGTAGACGAAAGACCCTCCCGACCAGACGGCGGTGTTGACCGCCGCGAACAGGTTGTCCCGGTACGGAACCACGGTTCCGAAATACTCTCGGACGATGTCCTCGTGGTCCCGCAGCCCGTCGTCCATCCCCTTGAAGATGACGCCCTGCTTCTCCCACTCCTCGCGCAGCGAGTGGTAGACGACCTCGGATTCGTACTGGGCGCCGACTCCGGCGAGGATGCGCCGCTCCTGCTCAGGGATTCCAAGACGCTCGAACGTCCTCTTGATGGTCTCGGGAACCTCGTCCCACGTCTTCCCGACTCGGTCCGCGGGGCGGATGTAGAAGTAGATGTCGTCGAAGTTGAGCCCGGAGAGATCCCCACCCCAGGTCGGCCACGGCCGCGAAAGGGCATGCTTCAGCGCCTTCAGCCGGGTCTTCAGCATCCACTCGGGCTCGCCCTTCTGCTCGGAGATCTGACGCACGATCTCCTCGTCGAGGCCCTTCCGCGACTTGAATCGGTACTCGACCTCGTCCCGGAAGCCGTACTTGTACTCGTCGAGCCCAAGCTGGGCGACGGCTTCATTCTGTGGCATTATGACTCCTCCAGTTCTGGGCGGGGCCCGGATGGGCTCCGACCTCCGCTCCGGCTCGTACGGGAGGCACCGGGTATCGGGCCAGCCTCGTACGAAGCAACGTTTACGCGTCTTTCCGAGGCCGAAATCACCCCGGCGACGAGAAGCCGAGGCCGTCTCAGCCGCCGACCTCCGTCAGTTCCCTCGCCCAGTCGTATCCCTTCTCTTCCAGCTCCAGCGCCAGCTCGGGACCACCGGTCCGGATGATCCGCCCCGCCACCATCACGTGGACCTTGTCCGGAGTGATGTAGTTCAGCATCCGCTGGTAGTGGGTGATCAGGAGCACAGCCATGTCATCCTTGTGCTGCTCCTTGATCTTGTTGATCCCCGCCGACACGATCTTCAGCGCGTCGATGTCGAGCCCCGAATCCGTTTCGTCCATCACCGCCAGGGTCGGCTCGAGCATCGCCAGCTGCAGGATCTCGTTCCGCTTCTTCTCGCCGCCGGAGAAGCCGTCGTTCACCGACCGCTCGGCGAACGCGGGATCCATCCCCAGCATCTCCATCCGGCTGATCAGGAGGTCCTGGAAGTCGAAGATGTCGATCTCCTCCTCCCGCCTCGAATTGAGAGCCGTGCGCAGGAAGTTCGCGATCGACACGCCCGGGATCTCCACCGGGTACTGGAAAGCCAGGAAGATCCCCGCCTTGGCACGCTCGTCCGGCTCCATGTCGAGGACGCTCTCGCCGCGGAAGAGGATGTCCCCGTCCGTCACCTCGTACGCGGGATGACCGGAGATCACCTTCGCGAGCGTACTCTTCCCCGAGCCGTTCGGCCCCATGATCGCGTGGATCTCGCCATCATAGATCTCGAGGTCGACACCCCTGAGGATCTCGATTCCTTCTTCGGCGACTTCTGCGTGCAGGTTCTCGATTCTGAGCAGCGGTTCCGCCATCCGATTACCATCTCCCGCGCCAGGGGCGCTGTTTGTTCGAGCAGAGGCCGACGGGCCGCCGGCTATCGTGAACTCCGGGACCACCAGGTGCCCCAAAGCAAGAATGATTCTGTTTATCAATCGAACGTACCCCCGCCGCACCCCCATGTCAAGCACGAGAAGGCGGGATCCTCGAGCCATCGCACGCGCATACTGAAGCGGGTCGAAACTATCGTTCTGACCTCAAGTTAGCGCCAGGCGAGCTTCCAGCGCCGCGCTCGGTTGTGGCTGCTCGGATCTTGCGTTCGACCCCGCAGTTCCGTACCGGTTGCGGTTCGGGCGACCGTATCCCGCGAGGAGGCGCAGATGACCGAGTCCGAAGCGACCGCATTGGACATAGCGGAAGAGGCGGAGGGGACACCGACGGAGGAATCCCCCGAAACCGTGCTGGTGCTGGGCGGTGGCGGGATGAAGGGCATCGCCCACGTGGGTGCGGTCAAGGCGCTCGAGGAGGCGGGAATCCGGCCGGACGCGGTGATCGGCACAAGCATAGGCGGTCTGGTAGCGACGCTCGTGGCGGGTGGACTCGGCTGGCGGGAGCTGATGGAGATCGTCCGCAAGCTGCGCAAGGAGGATATCGTCGCGGTGAACCGCAGGTCGCTCTGGCTGGGCGGTGTGCGGACGATGTCGGTCTTCGAGGCGGATCAGTTCAAGGGGTGGCTGGAACGCATCCTACCGGCCCGGCACTTCGAGGAGCTGATCCTGCCGGTGCGAATCAACGCGACCTCGCTGGTGACGGGACAGGAGGTCTGGTTCGGGACAGGCCACCGGACGGACGTGGATCTGGTACAGGCCGTGTACGCCTCGTGCGCGCTGCCGATCTACTTCCCGCCCGCGCGTATCGGGGACGACTATCTGGTCGACGGGGGGGTGCTGAACATCTTCCCGCTGTCCGAGGCGGTCCGATGGGGGGCGAAGCGGGTGATCGGGGTGGATGTCGGCGCGGACTTCGTCCCTCCGAAGGAGGGGTACTTCGAGCAGGGACTGGTCGCGATCCACGATCGCGTGCTGAACCTGAACATGCAGCGGCAGCGCCAGGAGTGCCTCGAGCGGTACGCGAACCTGCCGGGCTTGTACATCCGGCCGAAGATCGGCCATCTGCACACCTTCGACTTCGATCGCGGGCAGTTCTTCATGGAGGAAGGGTACCGCGCCGCCCGGGAGGCCCTGGAAGCCGCAGCCGAGGCGGCGTAGCAGGCGGCAGCCTGACCGCGTCTTCCGGATATGGAGTTCTCGAGCCAGCTCATTCGGGTCGCGTCCGAACTCGTCTCAGGGCCACTCGCGCAGATTGGTGATCAGGGCGGCGGCGATGAGGAACAGGAGTCCGTAGCCGACCGCCACGCCGATCCCCCACCACGCCGTCTCACCGATGAGGATACCGTCCCAGACGTCCTGCAGCGCGCCGTGAGGAGGCAGGAGCGCGAGGATGACCTGGCGGACCGTCGAGCTGGCGTTGGCCAGTCCGAGGGTCAGGATCTGGGGGAAGAAGGTGGGGAGGAAGAGGAGGAAGACGATCCAGGCGTCTCCGCGCGGTAGGGTCGCGGAGAAGAAGGCCATCAGCCCGCCGTAGATGAGCGCCGACAGGGCGGGCATCAGCATCCCTCGCCAGCCGCCGTAGAACGTTCCCCACGCGATCAACTGTCCCACGACCAGGAAGGCCGCCGCGACCGCGAGTGCCGTCACGTAGGCGATCGCCCAGCGGAGGCCGTCGTAGGCGAGCGGGCGGGTGGGATGGGAGAAGAA
>CAZJEH010000280.1:0-3419 GCA_964544905.1 uncultured Gemmatimonas sp.
CGGCTCCGTTCAGTCCATCGAACGATGCTCGCTTCCTGGACAAGCACGTTTGGATAGGCGAACTGTACCCGGCTTTCTACTACCCGACGCGGCAGAATTTTCGACTTCACAAGCCCGGCGTTTTCGTAAGCGGAACACATTTCGGGGGCAGATACCATTCATCGATGCTGGCTTCCCCCACCCTCGTGGATCGGGTACTGGAAAGCAGGACGATCACCATTGATATCAACGACCGGGGATTCCGTGAGTCATCTTCGATGGCCGAGGCCAGCATCTTTGCGCTGGGTGACTCATTCACCTTCGGCTGGGGTGTCGACGCCGCGTCGGCGTGGCCGAGAATCCTCGAATCAATCACCGGGCAAACCATCTATAACTTGGGGATCCACGATTCGTCACCCAAGCAAGAGCTGGAGCTGCTGGATTTCGTGCTACGCACTTACCCGGATTCACATGGAATTCGGCAGCTCCTATGGATGATCTACGAAGGGAACGATCTCGAGGACAGCTACGCCGAGACGGCTCCTGAAGACCCCGGATCCGAGCGGCGTCGCCTCTTGAGGGGCACATTGTTGGCCCTCGTGGCCAACGTCCCGGGAACTATCAGGGGACAGTCGATCATGTTCAAACTCCGCACAGGCGAGGTGACCTTGCGGAGGCCGCGCGGTACCGGGACGGGGACTGATCCGTATGAAATCGACAACGTTCAGCTCCAACCTCCTCTCTACCATTCCGATCTACTCGGGTGGCGCCTCTTCGCACCGCAATACGTCGAGTACGTCCAGGCTGATGCATCGTATGTCGACGAACACCCGAACCGACAGCATCTCGAGGTGGTTTTCGAGAGGATGGCAGCCCTGGCAGAGGCCTACAACTTCGACGTGATCGTTATCCTGGCGCCAACCGCGGCGAGGCTCCACGGGCCCTACTATGACGGGTTTCCCAATCCCAGCGCGAGACCCTACTTCCTGGATCTCGTAAGCCAATTGGCGGATGCCGCAGGGTTCGAAGTGGTGAATCTTTACCGGGATCTAGCACCCTTCGCGGCCTCGGAGCTTCTGTACTTCCGGGACGACGATCACTTCAATGAGCGTGGACACGAGATCGTGGCGGAGATTATCGAGCGCGAGATCTTCAAGCGGTAGTGGCCTGCTTTGATGATTTCCAAACACTGCAGTGATTGAGGAAGTGTAGACCTCTCGACTACAGAGGATTGAGTTGTACTTTCCGACCCGCGGAAATGTCGCTAGTAGTGAGGGGTCCGCACAGTCTTTCCAGCCTGGCTCAATCACATCGGGGCACCCGGCTTCCAGAAAACACGGCGACAAGGCGGGATAATGCCGGGCAGGCCACGATCCGCGTCCATCCCGAGCACGTAAGTTGACCCCCTGTCAGGCCAGATCGTAGACCGAGCCTACCGCGCACCCGACCAACAACAACTCGCCCTTTCTTCGGACCAGTCGAATCCGGTCCTCAACGCGCCACCACCCGCCGTCGCCGCCATTCGCCGGGCGATTGGCCCGTCCACCGACGGAAGGCGCGATTGAAGCTGCTCTGATCGCTGAAGCCCAGCAGGAAGGCGACCTCGGGGATGGACGCCCTGGGGTCGCTCAGGTATTCCTGCGCCAGCTGATCCTTCACCGCGTCGGACAGCTTCCTGAACGTGGTTCCCGCCTCGACGAGTTTCCGCTGCAGCGTGCGCACGCTGACGTGCAGCGCTCGCGCGACATCGACGATCGACCCGCCGGCATAAACGGTCGCGGCCAGCGCCCGCTGTACGTCCGCGCGGAAGCCGTTCCCCGAGGTCGGGAGGCGGTCCGACAGGATCCGCGCGTGCTCCTCGAGCAGCCGCGCCAGCGCTTCGTCCCCGCTGTCCGTGCGCGACTTCCACTCATCGTCGCTGAAGACGAGCCGATCAGCCGTGGCTCCGAACTCCACCGGCGCCTGAAATACCTCCTCATAGCGAGCGGCGGCCGCCGGCCGGGGCTGGCGCATCTCGACCCTCTTCACCCGCAACGCGGGCCGGATCCGCATCCGGATGCGACTGACCAGCGCCGCGAAGACGTAATCCACGTAGACGGGCGGAACGTCGCTGCCATCCGCCATCTGTAGATCGAGGCGGTGCTCCTCGCGGTTGCTGTCGATGGTGAGCGCGACCCCGTCGGCGATCAGGGCGAAGAATCGTGCGAACTGCCGGATTCCACCACCGACGGTCGGAGAGGACGCGACCAGGTAGTCGATGATGCGATAGGCGCCGAAGGGCAGGGCGGTGGGGGCGACGAGCTGGAGCGCGGGGTCGTTGGTCCGTTCGCGGAGCGCGTTCCAGATTGCCACGACGGCGGGACTGGGTAGCCGCGAGTCCGGGTCCTCGATGTACTCCAGGGAGAGGCCGACGCTCGCCAGGACGTCCCCGACCGAAACGCCCCGCGCAGCGGCGGCTCGGATCATGGCCAGGGTGCTGGTCGCGGCGACGGTGGGGGGAGGCTTCGCCATTGGCGCGAAATGTCAAGAAGTCGGCATCTGTGGTCAAGAAACCCTGAGACCGCACGGTTAGAATGGGCCGGGCGCGGCAACAGGGCCGCGGCCATGGGGCGATCCACCTTGCCGGGACCCGCCCGTCATCGCTCCAGGGCTCAACTCCAGGAGATGCCCCGATGAACGCGTCGACTCGATGTCTGTGGATCGTGGCAGCAGCAGGGCTGTTCGCCGTCAGCCGCTCCCCCGCCTCGGCGCAGATCCTCCACACGAACGACCGGTGGGCCGACTGCTCGATCGTCATCCACCACACCCTGACTCAGGAGGCGTGGCACCAGTTCGTGGCGGAGGCGGCGTTGGTTACCTACGTCCGCCCGCTCAACTCCGCCAAGCCGCTCGGGGCCGGGCATTTCGAGGTCGCCGTGCTGAACTGGTCCACCCGCATCGACGAGTCGGACCCGGCGTGGAACGACACCTTCTCGCACCCCGACGACGAACACTACCTCATCGGGGGCGACTACCTCCCGATCCCGGGGCTCCTGGTGACGGTCGGCGCGACCAGTCGGCTCGACGTCGGCGGCTACTTAACCGTGCGGCCGAACGCCAATTACGGGATCGCCGGGGCCCACGTCCAGTACAGTCTGCTGAACGAGGCGGAGGCGCCCGTGTCCGCCGCCGGCCGGCTGAGCTCGGCGTACCTGTTCGGACCCGAGGACCTGGAGCACGGTGTCGTCGGGGTCGATTTCCTCGTCAGCAGGGACGTGTACGTGTTCTCACCCTATGCGGGCGTGTCAGGGTACCTCGCGCACGGCCGGGAGACGACGACCAAGGTGGATCTGGAGGACGAGACGATCGTCGGGGTGCGCGGGACGCTGGGGGTGGCGGCGAAGGTGTACAAGGTCCGGCTGGGGACGGAGGTGAGTGTCGGAAGGGTGGCGAGTTACTCG
>CAZJEH010000281.1:0-3397 GCA_964544905.1 uncultured Gemmatimonas sp.
CCCGGGCCGCCAGCTTGTACGGCTTCAGTACCGGCATCACCGACTCCACTCCGGGCAGGCTCAGCAGGCCGGCATCCTGAAGGAGCGCCTCGTCGCCGATGCAGCCAACGATCGTCCGGTGTTCGCCGCGAGAGACATGCGTACGCAGCCCGAGCTGCTCGATCCGCTCGCGTATTTGATCGATCTCGGCGTCGGTGACGCCATGACGTGTAACCACTATCATCACTCACCCGGGGTGGCGGGAACGAAAAACGGCCCGTGGACTCCACGGGCCGCCTGATCACCGGAACTCGTCGCGCTGCCTAGCCGCGCACACCTATCCGATCAGAGCCCGTGGATGGGGCGCCAAAGGAATAGTAAAAGGCGGCGTACGGACGAGAAGGGTTCATCCGGCAACAGTAGGGCGTCCAGTTGACGCTGTCAAGCAGCCCGGTGCGGGAAACGGCAGGGCCTACCGCTCCGCCGCGACCCCGCTTTACGTTGTGGTGTACACGATCTGCTCGGAACCAGCGTTCAGCCCATCGGGAGCGGGCATGTGCGTTCTCTGTGACAAGGACAATCTGCGGCTCCTCGCGGCGCCGCTTGCACAGTTGAGTCATCGCGAACTGGCGGACGCCATCTCGATCGCGCGCGAGGCGGCGTGGCAGCTCGTGCTGGACACGGCCGACACCTTCGCCGAGTTCGAGCCGGAAACCTCGCCTCGGAGCATCGGGGCCGACGGGTACGGCGAGTACGTGATCGAGCGCGCCCTGTCGGATGGCGTTCTGACCGATGCCGACGTCGCGCGATGGAACGCCGACCTCGAGGACGGGACGGCGCTGGAGGATCCGCGCGTGCAGGCGTTCCTCTCCTCGGCCGCGGAAGGGCTCTCCACCTACATCCTGCAGATCGCCGAGCACAAGAAGGCGCTCGAGCTGTTCCTCGAGGAGCGCGATGGAGGGGTGTCCTTCGCGGGGGTCGGGCCCAACGCGGAGATCATCTTCCAGCGTGGCGACGAGCGCTACGTGGTGCTTCACGACGACGAGGCGCTCCGGATCGCCATCGACAGCCTCGCGACACGCCTGTGTCGCGAGGACCCGCACCACCTGATCGAGTTCACCAACCTGCCCGTCGGCGCGGCGGACGTGCTCGCGTCGATGCAGCAGGAGCCGCCGGCGCGCGCCAATGACATCCTAGCGGGGATCGTGGACCTCCACGCGTTGGCCGAGGACCGGGTCAGGCAGGTCGGCTACGCGCCGTTCATCGCGGAGGGAATCACGGAGGAGTACGCGGAGCAGCGCTTCGGCGACCGGATCATCGTACGGCTCCGGATGCCACCCGAGGGCGCGGCGGATTAGGACCGCTTCCGGGACCGACCGGCACCCCCGTCCCAGCGGAACCGCTTCATCTCCACACTCCCGTTGGAGCGGAAGGATACCCCTTCCTCAAGCAGCAGCACGCGCTGGAGGGGCCGTCCCATCGCGGGGATGGACAGGTTCCCGGCGTGATTCACTACCCGCCACCAGGGAACATCCGAACCCTGGGGCAACTGGCTGAGGACGCGCCCGACCCCGCGAGCCGAGCGGGGAAAACCCACCATCGCCGCGATGTCCCCGTACGACGCGACTTTTCCGTAGGGGATCCGCCGCACCGCGGAGAGAACGCGGGACCTGAACCTCTCCGCCGAACGGAGGTCCGCAGCGCTCGGGGATCGGCGGTCCGGCCGGTTCACCCGTTTCTCCGCATCACTCGACCTCGTGCGAGCGACATCTCCATCGGGCGGAAAGGCGGAGGTTGCCCATCTCGGTCTGCCTCCGGGAACCCAAGACCTTCCCGCCCGGGAGGGAGAGGCTATCGCCCTCCGATTCGAACGTTGCCTCCCACGTAGAACGAACGGGGCGGCCCGGCCTCGAAGAAGCGCCCTCCAAAGGCGTTGACCGCGATGGAGGTGTTGTACTCCTCGTCGAAGATGTTGGTCACCCCAGCGAAGAGATCGAGGTCGAACCGGCCGATGGCCAGGCGATCCACACCAGCGCGAACTTCGGTCAACGAGTAGGAGGGCGAGAACCCGGTGTTGGCGTCGTTCGCCGCCGTCCGCCCCACGTGCCGGTTCTCGACCGACGCGTACCAGGGCATGCCGGGAATGGCGAGCGTCAGCACCGTCTCGAGTCGGCTCGGCGCCACGCCGGGAATCTTGTTCCCGCTGTAGTCGTTCGCGCCGACGACGTAGTCCCTGAACTTGGCGGACGTGAGGCTATAGGCCGACCGGATCGAGATCTCGTCGATCGGAACGAGTGTCACGCCGACTTCGATTCCCTCGTGCCGCGCGCTGCCGGCATTGCGGAAGTAGTTGACTCCGGGCTGCCCCTCGACCTCGAAGGGAATCAGCGAGTTGGTGACGTTCGATCGATAGGCGGCGAGCTGAAGCCCGATTCGCTGCGCAAACAGCAGCCTCGCTCCGATCTCGTAGGAGGTCGCCTCCTGCGGCTCCAGGTCCGGGTTCAGGCCTCCCCGTCCATCCGCACGGTTCCCCAGTTCGACGGTCGTCGGCGTCTCGAAGGTCTTGCCGATGTTGCCATAGAGGTGCACGTCCGGATTGAAGGCATAGACCAATCCCACGGACGGGCTGATGGCATCCAGAGTCCGTGATCCGCTCTGGTCCTCGTCGCTGAGGAAGTAGTCGTTGACGGAGAAATCGAACCAGTCGTACCTGAGCCCCCCGCTCAGGGTGAGGGGAGCCAGCGGCCGTACCGAGACCTGCCCGTAGACGCCGGCGTTGTCCACCTTCTCGAGCTGATCGATGTTCAGGTCGCCGCGCTCCCCGGCCTCGTTTCCGTACTCGCGCCGGTCGTCCTGCTGGCGATCGGCTTCGGCGCCGATCGCGACCTGGAGGCGTGCGGGGCCCAGCTCGGGAGAGTGGTAGAGCGCCCGGACGCCTCCGTCGACCCGCGCGAGGTCGACGACGGTATTGGGGATCGGGTTGACGACGTCCCGCTGCGCCAGGTAACCCGCGAGCTCGAGCTGTCCGGCCGGCAGGTCACGGAGCCAGCTGGCGCCCAATGTGCCCTCGCTGATGGTCTTGCCCGTCTTGAACTGCAGGTTGCTCGTGAACGCCTGGAAACGGTCGACCTCCTGCTGGGCTTCGCTCAGCGAGCCGGGGTTCTGGGCGTCTGTGTCGCCGACCCCGAACACGAGCCGGACCCGATCCCGATCCCCGTCGTAGGCCAGCCGACCGTTCAAAAAGAGGTTGCTCGACGCGCTGTGCTGTCGATACCCGTCGGTGGTGAGCCGGCTGAAGTTCACCTGATACCCGACATCCCCCGACCTACCTCCGGTCGTGCTCTGGAGGCGGAGCATCCCGTGAGAGCCGCCCACCACGGTCACTTCCTCGGAGAGCGGGAACGGCGGCGGGGCCTCC
>CAZJEH010000282.1:0-3363 GCA_964544905.1 uncultured Gemmatimonas sp.
CCGGAGTGCATCGCGAACGGCGTTGGTCGCCGCGACGACGTAGCTGAGGTCGGGGTCCTTCGTTTTCGACAGCGGCGTCGGGACGCAGATGCTGATCACGTCGCACCGCGAAAGCGCCGACAGGTCGGTGGTCGCCGAAATCAGACCTTCGCCGACGAGCGCCGCAAGCAAATCGCTCGGCACATCACCGACGTGCGACGACCCGGCGTTGACGCCATCCACAACCCTCGTATTCACGTCGAACCCGATGGTGCGATAACCCGCCTGCGCCATGGCGACGGTGAGCGGCAGGCCGACGTAGCCCAACCCGATCACGCCAAGGGTCGCGGTGCGATCCTCGATGCGGCTCTGCAATGTATCAGACATCGTTTCCTGTTCGGTTCTTATCGTCGAAGAGCGACCCCGGTGGTCAGGAGCTGAATCACCCATCCTTCACGACTCCGGTCGTTCCGTTCATCCGCCCAGGCCGCTCACCCGAGCCCGTCTCTGTCGATTGCCGTGAGCGGAGATGATCTCAGCTGGACCGCCTGCCCACGACCACTCTCGAGCATGCGCCAAACGCTGCACCTCACCCCGTCCGGCCGCCGCCCACGAGACCGACCGGAAGCCGCTTCCGCGACTTCGTATCGGGCGAGGTCCCGTAGTAGCCGTAGTCGTAGTATCGGTAGCTCTCGCGGTCGAATGCTGAGCCGGTCGGAACATCGGTGAGAACGAGTCCGATGAGAGTTCCGTTCATCCGCCGGATCTTGGACGTGGCTTCCACGATCGCCCGCTGATCGGTCTGGTTGGCGCGGACGGCGAAGAGCACACCGTCAACCTTCGTGCAGACGAGCAGCGCGTCCGCGACCGCAAGAACTGGTGCCGTATCGATGATGACGAGGTCGTAGTGGCGTCGCAGCCGCTCCACCAGCTCGATGAAGGCCTTGCCGCCGAGGAGACGTGTCGGATCCTCGACGGGAGACCCGCAGGTCATCACGTCGACTCCCCAGGATTCCACCGAGCGGATCGCGGCGACGGGGTGGATGTCTCCCTTCAGAACCTCCGAGAGACCCGGACCGCGCTGCGCCTTGAGCAGCCCATGGAGGACTGGTCGGCGGAAGTCGGAGTCCACCAGTAGCACCCTCCTTCCGGCGGCTGCGCTGGACAGCGCCAGGTTCACGGCCACGGTGCTCTTCCCTTCGCTCGGAGCCGCACTCGTCACGGCGACGACGAGTGGCTTGTCCGAGTCGAAGAAGTTCAGATTCGTGGCCAGCCAGCGGAACGCCTCGATGCCGGCGGCCTGCAGCTCCGTGCGGCTGCGACCCGTGAAGTGCGGGATCATCCCGACCGTCTGCAGATCGGCCGACCGCTCGGCCTGTTCGGCCCGCTTCACCCGGGTGTCGAAATGGTGGCGAACGACGATCCCTCCCGCTCCGAGCATCAATCCGAAGATCGCGGCGATGCCAATGTTCAGGGCAAAGTTGACCGGGGCTGGAGTCCGCGGCACCAGCGCAGGCTCGACGATGCGCACGTCGCCTGTCTCGATCGCCTCGGCGACCAGTGCCTCGTAGTACCGCGACTGCAGGTTCTCGCGGATACTCTGCACGGCATTGACCTGCTGCTCCAGTCGCGCGAACTCTGCGGTACGCTCAGGCACCGCACCGATCGATCCCCGAAGATCGGCCGCATGCGCCTCCATTTCCCGGATCTGCTCGCGACGAACAGCCAGCGCCTCCCTGGCCATAGCCTGGACGTCGCGCCACGTGCTGACCAGCATGGAATCGATCGCCTCCACCTGCGGACCACTGGCGGTCTGTCCGAATCGCGACGCTGTCAGGCTGTTCCGCTCGATCTCGAGCGACTGGAGGCGGTTATACAGCGCGGCGGCACCGGGCATCACGCCTTCCCCCAACGCAACGAGCCGGTGCATGCCCGTACCGGGGGAGGAGTTCGCCAGCGAACCGACGAGATCCTGGAGCAGACGTTCCTGGTACCGCAGCGTGCGCAGCTGGTTTTCAGCATCCATGAGGGCGCCCATCAGCGAGCTGCCCTCCATGCCGGGATTCAACGAACCCTGGCTTTGCTGGTAGTCCAGGAGCTGCTGCTGGACGCGTTCCAGAGAGTCCGTCATCTCGGCGAGCCGCTGCGCAAGGAAGTCCTTGCTGACGGCGGCGGCTTGACGCGCCGTACCGGCGCGGTACGCCTCGTAGGCGACCGCGACCGCATTGGCGATCGCCGCGGCATAGACAGGATCGGGATCCGTATACTGGATGCGGATCAGTGCCGGGCCCAGGCCCGGCTCGACCAGCAGCCGCCTTTTGAGGCGCTCTGTTGCGGTTTCCAGGTCGGCGACGCTGATCAGCACGGGCTCGGGGCCGATCTCCTGATGATCCACGAGCAATCGCATGCCCGGAACTTCGAGCCACTCGCCCGAAGCCGCGCGCGCTAGGACCTCGTCGGTGTCCGGATCCCGTAGTTCGCTGCCGCGTGCCGTCCCGACCAGCAGGAAGCTGCCCAACCTGTCACTGGTCTCGATTTCCACGCCGAGCACGAGATCTGTCCGGTCGGCGGACCTCTCCCCCAGGCTCAACTGATAGCTCAGCGAGTCCACGGGCGCGGCCAGCACGGCGCGGCTGCGGATGATCTCCACCTGGGAAGCGAAGTCCAGTGGCTCGCCGATCTGCAACCCGGCTACCGTCGCACTGGTGGGCGCTTCGGACAGCTGCACCAGGACTTCCGCGGTGTAGACCGGCTCACGCCCGGCCATCGAGTACCACGCGGCCGCCACCGTCAGCAGGCAGACGGGAGCGATGATACGCCAGCCGTTCTTGAGCGCGTGGAAATAGCCCACGAGCTCGTGTCGGTCGGCCCCCCTGGCACCGACTCCATCCGCGGATAGATCGTAGTGCTCCAGACTGTTCGACATATTGGGATCTACCTGTCTCAGGCAGTGAAACGCTGTGAGGCGAGGCCGGAGTTCGCTTCGGCGACAGGCCGCCTCCTTCGGCGCCCGCGAGCCTCCGTCCCACCCTGGTGGTGAGAACCGAGAACCTGCTCGTACAGCCTTGCCGTCATATCGGCGACGATCGAGAGGTCGAACTTCTGCTGCACGCGGGCTCGGGCCGCCGCACCGAGTCTCGCTCGCAGGTCAGCGTCCCGGACCAGGCGTTCGATCGCCGACGTCAGGGCCTCGGTGCTCCGTGGTGGCACGAGGAACCCGCATTCGCCATCCACGACGACATCCGAGCAGCCCGGAGCGTGCGCCGTGACCAGCGGAATCGCCATCGATGCCGCCTCGAGCAGGGCTCGAGGCATGCCTTCGCGGTAGTACGATGGCAATGCGAAGATGTTCGTAACGCTCAGGATGGCCCGAATGTCGGAGCG
>CAZJEH010000283.1:0-3344 GCA_964544905.1 uncultured Gemmatimonas sp.
GCAGCAACGGCTCGCCCTCGCCCGCACGCTCCTCCATGACCCCGATCTCGTCCTGCTCGACGAACCCTACACCGGGCTCGATCCTCATGCTGCCCGGATGCTGCGGCGGGTCCTGGAGAAGCTGAAAGACGGAAGGCGCACGGTGGTCCTCGTCACCCACAACATCTCGCAGGGTCTGGAACTGGCGGACCGGGTCGCCGTGCAGGTCGCAGGCCGATGGGTATCGGACGAACCGCGTAGCGCGATCGATCCGGCCGACTTTGAGCACGTGTACGCCGAGCGCGTCGGAGGCGCACTGTGAGCGAGTTCATCCGCCAGAGCCTCCACCTCGCCCGTAAGGACCTGTTGCTGGAGCTGCGCTCGCGCGACCGGTTCGTGACCATGATGACGTTCGCGATCCTGGTCGCCGTCGTGTTCAATTTCGCCCTCGACCAGACGGTGAGGGTGGAGCTCGCGCCGGATCGCTATGCGCCAATCGGCCGTTCGATCGGCGGGGCGATGGTCTGGGTGACGATTCTCTTCGCGGGCATGCTGGGCCTCGGACGCTCCTTTACGCTCGAGCGCGAACAGGACGCGCTGGTCGGGCTCCTTCTCGCCCCGATCGACCGTGGCGCGGTCTTCTTCGGGAAGTTCATCGCCAACCTCGCGATGCTGGGGGTCGCCGTCGTGGCGCTCTTCTTCGTCTACGGGATATTCTTCCAGCTGCCGCTGGGTCGCGCGATCGGCGGACTGACCTTGATCACATTGCTCGCCTGCATCGGGTTCATGGCGCTGGGGACGCTGTTCAGCGCGATCGCGGCCAGCACGCGGCTGGGGGACTCGCTCATCCCGATCGTACTCCTGCCACTGCTGATTCCGGTCGTCGTCTTCGCGGCTGGCGCGACCCAGCGGCTGCTCGAGGGCCGCCCACTGGACGAACTGATCGGCAATGTGCGAATGTTGGCGACGTTCGACGTGATCTTCGTGATCGTCTGCACTCTCGTTTTCGGCTCCGTGGTCGAGGAGTGAATCCTTCGCCCGCATTACTTACATGACGGATACGAACTACCGATCCACCCGCATCACCGCCGCGTTGCTCAGCATTCTGGCCGCAGCAGCCATGGTCTGGGCGCTGTATCTGATCTTCTTCTACGCTCCGACGGAGCGGACGATGGGGGTGGTGCAGCGGATCTTCTACTTCCACGTGCCGTCCGCGTGGGTGGCTTTCCTCGCGTTCGGCATCGTGGCCCTCTGTTCGATGGGCTACCTCTGGCTGAAGGATCCGCGGTTGGACGCGATCGCACTATCGGCGGCCGAGATTGGCGTGGTGTTCACCACTGCGGTGTTGATCACCGGGCCGCTCTGGGGGAAGATCGCGTGGGGCGCCTGGTGGGTCTGGGAGCCGCGTCTCACGCTCACGCTCCTGCTCTGGCTGATCTACATCGCGTACTTCATGCTGCGCAACGCTACGGAGAACCCGGAGAAAGGGAAACGCTTCGCGGCGGTCCTGGGGATCGTCGGGGCGGTGGACATCCCCCTCATCCACCTGAGCGTGCAATGGTTCCGCTCCCAGCACCCGCAGCCCGTCGTGCTTCGGCCGGACGGGCCGACCGCGGACCCGGAGATCGTGCAGACACTGCTCGTCTCCTTCCTCGCGTTCACGCTGACGTTCTTTGCGCTCCTGCTCTACCGCTATCTGCTCGAGCGCTTCCGGGACCGGGTGGAGGCCATACGCTACGGTCGCTTATCCACGTCACCCGCCGGGGTAGGAGGAACCGGTCGATGAAACGGACCGCTCGAGTCACGCTACTTCTTGTCATGCTCCTGCTTCCGCGGGCCGGGACGGTTGCCTGGGCGGCAGAGGCCCGGTTCGGATTGCCGACGGTGGGCGCGACGTTGGCGACCGCGAACGTGGCCGTTACGGCGACCGTCGCCCAGGAAGGAACGGCCAGTGGCTTACCCGAACGCGCCCCGGCCCCCAGGACACTGAGGGCCTACTGGCACCTGTTCATCGCCTTCGCCGTCACCTGGCTGCTCGTGTTCGGCTACGCGCTGACTCTAGGCCGTCGGTTCGGGCGCCTGGAGGAGGAGCTGCGCCGGGCGAGGGCGGGAGGTCTACCGAATTCGGGTAACGGTTGAGGAGGCCGGTCTGGAGAAGCCGCGACGAAGGCCGATACCCAGGGGCCGTCCAGGCCAACTCGCATGCAAGACGCTCGAGGTGGCCACCCGTTCCCGGGGCCGGGAACTGGATAAACAGACGGCGGGGAGTACATTGCGCCCCGGCGCGAGCCTGAGTCTTGCACTCGCCCCGCGTCGGTGGAACCGGCCCGACCTGTCGCGCCGTTGAGAGCCATTCTTCTATACTTCTTCGTCTGGACGGAGGTGTGTCATGGCAGAATTCACGCTCCCTGATCTTCCTTATGCCTACGATGCGCTCGAGCCGCACATCGACGCGCGTACGATGGAGATCCATCACCAGAAGCATCACGGGACCTACGTCGCCAAGCTGAACGAGGCGATCGCCAAGCACGCGGAGTGGCAGGGGAAGAGCATCGAGGAGATCCTGCGGAGCATCGATCGAATTCCCGAGGACATCCGGACCGCCGTTCGCAACAACGGAGGTGGTCACTCGAACCACTCGCTCTTCTGGCGGATCATGGGTCCGAACGCGGGAGGCGAGCCGACCGGATCGATCGGCGAGGCCATCCGTTCCGCCTTCGGTGACTTCGCGAGCTTCCGCGACAAGTTCACGGCCGCGGCCCTGGGGCGGTTCGGCAGCGGCTGGGCCTGGCTCGTCGTGAAGGACGGCGGCGTGCAGATCATCGACCTGCCGAACCAGGATTCGCCCTATATGCAGGGACTCACTCCCGTTCTCGGCGTCGATGTCTGGGAGCACGCCTACTACCTGAAGTACCAGAACCGCCGGCCGGACTACGTTCAGGCATGGTGGAACGTGGTGAACTGGGGGACGGTCGACGAAGTCTACCGGGCCGCCCGTGGCTGATTCGATCGCCCTCGACGCCCTCGGCTAAGTGCCGGGGGCGTCGTGCTTTGGCGCATTGATCACCGGGGCGTTCGGACGCATTGACGGCCTGCCTCCAACCTACTATAGCTTCCGTTCGGCACCCGACTTCGGGCGAACAGATCGCGGCGTCGAAGCTCGTGTCGGCGCGAAGTTGTCGCCCGGCGCGCTCGCCCCACTGAAGCGTTCCAGTTTCGGCGGAACGTCACGCAGGGTTGCCGCTGTCAGAGGTGTTTCGTAATTTGTTCGGGTGAGCACACCGGTGCCCCCGACCCCCCGTCGGACTCTCCCGTGAGTGCCCGCTACCCGCACCTTTCGCGAGGACCGCATGATGACTCTTGAG
>CAZJEH010000284.1:0-3324 GCA_964544905.1 uncultured Gemmatimonas sp.
CATCACCTTACCCAGGAAGAGCAGCGTACCGGAGAAGCGCTCTCGAATGGCGACCAGGAAGGGCCGATCGACCCGGAAGCTCGGGGGTGCGGAGACCACTCCTACCGTGACCCCCGTCGCCGCGGCGGCCTCCGTTCCCGCCTCGGCGACCTGCACGAAGGTCCGGTGCCTTACCTCGCTGATCCGCAGTCCCTCCTCGGGCGACATCCGCGAGAAGTCCGCCTCACCACTGAATGGCGCAACCATTCCCATGCTCCGGAGGGGCCGCACCAGGCTCTCGTCATACTCGAGCCGGAAGCGCGGGATCGAGACTGCCAGGGTTCCCATCCCGAACCCTGACACGATCTGCGACCAGGTCTCGGCGTCGAGCGCCCGGAGGAGCTCGTTCACGTCACCATCTTCCGCTGGCAGCAGGATCGTCATGGAGAAGGCACCGTTCCCGTACGGCAGGTCGACGGCGGACAGGTCGGCGCGCTGGAGAAAGCGGAAGCTGCCGATCCGTCTCATCATCTCGACCGGAACCGGTCCGTCGGAGCCCCGGAAGGTGTCGTGACCCGTCATCGCCGGGTCGAACGGCTCTCGCCACCTGCCGTTGAAGTAGATGGCGTTGACCAGGAACATCCTGTCGAGTGGATCGATCCGCTCAACGATCCCATCGATCCTGGAGCGTGTGGCGTTCCGCACCCAGGCATTGATCAGATCCACGGTGGCGGGGTCGGCGAAGTCGACCGCTTCGACGTGAGCGGCGAACGCGGACGTCACATCGTCGAGGAACTCCGGGTGCACCGGGAAACCCTCGCGGTACCAGACGGAGTTCCCGATCGTCGCTTCCACGTTCCGATCGAGACCGAGGAACAGGTCGAGCAGGTCCCGATAAGCCGCGTTCACCTGCTCCCGGGAGAGGCCGTCGAAGCCGAGCGTGGCTCGCATCTGGTCGAAGGTGGTGGACGCGGCGCCGTTCATCGTCATCCCGAGCGCCATGGAGACGCTCAGCGGGGAAACGAACAGGTTCTCGTCCTCCTGCCCCGTGTTCAGGGCTTCGAGCAGATCGAAGGCGAAGCGGTTGCTGGACGATACCACCGCCCGCTCCAGCGAAGTGAGCGGGCGCGGCAACGCCTGGAGCTCCGGAGGAGGCCCGGTCGGCCGCCCCTCGCAGCCGGCGCCGAGGAGGCAGGTCGCCAGGACCAGCGGAGTCGAAAGCCTCCGCGCAGATTCCACCCGACGCCTCGAGGTTCGCATCACGTTTTCGGTGCGCCTTTACGGTTCTCCGACGCGGGCTGCGTGGCCCGCGACCCACCAATGCTTCAACGTCCAGTGCCACCCGGCTGTGACGGGGCGGGATGCGACCTCCGAGGGTGGCGTTGAACACCCGTGAGTGGGTACATTTTCGGCTTCCGTCGCGATCCATGACCTACCTGCGAGAAGGCGTGCGAGATACCGAACTGCTGGACGGTCGAAGCTTCGTCCCGAGGCACATCGGACCGAGCTCATCCGAGGTCGAGGAAATGCTCTCGACCCTCGGCCATCGATCGCTCGACGAGCTGATCGACAAGACGATCCCCGCCGACATCCGGCTGGACCGGAAGCTCGATCTTCCCCCACCCAGCACGGAAGCGGAGGTGCTGGCGGAGGCGAGGAGCATTGCAGCGCGCAATCGCATCCTCCGCTCGTGCATCGGCATGGGCTACTATGACTGCATCACGCCACCGGTCATCCTGCGGAACGTGCTGGAGAACCCGGGCTGGTACACGGCGTACACGCCCTACCAGGCGGAGATCGCGCAGGGACGTCTCGAGGCGCTGCTCAACTTCCAGACGATGGTGATCGACCTGACCGGCCTGCCGATCGCCAACGCCTCGCTGCTCGACGAAGCGACCGGCGCCGCCGAGGCGATGGCGATGAGCTACGCCGCGAAGGGCAGCGATCAGAAGAACACGTTCTTCGTCTCGGCCGATTGTCACCCGCAGACGATCGAGGTGGTCCGGACGCGGGCGGAGGCGAGGGGGATCGACATCGTGGTCGGGGACCACCGCGGGGCCACCTTCGACGGATCGATCTTCGGCGTCCTCCTGCAGTACCCGGCCACCGACGGCCGCGTGGAGGATCTGCGGGGGATCTGCGATGCCGCGCACGCCGCCGACGCGCTCGTCACGATGGCGACGGACCTGCTGGCCCTCACCCTCCTCGTGCCCCCCGGGGAGCTGGGCGCGGACATCGCCGTCGGCAGCTCTCAGCGTTTCGGAGTTCCGATGGGGTACGGAGGCCCCCACGCCGGCTTCTTCTCCACCCGGGACGAGTTCAAGCGGATCATCCCAGGCCGCATCATCGGCGTGTCGAGAGATCGACGTGGCCGCCCCGCGCTGCGGATGGCGCTCCAGACCCGGGAGCAGCACATCCGGCGCGAGAAGGCCACCAGCAACATCTGCACGGCGCAGGTGCTGCTCGCCGTGGTCGCGGGCATGTACGCGGTCTACCACGGTCCCGGCGGCCTACGTTCGATCGCCGAGCAGGTCCACGGGAGGACCACCCGGCTGGCTGCCGGTCTGCGCCAGTTAGGCCACCACGTGGTACACGACCACTTCTTCGATACCCTTCGGGTGGAGCCGAAGCAGGGTGCCCGTGCGATCCTCGCGCGTGCGGTCGAGAGCGGGATCAACCTCCGCCCGCTCGATGCCGCTGCCGTGGGGATCTCGCTCGACGAGGCGTTCACCGACCGCGACGTCGCCGACCTCCTCCAGGTCTTCGGCGCGGACGGAGGCGCCGGTGCCGATCTCCCCGCCGGCGAGCCTGCCATCCCGGAGACGCTCCGCCGCACTTCGCCCTACCTCCAGCATCCGGTCTTCAACACGCATCACTCCGAGACCGAGATGTTGCGGTACCTGCACCGCCTCGAGTCGCGTGACCTTTCGCTGACGACCTCGATGATCCCGCTCGGTTCGTGCACGATGAAGCTGAACGCCACGGCGGAGATGATCCCGATCACCTGGCCGGAGTTTGCCAGGATGCACCCGTTCGCGCCGCGAGATCAGGCGGAGGGATACCGCATCCTCTTCGAGCAGCTGGAGGTGCAGCTGGCGGAGATCACGGGCTTCCCAGCCGTGTCGCTGCAGCCCAACGCGGGTTCACAGGGTGAGTTCGCCGGGCTCCTGGCCATTCGGCGGTATCACGAGTCACGCGGCGAGCCGCACCGGAACGTCTGTCTCATCCCGCAGTCGGCGCACGGGACGAATCCCGCCAGCGCGGTAATGGCCGGGATGCGGGTGGTGGTGGTCCGTACCGACGAGAGCGGGAACATCGACGTGGCGGATCTGCGCGCAAAGGCGG
>CAZJEH010000285.1:0-3275 GCA_964544905.1 uncultured Gemmatimonas sp.
AGCAGATCGACGGGGTGGAAGTCACCGGACAGAGCGACATCTACAGCCTGGGAATGGTCGGCTACGAGATGCTGACCGGGCGACGGCCGTGGGCGGGCGAAAGCCTCTACAGCGTCATCTTCAGGCAGAAGACCGAGCGTCTGCCCCCGATGGCCGAGCTCCGGCCGGACGTTTCGCAGCGGCTGTGCGAGGCGATCGAGAAGGCTACGGAGAAGGAGCCGAGGGACCGCTGGGCCGACGCCGGAGAGCTACTCGTCCACCTCGGCGCTCGCCCGTCGATCTACCCGTCGACGGCGGTGGAAGTGGTGCGGCAGCCGGTCCCGGTTCCGCAGACCGAGGTCGAGGAGTCTCCAACGATCGATATCGCTGGTCTGCTGGCGAACGCGGGGATCTCGGAATCCGAGGTGCAGCCCGCGCGGCCGGCATGGTTGGTTGGCAACTCGAAGCGCCTCGGCATGGCCGCGACCGTGATGGTGCTCCTCGGCGCGGGTGCCGCGGCGGTCGCGATGACCCGGCCCACTGCCGCCGTGCCCACAACCGACTTCGGGTCGATCGCGCTCAGCACCGAGCTGGACGACCCCACCGCCTTCTCTTCCGCCGAGCGCCCGCTGCCGCTGGATTCGGTGTCCGTGGCGGCGGACGAGGCGCGGGAGGAGGCCCCACCCGCGGCGGGTACCGCCGCATCGAACGCTCCGGCGGCCGACCCTTCGGCTCCCGCTCCGACGCCGCGACGCACACTTCCGGCACCTCCGGTCGCGCCGGTCGTCTCCAACTCGACGCTCGTCGCCGCCATCAGCGCGGTACCCGCGGATCCAGCGGTAGTCGCTCCGGTCGAGGCGGTCGCCGCCCCCACCCCGCCCCGCCTCCCGGTGGCCATGGGGCGCGGGGAGAGCGCTCGAGATCTGGCCGACGCTGATCGCAGGGAGACCCCGCGCCTCCTCAACGCCGGTGCGTTCGCCGAACAGCTCCAGCGGATGTACGCCGCGACCCCTCGCCTCCCCGGCGGCTCCGAACGGCTCAACATCGTTCTCGCCGTCCTCGTCGATGAGCGTGGTGAGGTCGTGGAAACCGAGGTAAGGACGAGCAGCGGAGTCGATTACGTCGATGAGGCCGCGCGCGCGGCGACGCGCCTGATGCGCTTCTCCGCCGCGGCCGACTCCTCCGTGCCCTCGCGGATCTGGGTCACCGTCCCGCTTACTCTCGAGCGATAGCCGTTCCTCGGTTGAAGAATCACGGAGCCGCGGCTTCCAGTCGCCGCGGCTCCGTTTTCGTTCCCCTCGAGGTTCGGCCCAGCGGTCCTCCAGGACCGTTCCAGGTCGAGCTCCGTCAACCGATTCCCGGACCGCCAGGCGATCGGTCCGTACCCGCGTGGTGCCTCAGCGGCTCTCCAGCCCCCTCCAGCCCGTTGCGGGCCTCGAGTCACACGCTCCTGCAAAAGCCGAAGCCCGATGACGCTTGGCCATCGGGCTTTCGAGAGAGAGCTGTTCCGCTCGACCGCTACTCGGTAACGTTCACCCGCACGTAGGCGTTCGACCAGCAGCACATGTTGCCGAAGGAGCTGTCCGACGCGCGGAAGTTCGTAACGCGGGCCCGGATGACGTACTCACCCGGCGCGCTGAACGTGGCGGTGGTCGTCGCCTGGCCAAGACCCTCGACCTCCGTCTCGGGCGTGCTGAAGACGACCTCACCGGGACCCTGGTGGTGCCACCAGACGACCTCGACCGGGTAGCGCTCCTCGCGTACGCCGTTGTCTTCGGCCCAGACGCTCAGCTCGACCGGCGTTCCCACCTTGGTGGTCAGCGTCTCATCGAAGAAGACTCCCTCCCGACCCGTCGAGAAGGGGCCGCTCTGAGCGAAGCCGACCTTCGGCGGAAGCGATCCAGCCGCCTGGGGGTTGTAGCCGAGCTCGTACGCGGGGGAGGTTACGCGTCCCGGAACCGAGTACGTCTCACCCGCGTGGGTGATCGTCCACACCACGTCCTGGTTCGCCATCTCCGCCGGAATGCGGATCGCGAAGACCCCGCGCTCACGACGGGCGCTGAAGCCACCGTAGTTGACGGGCGGGAAGTGGGTCGGCTGGACGCCGTTGAACTGGGCGGGCTCGATGTAGTTGTTCTCGCCGATGGGGATGTCGACGATCTCCCGCGTGTTGCGGTTCATGAAGCCGAAGGAGAGCGTGAAGCTACCGTCGGGATTCGCGTACCACCCATCGAAGAAGGGGGCGACGATGTCACCACTCGGCTTCAGCGGCCTCAATTGTTGCTTGAACGGATCCGCTTCCTGTGCCGCGAGAGGAATCGAGCTCAGGCCCAGAAGGCCCAGTACGAGGCCTGCAACGGCCAAACGGCTTGTCATAGCTCCTCCTCGAAATCGAAATGCCGGGCAGCCATGGGGAATCAGCTGCCTCTCTTTGAATGGAAACCACCGGCGCACCCGCTCCGGTGGCCATCGTTCCGTCGGCCGAGTCCTCGCTCGTCGACCCTCATCAGCCACCGAAGCGTAGCTGCACCTCGTACCGTCACCCGGGGATAACGTTCCACCCGGGAAGTGAAGGAGTCCCCCAAGTGCTCCGGGGGACTCCTGAGACCCTCATGCGGATGAGGGCGGCGGCCCGCAGGGCCACCGCTCCTCCGGCCGGCTCAGTTGTTGTTCGCCTCTGCGGCGCCCCCGGCTTCAGACTGGAGCATCTCACGCTCCGCCTTCAGCTGCTCGTACGCTTCGTCCGTCAGGTGGGTGACGGCGATCCAGGCATGCGACATCTCGTCCGCCGTGCGGTCACCCGCGCCGACCCACTGGTCTGGATCGGGGTTGTGCGGGTTGTCCGCGGTGTTGTCATACCACGCCGTGATGATCAGCACCGCGCCCTTCGGCAGCAGCGGCGCCACATCGTCCTCATAGACGTGGCTGAGGTGCCAGCCCGGGTTCCAGTTGGAGATCATGCTGATCATCTCCCGGCGCCCCGTCTCCGGGTAGAACACCTCCAGCGACTTCGCCTTCAGGCGCAGGTGGCCGTGCGGCTGGAAGCTGTCGATCCGCACCGGCGAGTCGAACGAGTGGAAGCCCTGGGTCATCAGGGTTCCGTGCGGCGGGATGTCGTAGTCGCCACCCTCCAGGTAGTACAGCGTCAGGTCCTGGGGGTAGAGCGAATCCTTGTCGAAGTCCTTCGGATAGAGCCAGAGCGCGATCTCGACCTGGTCGTCCTGGTACTCCGCCGAGCCGTCCGGATAGTAGTGGATGTCCCACGACACGAAGGAGTTCGCCGGCGCGATCCGGCA
>CAZJEH010000286.1:0-3274 GCA_964544905.1 uncultured Gemmatimonas sp.
GCTCGATGTAGTCGATGAACTCCACAGCAACGGTATCGCCCACCGTGACATCAAACCCGACAACCTAGGGGTGGGCAGTCCACCCCTCCGGCTGATTCTTTTCGATTTTTCTCTGGCGAGCAGCCGCCCGGACGATATTCGCCTCGGAACACCACCGTACCTCGATCCATTCCTCGAATTGCGCAAGGTGCGGCGCTGGGACGCCTACGCGGAACGCTTCGCCGCCGCGGTGACGCTGTATGAAATGGCTACCGGCGGGCTGCCGCGCTGGGGCGACGGGAGTGCCCCGCACCTGATATCCGATGAGGTCACCATTGACGCGGAGCTATTCCCGTCGCCGATCCGCGAGCAGATGGCTGCCTTTTTCGAAAAGGCGCTTCGCCGAGACTATCAGGAGCGCTTCGATAATGCCGAAGAGATGCGGAAGGCGTGGCGAGACATTTTCCGTTATGTCGATCAGCCCGCCATTCAGTCGGCCTCGGCCCACGACGACGACAGTGATGGACGCGATGATTTAATCGCGAACGCGACGCCTGATACCCAGCTTATTCTGCTTGGCCTCAGCGCCCGTTTGACGAACGTCCTCGACCGCTTGGGACTTGTAACGGTGGCTGAATTGCTCGCCTACCCCTTGATTCGCATTCACCGGATGCGCGGAGTCGGCAACAAGACCCGGCAGGAGCTGGCGGATCTGGTTCACCAGCTGCGTCGGCGCTTCCCGCTGAACCGCCCGAGCGACGAGGAGAGTTTGCGCTTGGCCGCTGAGAATGAGATCGTGCTGCCCGCCGAGATAGCGAGTGTCGATCTTCTGGCTAAACAAGTCTCGTTTTCGGGAGGCAGCAGGTCGGCCAACCGGGAACAGCACCTTCTTCAGGCATTTCTCGGCTTGCATGCCGCGGATGACGACCCGGTTTCCTTCAGGTGGCCAAGCCAGAGCGAGTTCGCGGAAGATCGCGACGTCACCCGGGCACGCATCGGGCAGGTGGTAACCGGCGCTCGCCAGCGCTGGGTCAAACTGGGGGGGGTGACGAGCCTGCGCGATGCGATCCTGGAGATCCTCAAAACACAGGCCGGGGTGATGACGCACAAGGAGCTCATCGCTGCTGTCTTGCACCTGCGCGGTTCGGCACTGCCGGATCCAGACCGCTACCGGATGGCTTCTGTCGTCACTCGGGCCGCGCTCGAAGCCGAGCGGCATCATCAATCTCCACGCTTCCACGTGGTTCGCCGACAAGGGAAGATCTTTGTCACGCTGGCTGCGGAACTGGCTGAATTCGCGGTGCGGGTCGGAGTCGCAGCCGACCGGCTGGTAAGCGAAGAACCGCTGCCCACCTCGGCCCGCGCCATCGAGGAATTGCTGGAGGTTGTTCCTCCCGATTTCGATGCGTACGACTGCGCGGCACCTGATGCTTCCCGCCTGATTCACCTTGCTGCGGCGGCCTCTCGTTCGGCCTGCGCGAATGTTCGCCTGGAACTCTATCCCCGGGGAATGGAGGCCAAGCGAGCCTTGCTCCTGGCGCAGAGCGCTCTATTCGGCGCACGCCAGCTAACGGTTGAGCAATTGCGTCAGGCGGTGGCGAGCCGTTACCAAGAGGCGGCGCCTCTCCCTGACAGGCCGGAGCTGGATGCGCTGCTGGAAGGAATCAATTTTCCATTGAAATGGTCGGAGGATGCGGCCGGCGGAATCGGCGCTTACGTGCCCCCGTCCCGGGGCCACAGTCAACTAACCTCGATCACCCCTTCGCTGCCCCGGATGCGCACGGCGAACGCTCCCGCACCCCGCACCGAGGTCGCTCCGGAAATAGCCGAGGCGCTGCGGCTGGAGGAAAAGCTTCGTTTCGCTGAAAAACGGGGGTCGTATTTGATCCTCGCTGTGCCGACGCGGCACACGCTGCGAGCCCACGCCGAGCTTGAAAGCCGCTTCGCGGTGGAGCCGATGGATGGCGACAAGATCTTCCTGAATGCCCTGAAGGCGGAAGCCGAGAAGCTGAACGTAAAATGGGAGGTGGTTCTCACCGCCGACGCCGAGGAAAAAGGCTCCCGCGACTGGGACCGCCTTCAGGTTCTCGTCCGCAGGGCGATGCCCGCGATCCGCTCGCGCCTTCAAAATTCGCGCAAAACTGTTCTCCTCACCAATCCTGGTCTGTTCGCCCGCTATGGACAGATCGACCTCCTCCAGGAAATCTGGACGCAGGTCGGCACCGGGCGCGGCCCTCACGGGTTCTGGATCATCGTGCCCAGCCACGGCCGCGCCAGCCAGCCGATGCTCAACGGCGAGGCGATACCGATCCTCAATCCAGCCCAGTTCGAAGTGTTGAACGAGGCGTGGCTGATGAATGAGCACCGGAGCGGCCGGGAAAAAACCTATTCCTCATGAGCGGCAGAACACCTCAGGGACCGATTTCCTTTACGTACTACGGTGACCTCCTCGGGATTTCCAACCTATACACTGGAAATCCGGCCAAAGCCTATGAGGCATTAAACCAATATGATAACGAGGTTTACCTTGGATTGGAACCGTATTTCCAAGGCCACCAGAGCCGCCAAGTCGAAATGTTTAGTGATAGCTTGATCGTGACTGGCGACGATCCAGTGGAGTTCCTGAGCACAATGGCACCCGTCTACTGCAACCTTCTAGCCAAAGGTCTTTTCCTGCGGGGCGGAATCGTCGAGGGGCTGCTTGAAAAAGATCTCCGAATGACCACGTCCAATTTCAGAAAGAATCTTCCCACCACGGATGTCCTGGCTCGGGCCGTGAGGCTGGAGCATAAGGTGAAGGGGGCTCGGCTCGTGGTGGAACAGAAGCTGGCATTGCAGCTAATCCAGCCCCAGGAGAATTGGATGACCTTAGTGGATTACGCTCGCGATCCCAAGTCCGGAGAACGGGACCTTCTCTTCCAGCGAGCGATCGTTCCCTTGGATGATGGATCCGCATCGGAGGTTCTCTACCCATTGCTTGCGGAGCTAGACGATGAAACCGTCTCCCGCCGCGTGAAAGAGCTAGCCTACCTGAAGGTGGCGACGGCTCCGGAGATCGCGAAACATTACGAAGAAACGGACCGCCTTTTAAAACACAGCCGCATGCGATTGGCCCATCACAGAGGTATCTGATGATCGATTCCCGTCTTCTTCTCACTGACCTGAAACGCTGGGTGACGCGTCTGGAGGATGACTTGCGGGACCGGTGTCGCGAGGTGCCGGAGGTAGAGGGCCGGTTTCAGGAGCGTTATCGGGAGGCCACGAAAGCCAATCGGACCGGTCATCCCTACGAGAC
>CAZJEH010000287.1:0-1968 GCA_964544905.1 uncultured Gemmatimonas sp.
CTACCAGGGCGGCCTCAGCTACATGCGCTACTCGGTATCGGACACGGCCGAGTACGGTGACTACCACGCCGGGCAGAAGGTCATCAACGAGTCGAGCCGCGCGGCGATGAGGGAGCTGCTCGAGAACATCCGGAACGGCAGCTTCGCCGAACAGTGGATCGAGGAGAACCGCGCCGGGCAGCCCAACTTCAAGCGCCGCCGTGCGCAGGAGATGGAACATCCGATCGAGCGCGTGGGACGCGAACTGCGGCGGATGATGCCGTTCGTGAACCCCCGCGAAGTACAGCCCGGGCAGGGAGGGGCATGAGGAGCTGACGTGGTACGTTGTACGTTCGACGTTGTTCGTTCGGTGGCGTCGGTCCGATCGATCGCGCCACCGCCGCGACGCCAGCGTGCAAGGATGAATCACCCAGCCCTCATACACGCGGTCAACAACGACGAACGTACGACGTACGACGAACAACGATAGCCGGAGGGTGCTTCAATGGCAGCGTTCGCGAAAACCGAATGGATCTGGCGCAACGGTGAGTTCATCCCCTGGGATGACGCCAACATTCACATCATGAGCCATGTGGTCCACTATGGCTCTTCCGTCTTCGAGGGTATCCGCTGCTACAACACCCCCGAGGGCCCGGCCATCTTCCGTCTGAAGGAGCACATCCGGCGCCTCGACGACTCCGCGAGGATCTATCGGATGGACTCCGGCTACACTCGTGAGCAGCTCGCCCAGGCCTGTGCTGACCTGATCCTGAAGAACGGGTTGGAAGAGTGCTACCTGCGGCCGATCATGATCCGCGGGCTGGGGGCAGCCGGCCTCAACCCGCACGCGAGCCCTATCGAGACCTACATCGTCTGCTGGCCTTGGGGGACCTACCTGGGTGATGGTGCGCTGGAGCGTGGGGTGGACGTCTGCGTGTCCAGCTGGCAGCGGCCTGGACCCAACACCCACCCGGTGATGGCCAAGGCGGGCGGCAACTACCTCAGCTCGCAGCTCATCAAGATGGAAGCGCTGGCCAACGGCTACCAGGAAGGCATCGCTCTTGGCCCCAGCGGACTCGTCAGCGAGGGGAGCGGGCAGAACATCTTCATCGTGCGTGGCGGGAAGCTCATCACTCCGGCGCTCGACGGGACGCTGCTCGAGGGGGTCACCCGGGACTGCATCATCGAGCTGGCGAAGGACCTCGGGATCACAGTCAGCGAGCAGCCGGTCCCCCGCGAGCTGCTCTACATGGCCGATGAGATCTTCTTCACCGGGACGGCCGCCGAGGTCACGCCGGTGCGCAGCGTCGACAAGGTTGTGATCGGCGAGGGTGTCGCCGGCCCGGTGACGCTGGCGCTGCAGGAGCGCCTGCTTGGGATCGCCCAGGGCCGACTTCCCGATCCGTTCGGCTGGCGGACGCCGGTGCGGAAGATCCGGCAGGAGGTCGCCGTCGCATGACCGGAGGCGGGCTGACGGCCGAGCTTCCCAGCCGAACGATCACGGCCGGCCGGGACCGCGCGGGCGCGCGGGCGATGCTCCGTGCCGTCGGCCTCTCCGACGAGGACTTCGAAAAGCCCCTCATCGGCATCGCCAACACCTGGACCGAGACCACGCCCTGCAACTACCACCTGCGCCAACTGGCGGAGTGGGTCAAGGAGGGCGTGCGGATGGCGGGCGGTGTCCCGCTCGAGTTCAACACCGTGGTGGTGTCGGACGGCATCACCATGGGCACCGAGGGCATGAAGGCCTCGCTCATCAGCCGCGAGATCGTCGCCGACTCGATCGAGCTGATGGCCCGAGGCCACATGTTCGATGGGATCGTCGCACTCTCCGGCTGCGACAAGACGATCCCCGCGACGGTGATGGCGCTCGCACGGCTCAACCTGCCCGGGTTGATGCTGTATGGCGGGTCGATCATGCCCGGCCGCTTCCGGGGCCGGGACGTGACGCTCCAGGACGTCTACGAAGCAATCGGCGCGGTCGCGGCG
>CAZJEH010000287.1:1978-3242 GCA_964544905.1 uncultured Gemmatimonas sp.
CCGACGACGACCTGCACGAGCTGGAGTGTGCGGCGTGCCCGGGCGCCGGAGCGTGCGGCGGGCAGTTCACGGCAAACACGATGGCCACCGCCTTCGAGGCGATGGGCATCTCCCCGATGGGAAGCGGGACGGTCCCGGCGCTCCAGGGTGACAAGGCCGACGTCGCGCGCAGGTGCGGGCAGCTCGTGATGGAGTTGATCGAGCGCGACCTCCGCCCCCGCGACATCATCACCCATGAGTCACTCCGCGTGGCCACCGCCATGGTCGCGGCCTCCGGCGGCTCCACGAACGCGGTCCTCCACCTGGTCGCGGTGGCGAAGGAGGCGGGTGTCGATTTCACGATCGACGACTTCGACCGCTACGCCTCGCAGACCCCCCTGCTCGCGGACATGAAGCCGGGCGGGCGCTACGTCGCGACCGACCTGCACCAGGCGGGTGGGGTTCGCCTCATCCTCAAGCGACTGCTCGACGGTGGGCTCATCCCGGGCGACCTTCCGACGGTCACGGGTCGCACGATCGCGGAGGAGGCGGCGGAGGCGAAGGAAGCCCCCGGCCAACCTGTGGTACGGCCGCTCGACAACCCACTCAAGCCGACCGGCGGGCTCGTCATCCTGAAGGGCAACCTCGCCCCGAACGGGTGCGTGATCAAAGTAGCCGGCCATGAGCGTGTCCATCACCGCGGACCGGCGCGGGTGTTCGAGCGCGAAGAGGATGCGTTCGCCGCGGTGACGAATGGTCGGATCCGCGCCGGTGACGTCATCGTCATCCGCTACGAAGGACCCAGGGGCGGGCCGGGGATGCGGGAGATGCTCGGCGTCACGTCCGCGCTCGCCGGCGTTGGGCTCAAGGAGCAAGTGGCGCTCATCACCGACGGCAGGTTCTCAGGGGCGAGCCACGGTCTGATGGTGGGCCACGTCGCGCCGGAGGCGGGGGTCGGAGGGCCCATCGCGGCGGTCCGCGAAGGAGACATGATCACCGTCGACATCATCAACAAGCGAGTCGACCTCGAGGTGCCGGAGGAAGAGATCGCCGCCCGGCTCGCGCAGTGGACGCCGCCCCAGCCACGCTACAGCACCGGCGTGATGGCCAAGTACGCGATGCTGGTGAGCTCGGCTTCGGAAGGAGCGGTCACCGGCCGGTAGGATCAGTTACCGCAGGTCATCGGGCGGAGCCGTGAAGGCCGCGAGGATTCTCGATCGTTGCTAGCTCCTGTTGTACGCGGTTGATAATGTCCCCTCGAGACGCGGATAGAAGTGTCCCCTCC
>CAZJEH010000288.1:0-3207 GCA_964544905.1 uncultured Gemmatimonas sp.
GGGTCCCGGCCTGCGCCGGGACGACGGGGGAAGGTCGTGGTTTCGACACACTCTCGCAGGCCGGGATCCATCCGCCTTTCGAGGCGCGGATGCATCCTCATAACGCGTTTCACAACAACGTACTGCGAGCTCTCGGCGACCGAGAATCCATTGGCGGTTTTTCTGAATAGTGGGTCCCGGCCTGCGCCGGGACGACGTTGGTGGGGACGGTAGCGAAGTAGACAGTCGCGGTTCCTTGCGAGGGTGACGGACTGGGATCGACAGTTCTGACACAGCCTCTTTCGCCGGGATGACGGAGCTGGCTCTCAGCCACATCTCATAGACACGAAGTCCATCCGATGAGGGACGATCGAACAGTTCTGACACAGCCTCCTGCGCCGGGATGAGGGATGGTGGGTGTTGACCGCAACCGCGTACACGGGTCAGTGAGATGACCGTTCATCCGACGGTTATGACACCGCCTCTCCCCCAGCATGCCGAGGGAAGTTGGCGGCGGTACTGGACGCCTCGCGTCCTCACGGGTACAGCATCCGCACCGTCCACCCTCCGGCTGGATCCCGCTCGAACAGCTCTCGTTCATGCAGGCGGTCCGGTCGCCCGCTCCAGAACTCGATCCTGTCCGGGACAAGCCGATAGCCGGACCAGAATGGCGGGCGGGGCACCTCCCGACCCTCGAACCGTCGCTGGATATCGAGTACACGCTGCTCCAGCTCGGCGTAGCTCGAAAGGGGCTGGCTCTGCAACGAAGCCCACGCGCCGATCTGGCTTCCCCTCGGACGAGTCGCGAAGTACTCGTCGGCTTCCACGTCGCTGACCTGGACGATCGACCCCTCGATACGGACTTGCGCCAGCAGCGGCTGCCAGTGGAAGCACAGCGCCGCGTACGGGTTGGCGCGCATCTGCGCCGCTTTCCGGCTCTCGAGGTTGGTGTAGAACACGAAGCCCCGATCATCGAAGTCCTTCAGCAGCACCATCCTGACGCTCGGCCGTCCATCGCCGTCCGCCGTGGCCAGCGCCATCGCCGTGGGCTCCTCGATGTCCGCGCGGCGGGCGCGCGCCAGCAGATCCGCGAACCGGCTGAACGGGTCCTTCATCTATCTACCAATCGCTTCCTTACCAAGAGTAGGAGTGCGGCAAGCGGAGCCACGGGCTTCACTCGGGGCTGTCCCCGCTCGCCGGCGCCAGGAGCCGGCAGGCATACTCCAGGTCGACGTTGCCGCCGCTGAGGACCACACAGGCGCGGCGCCCCTCCACGAGCTCCGGATCGGCGAGCACGGCCGCCAGCGCGACCGCCCCGGACGGCTCGATCACGAGCTTCATGCGCGTCCAGAGGAAGCGCATCGCATTGACGATAGCTTCCTCGGATACGGTTCGCATGTCGTTGACGTGGTTCCGGATGACGTCCCAGGTGATCCGTCCCAGGGACGGCGTTCGTAGACCGTCCGCGATGGTGGGGGGATTCCTCGTCCGATGGAGCGTGCCCGTGCGGAAGGTTCGGGTTGCGTCATCGGCGAGCTCCGGTTCGACGCCGATGACCGAGCACCCCGGGAGCGACGATGCGGCGAGTGCGGTCCCGGAGAGCAGGCCTCCGCCTCCGCAGGGCGCGAGGATGACATCGAAGGGGCCCGACTGCTCGATCGCCTCGAGTGCGGCCGTTCCCTGCCCGGCAACGACATGGGGATGATCGAAGGGAGGGATCACGGTCATCCCCGTTTCGCGCGCGATTTCCGCCGCGACCTCTTCCCGGACCTGAGTCTCCGGATCGTAGGGAACGACCCGGGCCCCGTAGCCTTCGGTCGCCTGCCGTTTGGCCGCGGGCGCGTCGGCAGGCATGACGACGGTTACGCGCGTCCCCAGGAGCCGGCCGGCTAGCGCTACCGCCTGGGCGTGGTTCCCGGACGAGTAGGTGAGAACCCCGCCGGCGCGTTGCTCGTCAGAAAGGGCGGCAACTGCGTTGTACGCACCGCGGAACTTGAACGACCCGGTACGCTGGAAGCTCTCGCACTTGAGGTAGATCGAGGCGCCGCAGATCTCGTCGAGGTGGCGGGAGGTCATCACCGGCGTGCGATTCGCGACGCCCTCAAGGCGGGTGGCAGCGCGGCGGACAGATTGGAGGTCGGGCCGAGCGTGGTCGCTCATGTCCACGCTACGGCCTTCCTCCTGAACATATGCTGAGCCGGAGGTTCATCACTGGTCTCGTCAGCCCCACGGGAAGTGGAACGGCAGCAGTTGCCGGGGTGCCGCGCATGACTGTCTCCGACACGGTCCGCTCCCCGCGCTCTCTCCGCCGGGCCGAAGCCCTCCCGTACGCCCGCCGGTCAGTATTTGGGGATGGACGGGTCGATGTGCTCGGACCACGCCAGGATCCCGCCGACGAGGTTCCGGACGCGCTCGTACCCCTGCTCCTTCAGGAACTCGACCGCGCGGGCGCTCCGCGCCCCGGACCGGCAGTAGACGACGATGTCGGCGTTCGGATCGATCTCGTCGTACCGGTCACGCAGCTCGTTCAGCGGGATCATCGTGGCGCCGTACGGGCCGAGGTTGCCGATGTCCCATTCATGGGGCTGTCTCACGTCTACGAGGGTAATGTCCTCGTTTCGATCGAGGAGCTCCTTCAGCTCCAGCACGGTGACTTCGTCGCTCCCGTTGGCCATTCCTTCGAATCCTTTCGCTTCCGGCTCGATGCCGCAGAAACGTTCGTAATCGATCAACTCCCGGATGCTGGGTGAATCGCCGCACACCGGGCACTCCGCGTCCCGCTTCAGCCGGAGTTCTCGGAAGGTCATTCGAAGGGCGTCCGAGATCAAGAGCCGGCCGACCAAGGTTTCTCCCAGGCCGAGCAGAAGCTTGATCGTCTCGATGCTCTGGATCATGCCCACGAATCCCGGGACCACCCCGAGAACGCCTCCTTCCGCGCAGGAGGGCACCATCCCCGGCGGTGGTGGCTCCGCGAAGAGGCACCTGTAGCATGGCTGTCCCGGCACCGCGAAGACGGAGTTTTGCCCCTCGAATCGGAAGACCGAACCATAGACGTACGGCTTCCCGAGCAGCACGCACGCATCGTTGACGAGGTAGCGGGTCGGGAAGTTGTCGGTCCCGTCGACGATGACCTCGTAATCGCGGAGGATGTCCAGCGCGTTTTCCGAGGTAAGACGAACCGGGTACGTCTCGACGTGTACATTGGGGTTGATCTCGGCCAGGCGGTCC
>CAZJEH010000289.1:0-3033 GCA_964544905.1 uncultured Gemmatimonas sp.
TTGGCGTAGAAGCCGTATTCGTGCGGCGCCATCATGTTCCACGTCGTCTCGGGCTGCTCCTCGACGAACGAGATCCGCACGATCGACTTGATGCTCTTGAATCCGTACTTCCAGGGAACCACAAGTCTCAGCGGGGCCCCGTTCTGGGGCGGGAGCGTCTGATTATAGAGGCCGACCGCCAGGATCGTGAGGGGGTGCATCGCCTCGTCCATGCGGAGCCCCTCGCGATACGGCCAGTCCAGCACATTGCCCCGCTGCCCGGGCATCCGCGAGGGATCGAGCAGTGTCTCGAAGGCCACGTACTTGGCGTTGGATGTCGGTTCGACACGTCGGATGAGATCCCGCAGCGGGAAGCCGTGCCAGGGGATCACCATCGACCACGCCTCGACACAACGCAGCCGATAGACGCGTTCTTCCATGGTGAACGGCCGGAGCAGATCCTCGAGCGCATAGGTCGTCGGCTGCTTCACGTGGCCGTCAACGCGAACGGTCCAGGGGGCCGTGCGGAAGTTGCGCGCGTTCCGGTACGGGTCGTCCTTGTCGACCCCGAACTCGTAGAAGTTGTTGTAGGTGGTGATGGACTCGTAGGGGGTCAGCTCGTCCTGCACCACGTCCTCGGCCCCATCGGCGAACTCCTGGGCCCCGCCGTCGCGACACGACGCTCCCACCGCGACCGGCACCCCGGCAGCGGCAGCCGTCGCCGCCCCGAACCGCCGGATGAACTGCCGCCGGTTGAGGTAATCCCTTTCCGGGGTGATCTCGGACGAGGGGATATCGTTCGAACCACGCTTGATGAGCATCGGGGACCTCCACGATCGGGAGCCGATTGGATGGATGGGACGGGCGTGGAGATAGCTACACCTCACGCCGACGACGAGTTTCCACGGTGGCTGCCACACCCGCTACAGCAGCAAGCCGGGTTCCAACCCTTGGAACGACGCGAAGTCCCCGGGCGCGAACGAGTCGGCACGCGCGGGACCGGCTCCGGCGCGGGATTCGCGTGCCACGACAGGGTCGACACCCAATCACAGCACCTCCGAGTCGCCGATGCGCAGCAAGGCCAGCTTCCACGGTCATCCAATCCATCCGATGCTGATCCCGTTCCCGCTGGCTTTTCTGGTCGGCACGCTCGTTTCGGACCTGGGCGCGGCGCTGTTCGGGTTCGAGGATCTCCTCCTGGTCGCCTGGTACATCGCCCCGGCGGGGATCACCATGGGTGCGGTGGCTGCGGTACCCGGGCTGATCGACCTCGTCCGGACGGTGCCGCCTCGAAGTACCGGTCGCAGGCGCGGTATCCGCCACATGGTCGTGAACGCGACCGCCCTGCTACTCTTCCTCCTCGCCTGGATTCTTCGCGGCGGGCCGGGCGTCGCCGTGGAAACGGCCATCGTTGGAATCGAGGGGGCGGGAGCCGCGCTTCTGCTGGCCGGCGGATGGATGGGCGGAACGCTCGCCTACCGCAACCAGATCGGCGTCGACCACCGCTACGCGAACGCGGGCAGATGGTCCGAGGAGGATGTCGAACTCGACGAAGATGGATGGGCCTCCGTCGCGCGCACCGATGAGCTGAAGATCAACCAGATGAAGCTGGTCCGGGTCGACGACTCGAGGGTCGTTCTGGCGCGCTCGGAAGCCGGGTGGGTGGCGTTCGAGGATCACTGTCCGCACCGTGGCGGCTCCCTCTCGGGCGGCCTGCTGGCCTGCGACGTGGTCACCTGCCCCTGGCACGGCTCGCAGTTCGATGTCCGTAGCGGCGCGGTCCGGGCGGGTCCGGCGGACCAGGGTATCCGCACTTTCCCCGTGGAGGAGGCTGGCGGCGAGGTCCGTCTCAACATGGTCGGATGAACAGGTTGGGCGGATGAGCAGCGGTCTGCGGAGCGATCGGATGCAGAACGAGGATCGGCCTCGGGCCGAGCGGCTTTTCTATGCCGTGCCCCTCCCCGAGGTGACACGCTCCGAGATCCAGCGGGCCATCGGCGTGGCCCCGGCAGTGGCCGGCGCACGCTGGGTGCCGCCGGAGAACCTGCATCTGACCCTGCGCTTCCTGGGCGACACCGACAGCGCGCGACGAGCCAGCCTGGAGGAAGCTGTGCGCGAACTCCAGCTTCCTCCCCCGTTCTCAATCCGGCTGCGAGGTTGGGGGGCGTTTCCGCGACCGGCCCGGGCCGACGTCCTGTGGATCGGCGTGGAGGACCACGAAGGGGCTCTGCGGACGGCCGCGGAGCAGCTCGAGGCGGCCGCCAGGGCGGCGGGATTCGTTCCCGAGGAGCGACCCTTCCGGCCTCACCTCACCGCTGCCCGACTGCGCCCGCCTGCCGATCTTCGACGGGTGCTGCCGACCCTTCCTCCGGTGGACGCGACCGTCCCCGTCGATCGGTTGGCGCTGGTCCGGAGCACCCTGGGCCACGGCCCCGCCGTGTACGACGAGGTTGGAATCCTGCGTCTGGGGTGACGAGCAGTTCGCAACCAACGCGGGACGGCAGGGTAGCAATCGAACGCCGAGCGGATCCAGGGTTGCGCCTCACACACCCTGGGGAGACCTTTGCCGGCAGCCTGCATCCCGCGGTAGTACGACCCGTCCCGCTCTTCTGTCGCCGTGCCGACACTCGCGATCGCAGTAGCTGGAGACACGTTCGAGCACCTGTGGCCGGAGCTCGCCCGCGAGCATCGGCTCGACCTGGAGGTCGTATCGTCACCGTCCCAGATCTCGCCGGCACCCGACCTTCTGCCCCCCATCCTCGTCGCCGTCAACCGTGAGGGAGAGAGCGCGGCCGAGGTACGCGCCATCCGCGCGGCGGGACTCCCGGCGCCGATCGTCATCGGAGCGGAGGCGAACCACCGCATCGCGATCGCTCTCATCCAGGCCGGAGCCGCGGACTACATCGTTCTGCCGGAAGATCTCAACGACCTCCGATCGCTGATCGCGGAACACGTCGCGCGGCTCGAGCAACGGATCGAGCGGCACCGGGTGATGGAAGCGACGCGCTCGGACTACGACTTCAGCCAGATCGTCACCCGTAGCCCGGCGATGAT
>CAZJEH010000290.1:0-3014 GCA_964544905.1 uncultured Gemmatimonas sp.
ACGCGCGAAATGTAGCGCCGTTATCCCGCTTCGGCAACATGAATATGCCAAAACGTGCTACGCCCGCCGCCGCTCGGCGGAGGGATGCGGGAGTGGGTGGCCGGCGAGACTCACGATCCGACACTCGTGCGCCCATACGCTCCCGAGTCGGTCGATCCGGACGCCTACGCCGAGATGCGCTCGTTCCGTGCGCCGATCGTGCGCATCCACGAGTACGACTTCTACCTGCTGGTCACGCTGATCGTCATCCACATCGCTGCCGCGGTGGCGGCGAAGTTCCGTGAAGGCGGCGCCGTGATATCCGCGATGTTCACTGGCCGCAAAGTGCACGACCGGCAACCGGTCGACCTCGAGCCGTAGCACGTCGGACAATACCGTGACGGTCGTGGTGAGCGCGGCTAGGGCTCTGCCCTGCCTAGGAATCTGCCCTGCCTAGGAGGCCGCTCCGTGGGTCAGACGAGCGCCAATGGTATCTGCGTCGTGTGCGACTCCACAGATGAGCCCGGAGGCACGAGACGTTTGCCAATCGCGCCCCACATAGTAGAGACCGGATACCGGCGAGATTCCTCGTTGCTCGAGAAGTCGCGCTCCCTCGGTCGCACCTGGGATGTCTACCCATGTCGTATCGTCTTCATAGCCCATCGCGAAAATCACGGTATCGAGGTCACGCTGACTACCGTCCGCGAGGGTCACCCGCTGATCCTGCGCATCGACGCAGCGGCGTAGCACTTCAATGCCCGCTCTACGCAGCGCCCGGAGCTGGAGATTCAGCCCGGGTGTTAGGTCGAGTGCACGGACGAGACGGCCGGCGATGCTTGCCTTGTCCGCAGCGAGTAGGCCAAAGCGCAGCGCCAGTTCGGTCGTATCAGCGCCGAACAAGCGCTGGAAGCCGAAGTTGCGTCGACGCCCGGTAGCGAGCATGACGCTGTAATGAGGCGCGAGCTCAAGCGCAATCTGGCGGCCCGTTGCTCCATCGCCGACGATCAACACGCGGCGTCCGTTGATTTGCGCGGGGTTGCGATATGAGGCGGCATCGAGTTGCAGCACGCGCGGTGCAAGTCGACCAGCGAAGCCGGGAACGCGCGGGCGTTGGAAGGCTCCGGTAGCGATGACGACGGCTCGGCTGGAAAGCACGTGACCGTCGTCCAGCTCTGCCAGAAAATGCTTCTCACCCCTCACGAGACGCGCAACGCCGTTGCCGGTAACGACGGGCAGGGAGAAGCTCGCAGCGTAGCGCTCGAGGTAGTCGCCCATCTCATCCTTGCCGGGATAACCACGCTGGTCGCCGTCATGGGCGAGCCCAGGCAGGGCGCTGATACGTCGGGGCGTGAAGAGCACAAGGGAATCGTACCGCCTGCGCCACGAGTCGCCGATTCTGGGATGGCGCTCGTGCACGACACATGCTACGCCGTGTTCCGTCAGCGTCCGGGCGGCGGCGAGCCCAGCTTGGCCGGCGCCCACAATCAATACGTCTACCACTCGAGCTGCGGTTCGGGGAGTCTCGCTAGACATCAGAGTGCCTGAGGGCGGCGAACAGGGGGGGTGCCAGTAGAAAGCGAACGGAGGCAGTGAGGTCCTGTACGCACACGTGGACACGGAGGCATTTCGCCGGAGTCACTTCTAAAGGTGCTTAACCATGAAGGCGGCGGTGGCAGGGCACAATGAGGTGAACTCGGCGGACGAACGGATGATCGACGGCGCCTCACTTCTATCGGCAAACGCGTAGCCGTGCGCGGCGAAGAACGCGGCCGCGGTGGTGGTGAGCAGATACAGCGAGCGCACACCGCGTGAGCGCGCGTGCGCCTCGGCATGTGCAAGGAGGCGTGAGCCCAAGCCCCGACCCCGCGCCTGCGCATCGACGACGAGGGACCGCAGCAGCGCGTGAGGTGGCGAGAGTTCGAGCCCCACGATTCCGAGCGGGCTGTCAGGGTCTCCCGCGACGAAGAACTGCTTCAGGTGCTCGTCTGTAAGGTCTTCGCTCGGCAACCCAGCCCGCTGCAGGAGAGCGGCGGCAGCCGAAAGGGGCGGGTGAGCGGCAATTGTTGTCATAGGCTCTCGAATCGGGCGGCCTTGCGAGAGAAGAGCTCGGCCGCATGCCGAGCGATACTAACGGATTCCAGCAAAGAGCAAGCGGGAGAGAGCGATGATGTATCGAACCGCCATTATCGGATCTACCGTCCTCGTCGCCGCGTCCGTGACGCTTGCACAGCAACAGGCGGAGCGCGGGCCTCGCCAGCAGCCCGGTACCACGATGGGAATGTACGCGCCCGAGCAGCACGAGCTCTACGACGGGCGCTTCATCATCCGTGCCTCACGCGTGTACCAGGTGGGGACGCTGAACGACCAGTCGCCGTGGGACCACATGGGCAACGACGCGAGCAATGTGCGTCCGGTTGAAGGCGAAATTCAGATAGACGTCAACGAGATCGAGAACACGGGGACGTTTCGGGCTGAGCTCGACTTGCCCGAGGGGCGATACGTCGTCGAGCTTGATCGCTTCCATGAGTTCTCGCCATGCCAAAACGGGGGTATTGCGGCATGGCTGTTCGAGCATGGCGACTCTGGCTGCGGAGACATGAACTGGCCGAAGAGCGTGCTGTTCGTCGCAGGCTGGGGTTACGGGCATGCGGCTTTGAACGGCGAGTCGCTCTATGAAGACTACGAGATCCACTTCATGGTCACGCAAGGCATGCGGGATCGCGAGACGCTCGCAGTCATGCTCGAGCCGAGCACCGGGGAGGCGGGCGCCGTGAATCCTGCTGCGCAGCAACTGGACTTCTACATCCGAAGCCCTGAGCGTAACGACGCCAATCACCCGGATCGGGAGGTGTTCGACCACTTCTTCGCGATGGAAGTGACCTGGCAGTGACGTTGCTGCGGGCTCGCCGCCGTGCCGTCGGGAATCCAGCCTGCAAACGCCTAGATCGCTCGATGTCCGCGCATAATAAGGAACCGTGTCAGAAATTGTCATAATATCGATTATGCGCAGTACGCTATGACGACCCCCGGCGCGG
>CAZJEH010000291.1:0-2990 GCA_964544905.1 uncultured Gemmatimonas sp.
GTTCCGGAAATCCCGCGTGTGCGCAACGGCCTCGGCATGGCGATCCTGTCCACCTCCAAGGGGGTGATGACGGACCGCCAGGCGCGCGAGGCGAAGGTCGGCGGGGAGCTTCTGGCCATCGTCTGGTAGCGCTTTCGTCCACCGCCCATCCGCGTCGGCATCGGGCAGTGGAACCTGGCGACGCGCGCGGCGGTCGGTGACAGCGCGGCAATAACGAATTCGAATCACGAGAAACGGAAATGTCTCGTATCGGTAGAAAGCCGATCCCGGTTCCGGCCGGTGTCGAAGTCGCGATCGAGGGATCGCGGGTCAGCGTGAAGGGCCCGAAGGGTCAACTCGAGCGTACTCTGCATCGCGACGTGATCGTTCGGCGGGACGGCGAGTCGATCCTGGTCGAGCGGCCGAGCGACCGGGGCGAGCACAAGGCTCTCCACGGACTCAGCCGGACGCTCGTCGCCAACATGATCGAGGGCGTCACCACCGGGTTCAAGAAGACGCTGGAGATCGTCGGCGTCGGCTATCGAGCCGAGACGAAGCCATTCGGTCTGACGCTCCACCTCGGCTACTCGCACCCGATCGACTACAAGGCACCTGCCGGAATCACCCTGCGCGCCGTGTCGCCGACGGTCGTTGAGGTAGAGGGCGCCAACAAGGAAGTGGTCGGGCAGGTCGCGGCGGAGATCCGCGGCTTGCGGCCCCCCGAGCCGTACAAGGGCAAGGGCGTCCGGTATCAGGGCGAAGTGATCCGCCGGAAGGCAGGCAAGGCGGGCGGCAAGTAATCGAAGCACCCGGCGGCCCGGGCTGCCGGGGATCCTGGTGGTCAGGTCGTTGGTACACGGGGTCTTCGACTCCGTCCCGAGCATCGCGGACACATAACGACGTTGAGATAATGGCTCTAGGAAGCAGGGAACGGCAGGTACGGCGCCTTCGGCGGCATCGGCGCGTACGGAAGAAGGTCGTCGGTACGACGGAGCGACCCCGTCTGGTCGTGTACCGTTCTCTGAACAACATCGAGGGTCAGATCGTGGACGACACGCGGCGGATCACGCTGCTGGGCATCTCCACGCTGTCCGCCGACGTGAGGGACGCCGTGGCGAATCTGACCAAGACGGAGCAGGCGCGCGAGGCGGGCAAGCTGATCGCGAAGCGCGCCCGCGAGCAGGGAATCCAGAAGGTCGTTTTCGATCGTGGTGGGTACCTCTATCACGGTCGGGTGAAGGCTTTCGCTGACGGCGCCCGCGAGGGCGGCCTCGAGTTCTAAGGGGGAAGCGTGGCACGAGAGCAGAGCAGTCGGGGTGGCGGGCGCGGAGGTCGTGGGCCGCGTGAGTCGGACCTGAAGGAGAACGTCATCCACATCAACCGTGTCGCCAAGGTTGTGAAGGGTGGCCGTCGCTTCTCGTTCGCGGCGCTCGTCGCGGTCGGTGATCAGCAGGGCCAGGTCGGGGTCGGAACGGGCAAGGCGAACGAGGTATCGGAGGCTGTCCGCAAGGCGCTGGAATCGGCCCGCCGATCGATGGTCCAGGTACCGATCCAGGACGGCACGATCCCCCACGAGGTCCAGGGCCACTGGGGTGCCGGGGAGGTTCTGCTGCGTCCGGCGAGCCAGGGAACCGGCGTGATCGCCGGCGGTCCGGTGCGCGCGGTGCTCGAGTGCGCGGGGATCCACGACATCCTCACGAAGAGCCTGGGCTCCAACAACCCGTCCAACATGGTCCTGGCGACGATGGACGGCCTGAAGCGGCTGACCACGCGGGAGCAGCTCGCCCGCGAGCGCGGCGTCCCCGCGGAGGCCCTCGGAGGCTGAAATGGCGAATCTCCTGATCAGACAGGTCAAGAGCGGCATCGGCGCGCCGCATGATCAACGCGCCACGCTGAAGGCCCTCGGACTCAAGCACCAGCGCTCGGTCGTCCAGAAGGACAATCCGGCCATCCGAGGCATGATCTTCAAGGTCCGCCACCTCGTCGAGGTGACGGAGGTGGAAGGACAGGAATGATGGACGGACTCCACAATCTTCCGCGACCGCGCGGATCGCACCGTAGCCGCAAGCGGGTAGGCCGCGGTCCGGGCTCCGGACTGGGCAAGACGTCGGGCTACGGCCACAAGGGCGCGAAGGCCCGAACCGGCAGCCACGGCCCGGGCGCCGGCAAGCCGACCTACGAAGGCGGTCAGATGCCTCTTCAGCGGCGACTGCCGAAGCGGGGCTTCAAGAACATCAACCGCGTCGAGTATCAGATCGTCAACCTCAGCGCCATCGAGAAGCTGGAGGAGACGGAGATCACGCCCGAGCTGCTCCACGAGCGGGGCCTGATCGGCCACGCGACCCGACGCGTGAAGGTTCTCGGGAATGGCAGTATATCCCGGAAGGTGAGCGTTTCCGCGCACGCCTTCAGCAAGTCGGCCCGGGAGAAGCTCGAGGCCGCAGGGGGAACGGTCCAGGAGATCTCCTGAGCCGCCGACGTTCGGCCGTCAAGGTCCTATGAGTAACCCGATCGCGACGCTGTTTCGAATTCCGGAGCTGAAGGAGAAGATCCTCTTCACGCTCTTCATCCTCTTCGTCTACCGCCTGGGCGCTCACGTCGTCGCGCCCGGGATCAACGTCGCGGCGCTTCGGGAGTTCGCGGGCCAGCTTCAGGGGACGGTCTTCGGGATCTACGACATGTTCGTCGGCGGCGGACTCTCGCGCGCGACAGTCTTCGCGCTCGGGATCATGCCGTATATCTCGGCGAGCATCATGTTCCAGCTGCTCGCCGCCGTCTTCCCGAGCATCGAGAAGATGCAGAAGGAAGGTGAGGAGGGCCGGAAGAAGCTGACGCAGTATACGCGCTACGCGACGGTCGGGCTGTCCGCGATCCAGGCATACGGTTACTCGGTCTTCCTCACCCAGATCCCGGGTGCCGTGGCGAATCCAGGAGTGGGCTTCGCCCTGCAGATGATCCTGACGCTGACGACCGGGGCCGTCTTCGTCATGTGGCTGGGCGAGCAGATCACG
>CAZJEH010000292.1:0-2952 GCA_964544905.1 uncultured Gemmatimonas sp.
CCGAACGGCTCCTCGAACCGGTTGACGAAGAACGGCTGCTCCCACGGCAGCAGGCCGTACCAGATGACGATGTACTGTGACCAATTCACGTACATCCAGAAGACCGAGAAGGCGAAGACCAGCTTGCCCAGGTCGTGGAACTGCTTCGACGTGATGTACTCCGTCAGGTCCATGCGCGAACGCAGGAGCACCACCGCGATTGCCGTCGCGGCCACACCTCCCTGGAACGCCGCCCAGAAGAAGGTGACGGGGAACATGGTGCTGAAGAAGTGCGGGTCCATCGTCATCGCCAGGTCGATCCCGATCATCCCCCAGAGGATGGCGAACAGGATGCCCATGACGACGCCGAGGAACTTCCGGACCGTGTACGACCGCGAGGCCTCGGCCTCCACGCCCCGCCAGCCGCTCGTCAGCCAGTTGTAGATACCGCGCTTGCGGTCGTTATTGACACCGAAGACGTCCGGCCGCAGCGCCAGGTACGCGTACCAGGTCGACAACCCGTACAGCACGATGACCGCCAGGAAGTCACGGCCGATCATGTTCCGCAGTGTCAGCCAGGTCCGCTTCCCTTCGATGACCGGATCGTACGCCTCTGGGTGCAACCAGTGGTGGAAGTAGACTTCCGAACCGAAGAAGACTGCGACCAGCAGGATCAACGAGATCGGCAGGAAGGCCACGCCGGCAAGAGCGAAGCGCTCGACCGACCATGCCCAGTCCGCGGCCGTGAGGTGCAGCGCCACCGCGAACATCACCATGCCAAGCGCCAGCGATGACCAGAAGAGCCAGTTGAAGAGGAGGCTCTGCCAGAACCTGGCGGGGTCGTAGGACGAAGTCGCGATGAACGCCGACGCGGCCCCGATGAGCACCAGGATGACCAGGGCGCCCTTCACGGCGCCGCTGAGAGAACCCAGCGTTCGGAAGGGGATCACATCGGGGACGCCAGAATCGTGGGCCATATCGTCGAATGTCGCTCGTCAGTCTATGCGGTTCCGCGGCTCACCGCGGCGAACGTCCTGAGGCCTCAGGGACCCTCTGGTCGAATCAGGCGCCGGGCGCGGCCGGAGTCGGCTCGGGCGTTGCCGGCGCCGCAGGAGCAGCCGCGGGCGCCGAGATCAATCCGGCCTGCTGCTGCAAGCTACGCACGTAGTGCACGACCGCCCATCGGTCGCGATCAGGGACGCGGTCGCCGTACGCGGGCATCAGGCCGCGGCCGACGCGAACGACCCCGTAGATGTAGCCATCCGTACGCGCAGCAGCGGCCGCCGTGACCAACGACGGACCCATCGGGAAGCGGCCCGCCCCCACCACCGGCCCGTTGCCCTCGCCCTGTGCCCCGTGGCATACGAAGCACTGGTTCGTGTAGACGGTCGCTCCTCGCGCCAGGACCTCCTCGCTCGCGGGCAGCGGGTTGACCAGCGCCGCGGCCACCGCGTCGAGATCGGCCTGAGCGAAAGGCGCGGGTGCGTCGCCGGCAGGGGAAACCGCGGGCACCGTTCCGGGCACCGGGTCCCTCGGCATGGTCTGGGCCTCCCAGGCGGGCGTCGAACGCATCGTCCCGATCACGGGAACCGCGCCCAGGATGTAGTCGAGGTCGTAGCCGGCGAAGTCGGTGCACCCCGCCGCCAGCGCGGCGACGACGATGGCGCTCGCCAACCGGCGCGACCGCGTGACAATCCCGCCGACCTCACGCCTGATCAAGGAGGACCTCCTCGGAACCGCTCTCCGTCATGATGTTCCGCACCACTTCGAAGCGGTCTGGTGGGACGTGCGCGAAAACGCCGAACCGCCCGCCGCTGAAGGATGGATGGTAGAGTGCCTCACCCCTGCCGATGCGCGGCAGCCTGCCGGTGATGAACAACCCCGCCACCGTCGACAAGGCGCCCAGCAGGATGGTCACCTCGAAGATGATGACGCTGAAGGCCGGCAACGACACGATCTCCTTACCGCCCACGATCAGCGGCCAGTCGAGCGATGCCCAGATCGCCAGGGCCGCCCCCGCCGCGCTGCCCGTGAACGCACCCATGAGGGTGAAGATGCGTACCGCGCTCTCGGGCGGATCGAGCGCTTCTTCCAGCTCGTGCCTCGGGGTGGGCGAGTATACGGTGAGCGGGTAGCCGTCCTTCCGCAGCCGCTCGATCGCCTCCGAAGCGGCGTCGAGATGGCCGAAGACCCCCAGCACCCCTGATCGTGATCTGCTCATCTATCGAACTCCGTACCGGATGCCATGCTCGGCCATCATCTGCGCTCGAATTCCTTGTAGCCCGTGGGCAGCTCCTCCACCACGCGCTCGGTGCCTGCGGCGACGAGCTTGTGCTCCGCATGCCGGCGGAAGGGCGGCGGCAGGATCTCCTTGATCTCCGCGATCGAGAGCGTCGGGAGCAGCCGCAGGAAGAGCAGCATCCACATGAAGAACCAACCGAAGCTCCCGATGAGGATCGCCGCCTCGGTGTAGCTCATGTGGTAGTTGAGGAACCGCCACGGCTCGTAGGAGTGGGAGAGCGACGGGACGATGATCACGAAGCGCTCATACCACATCCCGATGTTCACCAGGATCGAGATGACGAAGAACAGGTTGAGATTCCGCCTGACCTTCGGTATCCAGAGCAGCTGCGGGATGAGGGCGTTGAAGGTGATCATCGACCAGCCGGCCCACCAGTATTCGCCGAAGACGCGATCCCAGAAGACGCCCCGCTCGTACAGCTCGGCCGAGTACCAGGCCATGAAGTACTCGGTGCCGTACGCGAACCCCACGATGAGAGACGTCAGCAGGAGCAGCTTCGCCATGCGGTCGAAGTGCAGATCCGTAAGGTAGGCTTCCAGCCGGAAGACCTTGCGGATCGGCACGGCGATGGTGACCACCATGGCGATACCGGAGAGGATCGCGCCGGTCACGAAGTAGGGCGCGAAGATCGTCGTGTGCCAGCCGGGCACGATCGACACGGCGAAGTCCCA
>CAZJEH010000293.1:0-2936 GCA_964544905.1 uncultured Gemmatimonas sp.
TCCGACCCGTCGGGGAAGTTCGGCGGCGGCGGCAGAAGCGCCGGATCGCCCATCGGGGCACCCGCGTCCACCCATGCGGCGATCGTCCGGATCTCCTCCTCCGACATCCGCCAGTCGTTCTGCAACGCCTGGATGCCGACTCCGGTGTCGTAGTGGTACGGCGGCATCTCCCGCGTCACGACGCGTTGCTTGATGACCTCGGCCCAGGGGCGGACCTCATCGTACGAGGTCAGCGACATCGGCCCGATACCGCCAGGCCGGTGGCAGTTCTGGCAGTTCTCCTGGATGATGATCGCCACGTCACCCGCGAAGGTCACCTGCTCCGGATCAGGGTCCGTTGCGGAAAGCGGCATCGCCACGATCGCCGAGGCGGCGACTGCACCGAGAACATTAACGAACGCGAACCCACGGACGCGCGAAGGAGAACCCCGCTTCCTCGGCGCAGACCTCCTCAACTCTCCCATGACCATCCCTCCTCTGATTGGTGGCGGCGACGACCGCTTCGACGGCTGAACGGCAGCCATCGGTGGGATCGCCCGAGACGACCCTTTCCGGGCCGCCGAACATAATGCGAGAGCGTACTCTCGCAGGGAACGACATCGTTCGTGGTGATGGGGGCTGGGGCGTGAAGCCTCTGCCGGAGCATCAACATAACATCATATATCTACTTCGGCCAACGGTCGAGTGTTGGCAACGTCACGGCGCCCTCCACCTGCCGCGGCCAAATCCTGTCGCCGCCGAACCAGTCGAGGCCTGCGCCGCGACCGGACCCTGCAGGTCCGCGCGGCTTTCCACCGGTCCGGCGTCCGGGTTCGCCACCGACCAACTCGATGGAGAGGCAGTTCGGGAATCCCGCTCCAGAACCTTCCAAAGGTTTCGTGCCGTCGCCGCGGTCCGCAAGCCCCGCGCGTACCGATCCACACCGATGTGACGGCGTCCGTCCGGATGGGTCGGGTCGGCTGCCGCTACCTGAACGGCATCACCGCGCCGAATCAGGCGCTCACGCGGTATCCGAACGGGAGGGTCGCGAAACTCCCGGAATCTCGCAGCGCGGTAGGAGCTGGGCTCGCCTGACGGCCGAGGGGAGCAGGGGAATCGGGGGCCTCCCTCGGCCTCTCCTCATTTGAATAGCGGTTTCACGACATATATAGCGATCCCGCGACCGTCCGTTCAATGGGTGGGCATCGAGCTCGGCGGCTCCATCATCGGCATGTTGTACTCGTGGTGGGCGCAGCTGACCGCGGGATTGTACTGCGCAAACACACCGCTCGGGTTCTCGTGAATCCAGATGTGGCGGTCGTACTGTGCCCGGATCGACATGCCGGGGTCGTCCGGCCAGTACTCGTACGGGACGCCATGGAAGGAGGGCGGCTCCTGGTGCCCCGCCTCCCTCCAGGCCTCCGCCGCGACGAGGTTCTCGATCGCGACGAGCTCGAGCGAACCGTCAGCCTGGGGCTCGTACACGAGGACCGCCGGCTGGAGGAAATCGGTGTGGGTACCCCGGACGTCGAGACGGCTCTCCGGCTCGTTGATTCCGAGCAGGTCGTGGCGGAGGAAGTGAATTCCCATCGTCCCGAGGTCCTGTGTGATCCCCATGTGGTACGGGGTTTCGCAGGTGTCGAGCAGGTCACGGACGTATCCGTCGGCGATGGCGACGTCGACGTCCCGATACTTTTCGACGGCCGCGAAGACCTCTTCGAGCGTGGGCTCACCGGGGGAGCTCGCCAGATCCCCGCAGGCGGTGGAAGCCAGGAGGAGCAGCGCGGAAGCGAGTGCGGTGCGTAAGTCGATCATCGGGGGCTCGGCGGACGGAATCTACCGCCAAGCTGGGGAGGGAACCGGCCGATCCGCAAGGAGCCCGGGAGCCGCCGGAGAACACTCTCGGGAGATCCGATACGGCGGTGAGGGCGCGCGACCTCGCTAGCGTTCGCGCTTGTCGATACCCGAGAAGATCGGTGTCGAGAAGAGGCGTCCATGGACCTTGCCGCAGGAACGGCAGGTACCGCGTCCCCAGAAGCCGGCATACGCGCGCGCCTTCCAGCAGTCGCGGCAATCCCGGGGCGGGAGAGCCGACAGGCCCCTGCCTCGGCGGGACCTACGGAGCAGCCAGGACAGGAACGCCATCGACCTACGACCTCCGTAAAGCGGTTCGTGCCGTACAACTCGATCTGGTCCCGCCATACGCACAAACGTTACGCTTGCGGGTATCCGCAACCGATATCGAGTCCGAGAACACCAGGCCCGGGGGCGCTGTGTCATCGATCCCTCGAGCGTGCAGGGAGGTCCGCGAGGACCTGACCGAATACCTCGACGAAGCCCTACCCATCGACCGGCGGCAGGAGATCGCGAGCCATCTCGAAGCATGCTCCGGCTGTGCACACTTTCTGAGCCAGCTCCGGATCTCGGTCGCGGCGCTCCGATCCCTTCCGGATGATCTCCCCCCACCCGAGCTGAAGCGCCGCCTGCTCGAGGAGTTCCGTCGTCGCCGACCGTCCTGAGCTGCCGTCCCCTCCCCCACGTCCGTCCGGACGACCGTATCTCCTCGTCGCAGAGACGATCTCCATCGACGCGCTGTAACGAATCGCCGGCCGGCGATGACGTAATCAATCGCACCGGCTGGACCGCGTAACGGATCGGTCCCCCGGGATACTGTACAGACAGAAGGCGGTCGTCGATCGCCCCCGGCCGTGACCACGAGAACGGCTCCGGGGGTGATTTCTCATGCCCCCTGAAGATGTACACGATCGTCGTTTTGACGGACCTGAGCCGCGGTTGTGACGACACGCTGCGGCTGGCGGGCTGGTTGGCCAGATCCAATGACGCGGGCCTGCACGTCGTGTGTCCGATGGACGTGATCGGAAGGCCGCTCCGGGAGATGCTCCAGCCGCTGCAGTCGGGAATGTGGACGCGGGCGGAGGCGGAGCTGAGGGAGCAGA
>CAZJEH010000294.1:0-2922 GCA_964544905.1 uncultured Gemmatimonas sp.
ACAATGCCAGCATCCGGGACATCGCGCGGGCCACGGGCGTGAGCCTCTCCGGCCTGTACTACTACTTCCAGAGCAAGGAAGAGCTTCTCTACCTCATCCAGGACCACGCCTTCGGCACGCTCCTCTGTCGTCTGGAAGAGCGCCTGGCCGGTGTCGAGGACCCGCAGCTCCGGCTCCGCATACTCATCCACAATCATCTCACGTACTTCATCGACAGTATGGCGGAGATGAAGGTGCTGTCCCACGAGGCCGAATCGCTGACGGGAGAGTACCTGCGGAACGTGAACCGCAAGAAGAAGCGGCTCACGGAGATCGCGATGGAAATCCTGCGTGAGCTGAGGCCGGAGAGCGAGCTGAACGAGCGGTTCGCGACCTTCGCGCTGTTCGGGATGATGAACTGGCTTTACAACTGGTACCGTCCGGATCGGGACGCGCCGGTGGAGCAGCTGGTCGACGATCTGACCCGCCTGTACATCGGCGGGTTTCTGAACCCGGCTCAGCTCCCGCCTGTGGACCTCGACGGGATGGGAACGGGTCCCGAAGCACGCATGCGCGAGAATGGTGAGGGGGCAGGGGGCGATCGCACCGACTCGCGGCCCGTAGCTCGGCGCGGTCGCAGCGGGGGGCGCGATGTCTCAACCGATGCGGACGCCCCAGATCGGTCATCTCAGTTCGTGGCCGACGCGCGCTGCAGCGCCCAGCGCCGCGCATCCTCGTCTACTGGCACCCGCTAGTCGGCTTCCCGCACAACCCGCCCATCTCGATGACGCTGAGATGGATCCTGGTGACACTGATCGGGATCGCGCTCGCTACCGGCTTCGGGTTCCTGATTGGCTTGTGGCTCGCGGGGTGACGGTGTGCAGAGTGCGACGGCCCGGTTGGCCCTGGGGCCTGCTCGCCAGCCGGACTCTCAACCGTTCAGCAGCCTTCCAATTCGTTCCCCCGCCTCCCTCAGGCGGTCCTCCGGCTCGATGAGCGCGAACCGGAAGTGACCGTCACCCTCGACGCCGAACCCGATCCCCGGTGACACCACCACTCCGGTTTCCCGCAAGAGCAGGCGGGCGAACTCGACCGAGCCGAGTTCCCGGAACCGTTCGGGGATGGGCGCCCAGACGAACATCGTCGAGCGCGGTGGTAGCAGGTTCCAGCCGTGCGCGTTGAGCGCTTCCACCAGTGCGTCTCGTCGACGCCGGTACGTATCTCGAATCTCCGCGACACACTCCTGTGGACCGTTCAATGCGTGCGCCGCCGCGATCTGAATCGGTTGGAAGATCCCGTAGTCGAGGTAGCTCTTCACCCGAGTCAGGGCCTGGACGATCGCGGCGTTACCGACGCAGAACCCCACCCGCCATCCCGCCATGCAGTACGACTTCGACATCGAGAACAGCTCGACGGCGATTTCCTTGGCGCCGGGGATCTGCAACACGCTGACCGGCTCCTCATCGAAGCCCGAATCGGCGTAGGCAAAGTCATGGATGAGGTAGAGCCGATGGCGTCGGCAGACGTCGACGGCCGCCTCGAAGAACGCTCGATCCGCTATCAGGGTCGTCGGGTTGTTCGGGAAGGACAGGAACAGCGCCTTCGGCGGGGGAACGGTCGAGGCGGCGGCCTCCTCGACCCTGGCCAGCAGGGCGTCCCCATCGACCCGGCCGTCCGGTGTTCCCTCGAGCGGCAACGTCCTCACGTGCCCGCCCGCGAACACGACCGAATAGGTGTGGATCGGGTACGCGGGACTCGGCACCAGCACGGCGTCCCCCTGATCCAGGAGCGCCACCATCAGGTGGGATATCCCCTCCTTCGCTCCGATCGTGACCACGACCTCGAGGTCGGCATCGAGCTGCACACCGTATCGCCGGGCGTAGTGGTCCGCCATCGCCTGTCGCAGGACGGGAATGCCCCGCGACGCGCTGTACCGGTGATGCTTCCGGTCGGCCGCATGCCTGACGAGTTCCTCGACGATGTGCGCGGGAGTGCCGAGATCCGGGTTGCCCATCCCCAGATCGATGACATCGCCGCCGGCGTCGATCTTTCGCTGCTTCTCCTCGTTGACCTGCGCGAAGACGTACGGCGGGAGCAGCCCGATCCGCGCGAACCCGTCGCTGCTGCGCGCAGGCCAGATATCCTCACTCATTCGGGTGCCGAAGCTGTTCTTCTCTCTGCCACGGCCGGTCCGAAGGCCGGTCCAGGATGCAAAAAGCCCCGGACGTTTGCCGGGGCTTCGCTGCGATCGTGCGCCGCCCTCAGGCCGGCACGATCGACACCTTCTTCCGCTTCTTGTCCTTGCGTTGGAATTGCACGATACCGTCGACCAGCGCGAAGAGCGTGTCGTCGCTCCCCCGCCCGACGTTGTCGCCCGGGTGGAATACCGTGCCGCGCTGCCGAACGATGATGTTGCCCGCCAGCACCCGCTCGCCGCCGAACTTCTTCACCCCCAGCCGCTGTGCATTCGAATCGCGGCCGTTGCGCGTCGATCCGCCGCCCTTCTTATGAGCCATGGGTACGACCTCCTAACCCAGATTGATCTCGTTGACGCGGACCTCGGTGTACTGCTGCCGGTGCCCCGCCTTGCGGCGATAGTTCTTGCGCCGCTTGTGCTTGAAGATGATGATCTTCTCACCCTTGCCGTGCTTCACCACTTCCGCGGTGATCGCCGCGCCATCGACCAGTGGTGCGCCGATCTTGTACTGATCTCCGTCGGCCCCGAGGAGTACTTCCGTGAACTCGATCGTATCCCCCGGTTCGGCGGCAATGTTCGGAATACGCAGCGTCGCACCGGGCTCTGCCCGGAACTGCTTGCCGCCGGTGCGGAAGATGGCGTACATGGCTCGAAGTCTCTGGTTCGACCGTTGTGCTCGTCAAAAATCGCAAGCTGTAACAATCGCCCGTCCAAGCGAGGCTGTCAAGTACGGTCGGGGCCGTGTC
>CAZJEH010000295.1:0-2905 GCA_964544905.1 uncultured Gemmatimonas sp.
CCGAGATTCAGGCCGACCTGTTGAGAGCTTCCATCGAAGTCGAAGTGCCGGACAATACGCCGATTGCGGCCTTTGCAATTCTCCCATCATCGAAGAGACGTGTGAAGTATCGAATCGTTGCAGCAGTCATTTGATGCGACCGCGCAACGGTCGTTGCGCACGCGTGCTGAGAATCCGCGGAAAATCAGGGATTTCCACACGCTGCGAGCTGGCACGACGCTTACATGTGCGGCGGGCGTCTCTTCAGCGTCCGGAATCCAGTCCATGCCCGGTACCCTTTCTAGTAAACGGGAGCCCCTGTCCGTCCCATCGCGGACTTCCTCCTTCGTCAGTATCGTCATGCCCTGCCTGAACGAGGCGGATACGGTCGGCAAGTGCGTAGACAAAGCGCTTCGCGGGCTCCGCAATGCCGGGCTGGAAGGCGAAGTCATCGTGGCGGACAACGGGAGCACCGACGGCTCGATCGAGATCGCGATCAACCACGGGGCCCGCGTCGTGAACGTGAAAGAGCGCGGATACGGTCGCGCGCTCATGGGCGGTATCGCAGCTGCCCCCGGTCCATTCATCGTGATGGGTGACGCGGACGACAGCTACGATTTCCTGCAGGTGCCCGAGTTCGTGGCGAAGCTCGAGGAGGGATACGACATCGTTCAAGGCTGTAGGCTGCCCCGCGGTGGGGGCACTATCATGCCTGGAGCCATGCCCTTTCTCCATCGGTGGCTGGGCAATCCGATGTTCTCCCGACTGGCGCGATTATGGTTCCGCGTTCCCGTGAACGACATTTACTGCGGTCTGCGCGCCTTCCGGAAGGATTTCTACGAGTCGCTCGGCCAGCGCTGCACCGGGATGGAGTTCGCCAATGAGATGATCCTGCGAGCGGCGCTCGTCGGAGGGAGGATCTGTGAGCTTCCGACGGTCCTCTGGCCCGATGGCCGCAAGGCCCACCGGCCCCACCTGCGAACCTTCAGGGACGGCTGGCGAACGCTCAGGTTCTACCTGATCTTCTCACCGCGGTGGGCGTTCCTGCTACCCGGCCTCGCTCTTCTCTGGCTTGGTCTGCTCGGCTACGCGATCGCGCTGCCGGGTCTTTCGATCGGCAGCGTGCGGTTCGACGTTCATACACTCCTGTTCGCCAGCCTGGCCATTATCTGCGGCTACCAATCGGTCGCGTTCGGAGTGCTGACCAAGACCTTCGCCATTCGGGACGGTTTTCTCCCTAGGGACCGCCGCCTCGAGGCGTTCGTCGATACCCTCAGCCTCGAGCGGTGCCTCGTCGCGAGCAGCGTAGTGATCCTGCTGGGACTGCTTCTCCTGCTCGTCGCGGTCGGACAATGGTGGAACGCGGGCTTCGGCGACCTGGATTACGCCGTGACCATGCGCTGGGTAATTCCGGGAATGACCATGACGGTTATTGGGTTCCTGACCGTGATGGGGAGTCTCTTCCTCACGGTCCTCGGGAACGATAGGCTCTGAGTTGGCAACCGTGCTCGATGCACCGTCTACCGCAACGCGCGAGCCCATCCCGCGAAGCAGACCCGCCGCCCTCGGCTAATCCCTGTTCGATGACGGAATATCCGGTGGTCAGGAGCGATCGCCCAGCACGGCGAACGTGGGGTCGGGCCATGCTGACACCGAGTGGCGGGTTCGTGGCTTCGGGTTGCACCGAGGCCGGCGCTATCCGCGGTACAGAGCTTCACGTTCGAGCAGGAAATTGCTTGGATACCGCGCTCGCGTTGAGGATCACGCCGTGGTTTCTTGGATTCGTGTCGGCGCTCGTCGTGCTCTGGGTCTGGGGCTCCCTCAAGGAACCCGCCAGCATTCACGACGAAGCTTCCTATCTCCTTCAGGCTGGTCTTTTCGCCCGGGGTGACTGGACCGGCGAGCCTCCTCCGTTTCCCGAGTTCTTCGCCCAGGCTCACGTGCTCGTCCGGCCGGCGGTAGCCTCGAAGTACTTCCCCGGGCATTCGCTCATGCTCGCCCCGGGCGTCGCCCTCGGATTGCCGGGGCTGATTCCCATCGTGCTCACCGGTTTCACAGGCGCGCTGCTATACATCCTCGCACGCCGAGCAGCCGGTGGAAGGGTAGCCCTGCTCGCCTGGGCGATCTGGATGGCCTCTCCCGACAACCTCGTGTGGCGCGCCACATATTTTTCAGAGTTGACGACCGGCGCCCTGTTATTGACGGCCTGGTACCTCCTCTGGAAATGGCGGGACGAGCAGCGGACGGTCCACCTCTGTCTCATCGCCGCGCTCTTCGGTCTCTCGGCCATCACCAGGCCCTTGACCGCATTGGCTCTGGCGATCCCGGTCGCCGGCCTCGTCTTCGCACGGGCGATCTCCACTCGGTCCTGGCGTTCTCTGGCCCTTGCGTTCCTTTGCGGGAGTGCATTCCTGACCCTCATCCCCGTGTGGGCAGCGAACACCACCGGCGACTGGCGGCAACTTCCGCTATCGCTGTACACCCGACAGTACATTCCGTGGGACCGAATGGGTTTCAGGTACCTGGACATCGCACCGCTGGAAGAACCACCTCCGTTCCTTGCGGCCGTCAAAGCCGACTATGAGCCGGTGCATCGTTCTCACACCGTCGGCAGGCTGCCGGTGATCGCCTTCAAACGCATGATTGCATTGATCCGCGGGGTATTCGCTGGAGCCGGTTGGGTCTTCCTTCCGCTGGTCGTGATCGGCCTCTTCCTGGCCAGCAGGGAGGTCGCTTTCGCGGCCGGGTCCGCAGGAGCGATGATTGCGGCGTACCTCCTTTATCCGCACCCCCCGCGCTGGACCCTGTACTATTTGGAGGTGTTGCCGGTGTTCGCCGTACTCGGGGCGATCGGCGCGCGAGCCGTCGCCCGAGAATCGAGCAGCTTCGGTAGGCGCGGGAGCAGGAACGTGGCTCTGGTACTCGG
>CAZJEH010000296.1:0-2881 GCA_964544905.1 uncultured Gemmatimonas sp.
TTCATGGCGGATCGCCTCCACCGGATACAGGCGAGCCGCCTGCCGCGCCGGGTAGAGCGTCGCCAGGAACGAGATCAGCAGGCTCGCGAGCAGGATGATCCCGATCTCGAGCGGGTCGAACGCCACCGGAAGCCGGTCGATGAAGTACACGTCGCCCGGGATCTCGATGAACTGGTAACGATCGAGGAGCCACGTCAGCAACAGCCCGCCCGCGCCACCGAGAATCGATCCCACCGTTCCGATCACCACGCCCTGGAGCATGAAGACCCGCTGCACCTGTGACGACCTCAACCCCATCGACTTCAGGATCCCGATCTCCCGCGTCTTGTCGGTCACCACCATCACCAGAGTGGAGATGATGTTGAACGCCGCCACGATCACGATCAGCAGGAGGATGATCCCCATCGCCATCTTCTCGAGCTGCAGCGCGGAGAAGAGGGACGAGTTCTCCGATTTCCAGTCCACCGCGCGGTAGGGGAAGCCAAACTCGTCCTCGATGCGGCCGGCGACGATGTCCGACTGCATCGCGTCCGGGATCTGCACTTCCAGCCCCGTGACGGCCTCGCCGAGACCGGTGAGGTCCTGCGCCGCCTCCAGCGTCGTGTACATGAAGCTGTTGTCGTACTCGTACATTCCGGTCCGGAATGTACCCGCGACCTCGAAGCGGCGGATCCGGGGGACGAGTGAGCCCATCGCCGACACCTGCACACCCTGCAGGGAGATCACGTTGACGACGCGACCCGGATAGGCGGAGAAGCGTTCGGCCAGCCCCTCCCCGAGGAGGAGCGGCGGGAACCCCGAGCTGGTCTTTCCGAGCTCCACCTCTCCGGAACGGATCTGCCGCACGATGTCCGTGATCGGCTCACCCTCGGCGTCCGGATCGATTCCCCGGAGGATGGCGGCCTGGGCGTACCCACCCGGCGTGCCCAGCGCGACCTCGGCGTGCACGAAGGGGGCGGCGGACCCGACGCCCGGTACCTGCCGGACGCGCGCCAGGGCGCCCTCCCAGTTCTCGATCTGCATCGCCTCGCCGTACGTCGTCACCCAGATGTGCGGGTTCGTCCCGAGGATCTTCTCGCGCAGATCCTCCTGGAGCCCGCTCATCACCGCGGTGACCACGATCAGCGCCATCACGCCGACGAACACGCCCCCGATCGCGATCAGCGTGATCAGCGACATGAAGCGCACGCCTCGGCGTGAGGCGAGATAGCGGCGGGCGATGAACCACTCGAGCTGCATTTGTAGGCTATCCGTTATCCGCTGTCCGTCAACGGCTTTGCGGGGTGTCCTTCCCGGTTCGTTGTACTCATTCGGGCCGCATCGTCGGGAAGAGGATGACGTCCCGGATCGACTGCTGGTTCGTCAGGATCATGATGAGCCTGTCGATCCCCATGCCGAAGCCGCCGGTCGGCGGCATGCCATACTCCAGCGCACGGATGAAGTCCTCGTCGAGCAGGTGAGCTTCCTCGTCGCCCTGGGCCATCAACGCGGCCTGAGCCTCGAAGCGCTCGCGCTGATCGAACGGATCGTTCAGCTCGCTGTAGGCGTTGAGCAGCTCCTTCCCCGCGACGATCAGCTCGAACCGCTCCGTCAGCTCCGGGTCGCCGCGCTTCGGCTTGGCGAGTGGCGACATCTCGCGCGGGTAGTCCGTGATGAAGGTCGGCTGGACCAGCTTCGGCTCGACCAGCTCACCGAAGAGCTCGTCGATCAACCGGCCCCGCCCCATGGTCTCCGTATCCGCGACGTGCAGCCTTCGGGCCTCCCGGCGCAGTTCCTCTTCACTCATTCCAGTGACGTCGATCTCGCCGATCTGCCGGAGCGCATCGTACATCGTCAGACGGCGGAAGGGGCGCGCGAAGCGGATCGTCGCCTCCCCGAACCGCACCTCCGGGCCGCCGCACGCCTCCTGGACGACGGTCTCGAGCAACTCTTCCGTCAGCACCATCACGTCCTCGTAATCGAGGTACGCGGCGTAGAACTCCAGCATCGTGAACTCGGGGTTGTGGAAGCGGCTCATCCCCTCGTTCCTGAAGTCCTTGCCGATCTCGTAAACCCGCTCGAAGCCACCGACGATCAGGCGCTTCAGGTACAGCTCGTCGGCGATTCGCAGATACAGCGGGATGTCCAGCGTGTTGTGATGGGTGACGAACGGACGGGCGCTGGCACCCCCGTAGATCGGCTGGAGCACCGGGGTCTCCACTTCGAGGAAACCCCTGTCGTCCAGAAAGTTCCGGATCGCGCGGATGACGCGGGCGCGGACCTCGAAGACCTTCCGGACCTCCGGCGAAACGGCGAGATCCGCGTATCGCTGCCGATAGCGGGCCTCGCGATCCGCGAACCCCGAGTAGACCCGGCGCTCTCCCGTTTCCGGATCGATCTCCTCCTTCCCCAGCGGTAACGGCCGGATCGCCTTTGCCAACAGCTCGTACCGCTGCACCCGTACGGTGACCTCCCCCGTCCGTGTACGGAAGAGTGGACCCTCGACCCCGATCCAGTCGCCGAGGTCGAGCAGATCCAGCGTTTCATACCCTTCCGGCCCCAGAACGTTGATCTGGAAATACGCCTGGATGCGGCCGCTACGGTCGGCGATGTGGCCGAAGCTGCTCTTCCCCATCTTGCGATAGGCGACGAGACGGCCCGCCACGCGGACCGTCTCCCCCTCCTCCTCGCCCGCCGGCAGGGCCGCGGCCGCCTCCGTGGCGCTGTGGGTCCGGTCGAAGCTGTAGGCGTACGGCTCGATGCCGGCCTCTCGAAGCCCGGCGAGCTTCGTCAGCCGGTCGCGTTCTACCCGGTTCCACTCCGAACTGCTCGCTCGCTCCGTCATCCGGCGCGACCCACGCGCTGGACACGGACACGCTGCGGTACGACCGGCTGGCCTGGA
>CAZJEH010000297.1:0-2870 GCA_964544905.1 uncultured Gemmatimonas sp.
CTTGCCGTCGTCCAGGATCTTGTAGTCGTGGATGGAGTGGTTGTCCTTCAGAAGCCGGGCGATCTCCACCTTCAGCTTCGAGACGGGCATATCCACCCGGCGATGGCGCGCCATTCCGGCGTTGCGCACCCGGGTGAGCATGTCCGCGAGCGGATCCGTCAGCATGCGGTCGTTTCTCCTATAGTATCCGGCAACCGCCGGACTGTTAGGAAGTGGATGGGCCGGGCGAGTGCCCGGATACTCCGCGTGTTACCAGCTCGCCTTCCGAACTCCCGGGATCTCGCCCCGAAGCGCCATCTCGCGGAAGCAGATGCGGCAGATCCCGAACTTCCGGAGGAAGGCCCGTGAACGCCCGCAGCGGCTGCAGCGGTTGTAGGCGCGAACTCCGAACTTCGGCTTCCTTCTCGCCTTCTCGATCAGTGACTTGCGTGCCATGTGCCGATTTTCTCCAGCCGGTTGATCAGGCCTTCACGGTGACGGGAACCTCGCCCCGGAACGGCATGCCGAGCTCGCGCAGAAGCGCCATTCCCTCGTCGTCCCGCTCGGCGCTGGTAACGAAGGTGATGTCCATTCCGTGGATCTTCTGCACCTTGTCGTAATCGATCTCGGGGAAGATCAACTGCTCCCGGATGCCCACCGTGTAGTTGCCCCGGCCGTCGAATGACTTCGTCGGCAGCCCGCGGAAGTCGCGGATACGGGGGACCGAAACGTTGATGAAGCGGTCGAGGAACTCCCACATCCGCTCGCGCCGCAGCGTCACGCTCACACCGACCGGCATGCCCTGGCGCAGGCTGAAGTTGGAGATCGCCTTCTTCGCGCGCCGGATGACAGGCTGCTGGCCGCTGATCAGCCGGAGCTCCTCCACGAGCGAATCGAGCAGCTTGGCGTTCTTCGACGCCTCGCCCATCCCGACGTTGATCACGATCTTCTCGAGCACCGGGACCTGCATGGCCGACCGGTAGCCGAACTCGCGGGCCAGCTTCGGGCGGACCTGCTCGTGATAGTACTTCCGCAGGCGGGGCTCGACCTTCCCGTTGCTGCTCGCCGCTGCCCCGTCCGTCTCGGCCTTCTTCTTCGCCATCCCTCGATCTCCTCGCTCCGTATCCCGTCGCGCAGCGATGCCGACAGGGCGGTGACGCAATGATGTGCTAACGTCGACTCGTCCGGCGCGACTCCGCTCAGGCTCGCGGAATCACCCGGCCGGACTTGACCGCGACCCGTTCGACCTCGCCGGCGGCGTTCCGCTGCAGGCGGACCCGCGTCGGCTTGTTGTCGGCGGGGTCGATCAGCATGACGTTGGAGGCATGGATCGGCGCCTCGAACGTGATGATGCCTCCCTCGGGGTCGATCGCCGACGGCTTGCGATGCCGCTTGCGCAGGTTCAGGCCCTCGACCACCACGCGGTTCTTCTCGCGGTCGACACGCAGGACCGTCCCTTCCTTACCCCGCTCGTTACCGCGGACCACGAGCACGCGGTCTCCCTTCCGGATCGTCATTTTTCCCATCAGATCACCTCCGGGGCGAGCGACACGATCTTCATGAACCTCTTCTCGCGCAGCTCACGGCCGACCGGTCCGAAAATGCGGGTGGCCCGGGGCTCGCCGGCGTCGTTGATGATGACGGCGGCATTCTCGTCGAAGCGAATGTAGCTGCCGTCCTTCCGTCGGACCTCCTTGCGGGTCCGCACCACGACGGCCTTCGCGACATCGCCCTTCTTAACCGTCCCATCGGGAAGCGCGTCCTTGACGGCGACGACGACGGTGTCGCCGATACGGGCATACCGGCGCTTGCTCCCGCCCAGGACCCGGATCACCAGTGCCTTCTTGGCGCCGCTGTTGTCGGCGATACGGACGATCGACTCTTGCTGGATCATTGTTGGTTCACGCTATCGGCTATCGGCCATCAGCTATCAGGACCGCCTGGCGAGGGAGCCGCGACGCCATGTCGCGCGACCGCTCGCCGAGCTGATAGCCCACCCCCCTATCACTTCGCCCGCTCGACCACCTCGACGACCCGCCACCGCTTGAGCTTGCTCAGCGGCCGGGTCTCCATGATCCGCACAACATCGCCCGGATGGGCATCGTTGTTCTCGTCGTGGGCGTGATACTTCTTCGTCCGCGTCACCTGCTTGCCGTACAGGGGGTGCGCGTAGCGCCGCTCCACCTGCACGACGACGGTCTTGTCCATCTTGTCGGAGATGACGATCCCGATGCGGGTCTTTCGTCGGCCGCGCTCGGTCCCGGTCGTCTCCCGATCCTCGCTGTTCGCCATCACCGAGCTCCCCCGCTCGTAAGTTCACGCTCGCGCAGTACCGTCTTCAGACGGGCGATATCCCGCTTGATCGTCCGCAACAGCATCGGGTTTGGCAGTTCCATCGTCGCGCGACGGAAGCGGAGCCGGAACAGCTCCTCCTCGAGCTGGTCGATGCGCGCGGTGACCTCCTCGGTCGTCAGCTCGCGGATGTCTGCGGCCTTCATTCCTCACCGCCCTGCGGGCGCTCCCGCACCACGAACTTGCACTTGACCGGAAGCTTGGCGGCGGCCAGCTCCAACGCCCGCTTCGCGAGCGGCTCCGGCACCCCCTCGATCTCGAACATCACGCGGCCGGGCTTGACCACCGCGACCCATCCCTCCGGGTTCCCCTTCCCCTTACCCATCCGGACCTCGAGAGGCTTCTTCGTGATGGGCTTATCCGGGAAGATGCGGATCCAGACCTTACCACCACGCTTGATGTGGCGGGTCATCGCGATACGCGCAGCCTCGATGGATCGATTCGAGATCCAGCCACGGGTCAGCGCCTGAAGGCCGTAGTCGCCGAACGCCACCGTGTTGCCACGGTTGGATTCGCCGCGCATGCGGCCCTTCATCTGC
>CAZJEH010000298.1:0-1033 GCA_964544905.1 uncultured Gemmatimonas sp.
AATCGATCAGGATTTTCCGCTCGCCCACCGATACCAGGTATTTTGAGCCAGTCACAGTACCGGTTCCGCCCAGAAACGTGAGTTGCATAGGCGCTCCAATGGCCTTCGATGGCTTCAATGATATTCGGATCTGAGGGTACAATGACATTCCGCGACACGTTCGTTTGTGGAGGGTCCGTCGATTGGCGCTAGGGTGGTTGTAATCTGCCCGACCGCCCATCTTTTCGTAGGCCATGCTCAGATCTTCAAGCTATTGCTTCCGCACGAGCTGTCACGTGTTGCTGGTGAAGGCGATTCTTTCACATTCATAGATCGTGTTTTTTAGCCGGGCGCTTCCGGCAGTCAGGGTGATGTGCGCGGGAGATTGGTCATGAGCATGAGGACGAGAGCCGCGGCGATCCTCATAGCCGGGTGCATGGTTGCCGGAGGAGCGCAGGCAGCGGACGCCGCCAGCTCCAAGACAGTCGGTGGACTCACGGTGTATCTGGCAGTGCTGCCCGCAGCGATGATTCAGGGAGAAACGAAGGAGCACGTCGCGGAGGCGCACGGAAAGGTACCCAGAGGTTCCCATGTTTACCACGTTATGGTGGCGGTGTTTGACGCGGACACCGGCTTGCGAGTCGAGGATGCATCCGTCGAGGCCCGTGTCACACCGCTTGGCCTGGCCCCGGTCGTTCGCGAACTGGAGCCGATGGTCGTCGCTGGCGTGGTGGCTTACGGAAACTACTTCACGATGCGAGGCGACGGACTGTATCGCATTACGTTCACGGTGGATGCGCAGGGAAGATCGGAACCAGTGAGCGTGAAGTTCTCCTACCAGCATCGGACGCGGTAGATGGCTGCGCTGCCGTTCGGTCCAGTGGTGCTGGCTCGCCGATTTAGCAGTCTCCAGTTCAATCCATTAAGTCAGTTCTTCGGTAGCGAGCCTATAGGTTGTGGAGCGTTGGGGTGACCTGCTCATGTCTACCCATGCCCACGCTAGCGACCCTGGCATCCGGGACCCGCTTGCTGCTTGGTGCGGCTGAGGGGTTTT
>CAZJEH010000298.1:1043-2855 GCA_964544905.1 uncultured Gemmatimonas sp.
TTTGCCTTCAATTGGTCTAAATTGGGGAAGGTGGGTCTTCCTTCGATACGGGAGTGGAGAGGGGTATGACGCAACACAAGCACTCGGAACATTCTAACCCTCGTGCCATTCACGATCACGCGGACGTCGCGGCGCGTGAGGTGAGCCGCCACGGTGCGGGCGCCGGTGAGCATGCGGCGCACGATCGGCATGCGGGGCACAGCGTCGCCATGTTCCGCAATCGCTTCTGGGTCGCCCTGATCCTGAGCGTACCGACGCTGCTCTGGAGTCACGAGGTCCAACGCTGGTTTGGCTTTACCGCGCCCGACGTTCCGGGAGCAGCGTGGATGTCGCCGATCTTCGGAACACTGGTCTTCCTGTACGGCGGATGGCCTTTCCTGGGGGGTGCCTACCGAGAGCTCGCCGACCGCCTGCCCGGCATGATGACGTTGATCTCTCTCGCCATCAGCGTCGCGTTTCTGTACAGCGCCGCGGTCACGCTCGGTTACTTAGGCTCGCCACTGTGGTGGGAGCTCGCGACCCTCGTCACGGTCATGCTGCTCGGTCATTGGATCGAGATGCGCTCCATTTTCCAGGCGCAGGGCGCCCTCAAGGAGCTTGCGAAGCTTCTCCCCGATACGGCCATTCGGATCGTCAACGGCGAGCAAACCGAGGAAGTTACCGTGGACCAGCTCGCCGACGGGGATCTCGTCCTCGTTCGGCCCGGCGCGGCGATCCCCGCCGACGGTCTGGTCGAAAGCGGGAAGAGCAGTATCAACGAGGCGATGCTCACCGGAGAGTCGAATCCGGTTCCGAAGCACCAGGGCGACAAGGTCATTGCAGGAACCGTAAACGGTGAGGGCTCGCTTCGTGTACGCGTAACCGGCACTGGCGAGGGCACCGCGCTGGCCGGCATCATGCGGCTGGTCGAGCAAGCCCAGACCTCCCGGTCCCGGGCACAGGCGCTCGCCGATCGAGCGGCACGCCTGTTGACTGCAATCGCCATCGCGGCCGCAGTGGTCACGTTCCTGGCTTGGTTCGTGATCGGGGCGGATACGGATTTCATCGTGACGCGGGTCGTCACCGTGCTCGTCATCGCATGCCCGCATGCCCTCGGCCTCGCCGTGCCTCTCGTCATCGCCATCTCGACGACTCTTGGAGCGCAGAGCGGTTTGCTCGTGCGCGATCGACGAGGGCTCGAGGAGGCTCGCAACCTCGACGCAGTCGTATTCGACAAGACCGGCACGCTCACGTTGGGCGAGCATCGTGTCATCGACGTCGCTACCGCGCAGGGGGTCGACGCTGACGACGCGCTTCGGGCAGCCGCCGCCGTTGAGCGGGATTCGGAGCACCCGATTGCTCGCGCGTTGCTCGCGAGCGCCGGCGAACGCCGTCTGGACATCCCTGCGGCACGAGAATTCGAGGCACTGCCCGGGCATGGTGTGCAAGCGGAGGTCGAAGGGCGCACCCTCCAGGTGGGCGGTCCCGCGCTGCTGCAACGGTTCGGGATCGACCGCCCCGTCGAGCTCGAGCGGGCGGAGGCGCGCTTCAGCGAGAGCGGCCAGGCCACGATCTACCTCGCCGAAGGTAATCGCGCGCTCGCGGCGTTCGCCGTGGCCGATGCTATCCGGCCGGAATCTCAGGAGGCAGTCAATCGGCTGCACGATGCGGGCATTGAAGTCGCAATGCTCACGGGAGATTCGGCCGCGGTCGCGAATCGAGTGGCACGGGAGCTTGGTATCGATACGGTGTTCGCCCAGGTACTGCCTGAGCAGAAGGTGGACAAAATCCAGGAGCTGCAAAGCCAGGGCAAGCGAGTCGCCATGGTTGGAG
>CAZJEH010000299.1:0-2835 GCA_964544905.1 uncultured Gemmatimonas sp.
CCACTTCTCGCATGACCACAGCCCAGGGCACGAGGAAGACTGCCTCCACGTCGATGACGATGAACAGGATCGCCACGACGTAGAACTTGATCGAGAACCGCTCCCGTGTGCTGCCGAGGGGATCGATGCCCGACTCGTAGGGCGAAGACTTTACCTTGGTCTTCTTGGTCGGGCTGAGGACCTGCGAGAGAACGACCATGCCAATGGCCTGCGCGACCGAAAGGCCGAGCAGGATCAGCACGGGGATGTAGGATTCGAGCATGCCGCTCGGTTGGTCCCAGAGTTTGTGAAATCCTTCACTTGCAAGGCGCCAAGATACCCAACGGCCGACGCCCGTGTCAAGCCGCCGCGGGGTCACTCAAAGGCTGCTTGCCGGGATCCCGTCAGCGGTCTAAGTTGGCCACCCCGCCTGCCTGCGGGAAACCCCCGCCGGGCCCAGCAGCGCCTGGTCGGCGGCGCCCCTGTTCGCCCCCCTCGTCGATGCATGAAGGGGTCACCCATCTTCAAGCTTCATTCCAGCATGAGCATCAAGCCGGACCACTGGATCCGACGCATGGCGCGGGAATACGGCATGATCGAGCCGTACGAGGACGCGCAGGTGCGGCGCGGCACGATCTCCTACGGCGTCTCGTCGTACGGCTACGACATGCGCGTCGCCAACGAGTTCAAGATCTTCACGAATGTGAACAACGCCATCGTCGACCCGAAACAGTTCGACGAACGGTCGTTCGTGCACTTCGAAGGCGACGTCTGTATCGTCCCACCGAATTCTTTCGCCCTCGCGCGGTCGGTCGAGTATTTCCGGATTCCGCGCAACGTGATGACGCTGTGCGTCGGAAAGTCGACCTACGCGCGCTGCGGGATCATCACCAACGTCACGCCGTTCGAACCGGAGTGGGAGGGCTTCGTGACGCTGGAGATCTCCAACACGACGCCGTTGCCGGCGAAGGTGTACGCGAACGAGGGGATCGCGCAGGTGATCTTCTTCGAGGCGGATGAGCCCTGTGAGGTGAGCTACGCGGACAGGAAGGGCAAGTACCAGCGTCAGGTGGGCGTCACACCACCGAAACTCTGAGCGGCGACCGTGACCGCCGGCGCCTTTTCCGCTGCGTCGCGGGAAGATCACTGGTCGGAGATCGCCGAGCGCGAATTCGACCTGCTGGTGATCGGCGGTGGCATCACGGGCGTAGGTATCGCGCGCGACGCGGCGTGCCGCGGGCTTCGGGTCGCGCTCCTCGAAGCTGGTGATATCGCCTCGGGAACGAGCAGTGTCTCCTCGAGGCTGATTCACGGCGGGCTGCGGTACCTCGAGTCCTATGACTTCCGGCTGGTCTTCGAAGCCCTTCGCGAGCGGCGCCACCTTCTGAGGCAGGCGCCGCATCTCGTCAAGCCTCTTTCCTTTCTTTTCCCCGTCTTCCGCGGAGACCCGACCGGCCTGCCCAAGCTGGCCGCCGGAATGTGGCTATACGAGGGGCTTTCGCTGTTCCGGTCACCAGGCCGACAGCGCCTGCTGGGACGCCGGGGCGTGCTCGAGGTCGAGCCCGCCCTGCGGGCGGAGGATCTCGTCGGGGGGGCGGTCTACTACGACGCCCAGGTCGACGACGCGCGACTGACGCTGGCCATCGCGCGGGCTGCGGACGAGGCGGGCGCGGTCCTGGTGACGCGGGCCCGGGTGATCGAGCTCGCGCCGGGTCGCGGCGGGTCAGCCGGCGAGGCGCTGGTCGAGGACGTGCTGCACGGCCGCCGGGCGCGGGTCATGGGCAAGCTCATCGTCAACGCCACCGGACCGTGGAGCGACACCATCCGACGGCTCGCCGATCCTTCCGTTCGTCAACGACTGCGCACCACAAAGGGAGTGCACATCCTCCTCAGGCGGGATCGCCTCGGAAACCGGCAGGCAGTGATCTTCCGCTCGAAGGTGGATGGGCGGGTGATGTTCGTGCTTCCGTGGGGTGAGTTCACCTACGTGGGAACAACGGATACCGAGTACGCCGATGACCCGGCCGACGCGAGGGCCGACGAGGCGGATGTCAGGTACCTGATCGAATCGGCCGCGGGCATCTTTCCGGGATCGAGCTTGCGGGAGGACGACGTGATCAGCACCTGGGCCGGTGTGCGACCGCTTCTCGCTCCCGACCGGGCTGTCACCACGAGCGCGACCTCGCGGGAGCACGAGATATGGAGGGACGCGTCCGGACTGCTGAACGTGGCGGGAGGAAAGCTGACGACCTTCCGGAGCATGGCGGCGGAGGTCGCGGAACGGGCGGCCCGGATTCTCGAGGAGGAGCACGGCGTTCAGTCGGGCAGCTGCTACACTGAATATCTACCGCTGCCGGGAGCGCCCGAGAGGCGGGCCGGTGGCGTGGAAGCCCCCGAGAATCCGGCCGCAAGAGGGATCGCACCGGAAGTGCTTCAACGGCTGGGCGACCGCTACGGGTCGGACATCGACGAGGTGCTTGGACTGATCGAGAGCGACGAACGGCTCGCCGAGCGAATCATCCCGTCCCTACCCTACCTCCGGGCCGAGGCGGTCTTCGCCGTCCGGCGCGAACTGGCTCTGACGCTGGACGACGTACTGCGCCGACGACTCCACCTCTGCCACGAACTCCCCGACGGCGGCCTCTCCGTGGCTCGCTACGTCGCCGAGCTCATCGCGCCCGAACCGGGCCTCGCATGGAACGAACAGGACATCCAGCGCGAGGTCGCCGCCTACGCCGAGGTAGTCCGACGCACCCGCCCGCCCGCGCGGGCGGAGCTGCCGGCGCGGCCGCTGGCTTCCTCCTAGTGTAGTGTCGCCAAAGTCTGGTTGGCTTTGTTGACTTTGCTGAGGATGCT
>CAZJEH010000300.1:0-2834 GCA_964544905.1 uncultured Gemmatimonas sp.
CGTTTCCTCGAAGGTGGATTCGAGGACGATCCTCGACCAGAACGGCGCGGATGCCCTCCTCGGCAACGGCGACATGCTGCTGCTGCCGCCGGGCAGCAACGAGCCGCGGCGGATCCAGGGGGCCTACCTCTCGACCGAGGACACCGAGCGGCTGATGGGCTGGTACCGCGACCGTGCCCGGGAACGCGCCGACTGGGCCGAGGAGAACGCCCGGACCGAGGCGGACATCCTCGAGCTGGTGCGCGCCGCCGAAGCCTCCGGGGACGACTTCGACCCCGACGACGAGCTCGCTGATCGCGACAAGCTCTTCCGCGAGGCCGCGATGGTGTGCATCCAGCACAATGGGGGGTCGACGTCTCTGCTGCAGCGGCGCTTGAAGGTCGGCTACGGCCGTGCGGCCCGGATCATGGACCAGCTCGAGCGCGCCGGCATCCTGGGCCCGGCGGAGGGGACGAAGCCTAGGGAGGTGCTGGTGGATTTGATCCAGCTGGATCAGATGTATCCGGAGTGAGGGGGTCAGGTGTCGGAACCCGGTCTTCAATGAGTCCAGCCAGGAAGACCAGCGGCTCCCGGACCGAGATACTCACGGCAAAACTGATCGTGCCGGGCCGCATCTTCCGGGCTTCCGAGATGGTGGGTTGTACCCGCCGTCGCCCAGACCACGTCGTCCGCCACTGCCATCAACTGCGGTACCTCCTGGCCCGTCAGCACCATAGCACAACCCTGTGCCGCGAACTCGCGGAAGGTGTGGCCGAGTAGCTCGGCCGTCGCGGGACTGAGCCCTGCGAACGGTTCGTCGGCGAGCAGGCAGCTTGGCGCACGCGCCAGGGCGATTGCCACTTCCGCCCGCCGAACCTCTCCGCCCGAGAGAGCCCGGGCTTTCACATCGAGCAGATCGGAGATACCGAGTCGTTCGAACGCTCGGGCCCCGTCCGCGACCCCGAAGCAGCGCTCCAATGCCTCCAGGTGCTGGCGCAGGGTTAGTCCAGGCGTGAGAAACCCCTGCTGGGGAACATAGAACAGTCCCCGCAGCGCGAGCTGATGGAGTCGGGGGCGGAGATAAGTCTCACCGGCAAAGTGGACCGCTCCGTGGTCCGCGGATGTCAGACCCACACCGACGCGCAGGAGTGTCGACTTACCGCACCCGTTCCTGCCGAGCAGGACGGTGATCCGGCCAGGCACGGCCCAGACGGAGGCGGAGCTCAGGACCGTACGCGATCCGAAGCGCTTGCCTATCGAGTCGGCGGAGAAGAGCGGCTTCACGGAAACCCGGTTAGGCGAGTGGTGACCTCGGCGGCGAGTTCGAGCGATAGCGCGCTCAGAAATGCGAGCAGCGTACCCTGGACAGGGGCGATACCCAGGTTGGCGTAGAAGAGATGCGCCGAGTACCGGCGCAGGTCGAGATGCACCACGAAAGTGCATGCAAGGACGACGGTGACGGGGTCGCGAGTTCCGAGGAGAGCGAGCGTACCGTGAAGGGCGAGCCAGAGGAATGCACTCAGTCCGACCGCCCGCCATACGTAGGGGGGATAGATCAGGCCGAAGTATCGAATCATTCGATTTGCGCCTTCCTCGCGCCTCGATCGCTGCACGTTGTCCGCCAACGGGCCGTGGGCGGTGGCAGAACTGTTGCTTCCCCCCGGACATGCACCGGAGCGTCGGATATCGCGAGTGCGACGCTGCAGCTTACCCGCTACGCCCAGTCAGGCCGCGCGATCCGGGCTCGAACAACGTACTCCACGCCGAGCGAATCGGTTGCAAGCCCGTAGACTTCGCCGTTGACGAACACGGGGAGGGCTAGTCCGTCTCGAAGGCTACGGGAACCCTCGACTGTCCCCAGGTACAGCCCATCAGGATCGTACACGCCCAGGGTTGCTCCATCGACCCGGACGAGGGGGTTCCCGCGTTCGTCGACGTGCAGTCGGAAGAATGCAGGTCTGCTGCGGTGACGACGTGGTTCAGGGATTCGGGACTCCACCCACCTGCCCCACCCGCAGGTGGAGTGGCCAGTCCAACCGGCGTTTCAACGCAGGGTCTCCCCAGGCTTCGAGCAAAGGCTCCCATACCTGCTGCAAGGGATGCACGCCTTTTTCATCCAGGTAGGTGCGGGTAGCGGACCAACTGGCGAGAAACCCGACCACCCGCTCCATCTCCCATTCCGCGTCGACGTGGAACTGCGGCGGATCCAGCTCGTCGAAGGGGAAGGGCAGCGTCCGGTAGCGCTCGTGGACGTAGCGGATGCCGCTTTGCCAGTAGGCGCCGACGACCTCCTCGTAGTAGTAGCGGACGATCTCGTCCACCTCCGGCGTGATTAGAGGCAGGTGGTAGGTCCACACCGCCAGGATGCCGGCTGGCTTGAGAACCCTCCTCACCTGGCTGTAGAACGCGTCGAGATCGAACCAGTGTACCGCGATGGCGACGGTCACCAGGTCGACCGTGCCGGCTGGCAGCGAGACCTGCTCTGCGCGCTCGACCCTGTACAGGATCCGCTCGTGTGCGGGCGCCAGCGCGATCTGCTTGGCGCTGGCGTCAGTTGCATGGACCGATGTGAAGCGTCCGGCGAGCTCGATGGCAGCCTGGCCGTTGCCGGTTCCGCAGTCCCAAGCGAGATCCCGGCCGGGAGAAACGTCCGCCAGGTAGTCGAAGAGTGCGGCGGGGTATCTCGGACGATGGCGCGAGTACTCGGCGGCAACGCGCGAGAACAGGTCAACGGAGCTCACGGGCCTGCCAGCGTTTCACGGGACTCCTTTCGTTCACGCACCGGCGGTCGCGGGGGGCGATCAGATCAGAAGAGGCTGTGTCAGAACTGTCCTATGGTCCTTCGTCGCACGGGC
>CAZJEH010000301.1:0-2819 GCA_964544905.1 uncultured Gemmatimonas sp.
GTTCGCGGCATCCGTCCCGTACAGCGTCGCCGCCGCCGGGCCCTTGATGATCTCGATGCTCTCGATGTCACTCGGATCGATGTCGCTGAGCCGGGAGAACGAAGAGTGGATGTCCCCGGTCTCAGTGCCGCCCTGGACGGTCTGATCGGCGTACATCCGTACACCGTCGATGAAGATTACCGGATCGCCCGGGAGGGAGGCGCTGGAGCTCCCGCGCAGCCGGATCCGCGAACCGCCACCCACCTCGGACGGGGTCGACAGGAGGTTGATCCCGGGAGCCGCGGCACTCAGAGCCTGCTCCATGCTCGTGATCGGGCGGGCCTCGATCTCGCTGGCCAGCTCGACGCGGTCGACCACGTTCCCGATCGCCCGGCGCTGCGTCCCTCCCGGGGTGCCCGTCACGATCACCTCGTCGAGCGCCAGCGCCTGCGACTCCAGGGTGAAGTCCAGCTGCGCGGTCGCGCCATCACCCACCGTCACCGCGCGCTCCGCCGGCCTGGAACCGAGTCGCTGTGCCACGACCGTGTGCGTCCCCGCCGGTACGTCCGTCAGCTGATAGGTTCCGGTTGGACCGGAAAGCGCTCCGATCGCCAGCTGTGGAATGTGGACCTGGACCGAGCTCAGCGGCTGCAACGTCTCCCCATCCACCACCCGCCCCACGATCGTTCCCTGCCCCGCCAACCCTGCTGGTATCAGCAGTAAGATCAGGATCAGGAAGCACGCCCCGACTCTGGATGAAAGTTCCATCGATACCTCCGGGTTGGGAGTGACCGATCGACAGCCGCGATCGGTACGCATGGCGAAGGGGTTGCGGAGGCGCCCGGAGAGCCGTAGCCAGACCGAGCGTTGGTTGCTCACGATTGGCGTTTCCATGTAATGGCGGGGTTCCAGGACGTGTAAAACGTCCAGTCGCGAACGCGTTGCGACAGGCGACCGATTCAGTCGGATTGTCGAGGACCTACAGCAGTGCAGAGTACCGTGGCGCGGACGGCATTCCGCTACCGTCGCGTGGACGGCTATCCGTAAGAGGCTATGTTGTTCTCACCGGACAGCTTGTGTGATGGTGCCAGAGTCTCGTGCGTCGCTCGATCACAGACCCGACGCGCACTGCGTTGTCGTCGTCCGTACAGAGAGGGAGCCCACCGGGCCGGCCCGCGCGGAGCCTCTCGTCTCGACGATGCTATCCTGCCACGCGGACTGACGTTACAGCCATCCGACCGGACCGCCCGGCGATCAAGGGTTGGGGTCGGCCGGCGGTGCGTACAGCCAGGGCCGCCGCTGTCTATCGCTCTCCCGCTTGGCCGCGGCCGTGGCGCTATGTTGAAGCCGCTCATCGAGATTGCTGGTGCCGTGCAGCAAGCTGAGGCGGCGCCTCTGGTCGATCTGGAAGAGGACGGATCCGGCGCCGGGATGCCGCACGACCTGAGCTTCCAGATCCACTGTCGTCTCCACGGTCGGATCCGTCTCCACGATCTCCATAAGTCGACTCACCACATTGTCTTCGAGAACAACCGGCAGCAGCCCGAAATCGAAGCAGTCATCCTCGAAGACAGGGCCGAACCGTGATGAAACGACAACCCTGATTCCGCACTGCAGGAGACGTATCGCCGCGAAGGCCTGAAGACTGCCTAACCCGAAGTTCCGACCGGCCAGGAGAATGGACGCGCGGCGGTATGGCTCCTGGTTGAGAACGAACTCCGGATCCTCCGATCCGTCGAGGCGGTAGCGTAGTCCGTGGAAGGCATGCTGGCCCGCCCACGAGCCATCGTGCGGGTGCGGCTCGAGCGACACCGTGCTCGCATCGACGTGTACGTGGTGCAGGTCGTGGAGCTCCGGACCGACGGGTGCAATGAACTCGGTCTCGACATCGCGGAGCGGAAGCGGGGCTGCGATGCCGGTGTGTCGAATGAACTGCGGCCGGCGCTCTCGGATCGTCATCTGTGATCTTCCTGTTCCGGATGCTTGCAACAGCCGCCGTGGAGGGAGTCGGCGCTGACGCCCGACCATTCGAGCCCAGCCTGTCACGGAACCTCGCGACCCTCCCCCACACCAAAACGCCGGCTCCTGCGCTGGTTCGATCCCGGTCGTCACTCCCGCGAAGGGCGGGCTCCATCGCTGGATTCCCGCCCTCGCGCGGGAAGATGGGTGCGGCGATCGGTTGCAACCGTTAGGGCGCCTGATAGATCCAGGGCCGGTTCCTCTCGTCCTCGTCCCGCTTGGTTGCCGCAGCGGCGAGATACGGCTCCATCTCGTCCAGGTCGTCGAGACCGTTGAGGAGCTTGTTGCGGAACCTCTGGTTGGTCTCGAAGGCGATCGGCTGCTCGCCGGGCATCTCGATCACCTGTCGCTCGAGGTCCACCGTCATCTCGACGCCTGGATTGGCTTCAACCCAGGCCGCGATCCGGTCGACCGTCGGCCTGGGCAGCTGGATGGTCAGAACGCCGTACTGCATGGCGTTGGTGAGGAAGATCGGGCCGAAGCTCTCGCCGATGTATACGCGCACTCCCCAGGCGGCGAGTGGCCGGGTGACGGCGGTCGAGCGGGAGCTGCCGGTGCCGTAGTTCCGCCCGACGATCATGATGGAGGCTCGCCTATAGGCTTCCTGATTGAAGACGAAGTCCTCCCGCTCGCGTCCGTCGGGATAGTATCGGATGTTGGCGAACGCCTGCTCGGCCTCGCTGGTCATCCCCAGCTTGTCCAGGCCGGAAGCTTCGGCCGGCGGGGCGGGCACGTCGGTGCTGACGTTGTCGAACATGAACGGCGCCGCCAGCCCCGTGTGTCGGATGAAGCGATTGCCGCCCCTGTCCGGGACGGCGTTC
>CAZJEH010000302.1:0-2788 GCA_964544905.1 uncultured Gemmatimonas sp.
GCGCTATTTAAGATTACGGCTCCGAAGTTAAATAAGCCAGCCCGCTGTTTAAGCCGACTCGTTCAGGGGCTCCCAGGCATACGTCCGCACCCACCACGGCACGTCACGCCCGTTCGGGAAGGAGAAGGTCCGGCCGTCGGCGACCTCCGCGACGAGGACGGCCTCGGCGCCCGAGTTGTCGTAGAGGTAGGCGCGGTCGGACTGGCGGATAGCCCCCGCGAGGTTCTCCAGCGAGCGGGTGTAGCGGCTCACCACCTTCTCCTCGGGCACGGGGTGCCCGCCCTTCGCGACGCGGCTCCGCACACGCGCCACGTTGATGGAGGGGGCGACCGTCGAGACGTAGTAGAGCTCGACGCGGTAGCCGGCGGCGCGGGCGCGCTTGAGGAGGTCGGCCTTGTCGTTGACGGGCGCCGAGAGCACGGTCTCGAACGAGAAGGAAGCCCCGGTCGCGACGAGCGCCTCGCGCACGACCTCGGCCAGGACGGCCGCCAGGTACGGGTGATCGGACCGCTCCGGAAACGCCAGGGCGCCGTCGGCGCGGACGTGCGCGGCCTCGGCCAGGGCGTCCAGCTCAGGGGCGGCCTTGACGACGTGCTGGAACAGCGACGACGCGCGGAGGGCGGCGCGGGCCTCCTCGGTCGTCATCCGCAGCCCAAAGGCGCCGAGGTCGAGGGCGCCGGTGGCGCGGAGCTGCTGCTCGATCTCGTCGGCGTTGACGTAGACGCCGAGAGGCTTCTCGAAGCGCCGGGTGACCGTGCTCTTGCCGGAGCCGTTGGGGCCCGCGAACACGCGGACGGTCGGGCCGGCCTCGGTCACGGGGCGGTCGGATCCGGAATCCTGACCGAGGCCGGGGCTTCGCCGAGCACGCGGCGCGACCCGTCCGGCTGGACCTCCACGATCTGCCCGCCCTCGACGATCACGGCGGGGAGCCCCCGCGCCAGCGTCTCTTCAAACGCCTGGCGGGTAGCCGCCGCGGCGTGGGTAGCCAGATCATCGGTGGACGGCTCCGCCGAGGCCGCGCGCTCCGCCTCGGGACGCTTCGCGGGGAGCCGTGGGGACGGATCACGCGCCGGAGCGCCGGAGCGCGATGGAGCCGGGACCGCAGCCCGCTCTACCCCGAACACGTCGAGGATGCGGAGGACGCTGAGGGCCAGCTTTGTGATGCGCTCGTAGCTGACGCGACCCTCGCGCTCCAGGCTCTGCTCGACCTGCAGGAGCAGGTCGGCGTCGTCCGCCGACAGACCCTCCATCCCCCGAAGCTGTTCGAGGGCTGCGATCAGCCGATCTGTGTTCGTGGTCGTGGTCGTCATCTGTTCCGGGGCGTAGGAAGGCTCGAACGCGCGGGGGTCGCGAAAGGCTCCAGCATCGTGCCGCGCTCGACCTCGCCCGCAAGGATAAGGACGAAGGCGCTACGTCGCCGATTCGGAACACGGCGTGTTCGCAATCGCCTCGGTCGAGATTTTCTCCGCGGTGCGGAGACAAAGGCGAGTGGCGCCGGGGCTACACCAGCCGGGTGCGGCCGGTGAGGAGCTCCTGCATCATGCCCTGCTTGATCATGCGGGTCTTCTCGCGGCGGGCCTCCAGCGCGGCGACCTCGGCGTCCATGTCCGAGAGGATCTCTGCGATTGCCCGTTGCTCACTCGATGTAGGTGGAACGAGCACCTCCAACGCTTTGAACTGTGCCTTGGAGATCACGTAGCGGGTGCCGCTGCCCGCGCAGACGGTGCTCGCTTGGTCGAGGAAGGCTTTCGTCTTGAAGGCGTAAGCCCGGAACCGCAGGTCCCAATCCTCGCGGAGGCGAAGACGAACGACGTGGTAGCTGTAGACCGCATCCGAGATGTCCTCCATGGCGACCGCCGAATGGGCTATGTCGTCGGGCGTCTCAGAGGAGGGAGTAAAGAACACGTCGCCCTTCTGTACCGCGCACCGGGTCGCTTTGCTGGACGGAGCCGTGACCCAATGACCGAGATCGGCCGAGTAGATGAGGTCGCGGCGGTACACGTCCATGTAGTTGACGAGGCGCACCTCGGCCTCGCCTTGGACCACCTTCTTATCAACGCCTGAGCTTTCGATCTCGCCGATCTGGTCGAGCCGCTTCGTCTCCCACTCTCCGCTGAACCCCGGCAGCCGCTGGCGGCCCGTGAGGAGCCGCTGCATGGCGGCGGTCTTGACGGCCCGCTTCTTCTCGATCAGCGCGTCCAGCGCGGCGACGAGGTCGTCCACCTCGGACAGCGCGGCGGCGATGGCGCGTTGCTCCTCGGGCGGAGGCAGGCCAACCGGCACGCGGCGTAGTACGCCCTGGTTTAGCGTTGCCATCGTGGTCCCTGTTGATTGCTGAAGCAACCAATCCTGAACCTCCTTGCGCTGGAAGTAATAGGCTACGAACGCTGAGTCATGGGGCTCCATAACGCGGAGCCGGATGCCGTCGGACCCGAGAAACCACCCATCTTGGCTTGGCTGTACCAGGGCCGACCGGTCAACGGCTCCCTTCCGCCCGAATACGATATCCCCGTGCCTCAAGAGGTACTCGGGCATCCGACGAACAACAGAATGCGGCACCAGTGGTGTTTCCTGATCTACCTGTAGGAATCCCTCCCGCACCTCGCGAACGGAGATGAGTGGAATCCCGTCGATCCTGGAATACTCACTGGCTTTAAGAAGGGTGCCGAATGGGCCTGTCTTTATCGTGGCTATCTCATCGACTGAGTAGCCCTGCCAGTCTTCTGGGAGTTCGTGGGTAGCGTAGCGTTTCTTGTGGGTTAAGCCAACGAGGTCCATCATGACCCAC
>CAZJEH010000303.1:0-2263 GCA_964544905.1 uncultured Gemmatimonas sp.
GCGGGTGATCGACATCCTCGACTCCCGGCCACAGACCGTCGATGCATTGACGAAGCTCGACCTCCCTGCGGGTGTGGACGTCGAGATCAAGGTCGACTGAGAGGGACGACGCCATGACGGGAATCATCGGACGGAAGCTGGGGATGACCCAGATCTTCGAGGACTCCGGGGCGGTCGTGCCCGTGACGGTCGTCGAGGCGGGTCCCTGCCCGGTCGTGCAGGTACGCACGACGGAGAAGGACGGCTATCAGGCGGTTCAGCTCGGCTTCGGCGCGAAGAAGGAGAGCCGGTCGACCCGTGCGGAGCGCGGGCACGCGGCCGTGGCCGGTCTCGAGGCCGCGCCGGCTGTGCTTCACGAGTTCCGCGTCGCGGAGGGCGAGGCACCGTCCGTGGGCGACAGGGTCACCGTGGATGCGTTCGAGGTGGGGACGCGCGTGAAGGTGACGGGCCGCACGAAGGGGCGCGGGTTCGCCGGCGTCGTCAAGCGGCACGGCTTCGGTGGTGGACGGGCCTCGCACGGCGCGACGCGGATCCATCGGGCGCCGGGATCGATCGGCGCGGGGACCAACCCGTCCCGGGTGATCAAGGGGAAGCGTTTGCCTGGCCACATGGGCGATGCCCAGCGGACGATCCGCAACCTGCAGGTCGCGAAGGTGGATCCCGAGAGAAACCTGATCTACATCCGCGGCGCGGTGCCGGGCCCGGTGAACGGCTACGTCTACATCGTGAAGCAGTGAGCGAGTTTCGGGTTTCGAGTTTGAGTGCCGGCGCGGTTACGAGTTCTTCCGAGGCTCACGACTCGTAACTCTGAACTGTCATCGATCATGCTGACCGCAAAGTTTTTCAGTGCGAAGGGGGAGCCGGGCAAGGCTCTCGAGCTGCCCGCCGATCCGTTCGACGGCGTGGTGAACGAGGCCGCGCTTCACCAGGCGGTGAAGGCCTACCTCGCCAACCAGCGCCAGGGCACGGCCGCGACCAGGACGCGCGGTATGGTGGCGGGTGGCAATCGGAAGATCTGGCGGCAGAAGGGAACCGGGCGGGCGCGCCAGGGATCCATCCGTGCTCCGCACTGGAAGGGCGGCGGCACGGTGTTCGGTCCGCAGCCGCGCAGCTACCACCAGGACGTTCCGCGGAAGGTCCGCCTCCTCGCGCGTCGCTCAGCGTTCAACACCCGCGCCCTCAACGACCAGGTCTCGGTGATCGAGCGGTTCGAGCGGGAGGGACCAAAGACCCGTGAGATCGCCCAGCTCCTCGAGAAGATCGGGCTGGCCGACCGGAAGGTCCTGATCCTGACGAACGGCATCAATTCGACCGTCTACCTCTCGGCGCGCAACATCCCGGGCGTGAAGGTCATGCCCTATCGCGAGGCTTCCGCGTACGACGTCATGGCCTGTGGGGAGCTACTGATCGAGGCCGATGCGCTCAATGGCGCCGCGGTCACGGAGGGCGAGGACAATGGCTAACGTTTACGACGTGATCGTGCGGCCCATGCTGACGGAGAAGTCCACCAATCAGCATGACAGGTTCGGCGTGTACTCGTTCATCGTCGCACGCGACGCCAACAAGATTCAGATCGCTCGGGCGATCGAGGCGCTGTTCAACGTCAAGGTGCGCGACGTGAAGACGATGCAATATCGGGGCAAGGAGCGGCGGCTCGGCCGGTTCCTCGGCAGGCGTCCCGCGTGGAAGAAGGCTGTCGTGCGGCTACGCGAGGGCGACAGCATCGAGATCTTCGAAGGAGTCTGACGATGGCGATCAGGCAGTTCAAGCCGGTCACGCCGGGGACGCGATTCCGAGCCGGCAGCGATTTCGCCGAGATCACCCGTGTGGGCCCGGAGAAGTCCCTGGTGGAGGCACTCCCCGAGAAGGGCGGGCGCAACCACCACGGCCATGTGACCATGCGCCGGCGCGGTGGGCGGCACAAGCGCAAGTACAGGATCATCGACTTCCGCCGGAGCAGGTTCGGCGCGCCGGCCGAGGTCATCGCGATCGAGTACGATCCCAACCGGAGCGCCAACATCGCGCTGATCGAGTTCCAGGACGGGGAGCGACGGTACATCCTCCACCCGCTGGGGGTCGAGGTCGGGCAGACGGTCGTGTCGGGCCCGGGTTCGGACGTCCGTCCCGGGAACGCGCTGCCGCTGGCGGAGATCCCGCTCGGCACGACGGTGCACAACATCGAGCTGGTACCCGGCCGGGGCGGCAAGATGGCGCGGTCGGCGGGCGCCGGTGTCCAGGTCGTCGCGAAGGAAGGCGACTACGT
>CAZJEH010000303.1:2273-2758 GCA_964544905.1 uncultured Gemmatimonas sp.
TCTCGATACGGCCGCTGCGCATGCCGTCCAGTGAGATGCGGATGGTCCGCCGCGAGTGCATGGCGACCGTCGGCCAGGTCGGCAACGTAGAGCACAGCAAGCGGTCGATCGGCAAGGCGGGAGCGAACCGCTGGCGCGGTCGGCGGCCCAAGGTTCGTGGCGTCGTGATGAACCCCGTCGATCACCCGCTCGGCGGCGGTGAGGGTCGCAGCTCCGGCGGCCGCCACCCGGTCTCCCCGTGGGGCCTGAAGGATGGCGTGAAGACGCGGAGGAGCAAGAAGGCCTCGTCGAAGCTGATCGTTCGCGGCCGCAAGCGGGGCAAGTCGACGCTGTCGTGATCCGTTCGGTTGAATAGAGGCGCGGGTTCGCGGTAACCGGCAACCACCATCGAAGATGCCAAGAAGCCTGAAGAAAGGCCCGTACGTCGAGGCCAGCCTGCTCGAGAAGATCGAGGAGATGAACGCACGGGGTGAGAAGCGCGTGAT
>CAZJEH010000304.1:0-2749 GCA_964544905.1 uncultured Gemmatimonas sp.
CTAGCCGCCGCCGCGAGTTTTGACACAGTCTCCTGCGCCGGGATGACGATGGTGGGTTTCGGTGCGCCCGACGACACCGGGCCCGTGCGACGAAGGACCATCGAGCAGTTTTGACACGGCCTAAAAAGCCGGAATCCATCCGTGTCGATGCGTCGATGGGTGCTTCTAAGCCGCGTCACACGAACGTAATGCAGGCTCTCCTCAGCCGCGCGCGCACTTGCGTTCTTGCAAATAATGGATCCCGGCCTGCGCCGGGACGACGGGCGAAGGGTTGGACGCTTCGGGCAACCTCCTCGTCCTGCCCTTCCACGTCACCGCATGCGTGGTGGCCCGTGACTACATGAGCCACCACGCGTCCTCACTCCACCGCCATCACCCGCCAGATCGTTCCCTCAACAGAGTCGGAGATGTACAGCGATCCGTCCGGCCCCTGCGCGAGCCCCGTCGGCCGGTGCTCCGCCGCGCCAGGGCTGCTGACAGGCGACTCGCCCGCGAACCCGTCGGCGAAAATCTCGTAGTCGCCCGCCGCCGTCGAACCGGACAACGGCTGGAAAACGACCGAATAGCCGGCCTGCGGCAACGGAGCGCGGTTCCAGGACCCGTGAAAGGCGATGAACGCCCCGCCCCGGTACCGCTCGGGGAACTGCTCGCCGGTGTAGAAGAGAAGGTCGTTCGGTGCCCAATGAGCGCCGAATACCGCCACCGGCTCGGGGAACTCTCCGCATCGGTTCGCCCAGTCGGTCGATTCATATTCAGGGGCGACCAACCGCTGGTTCGTCTCGAGGTCGTAGAAGCAGTAGGGCCAACTGTACGCGGTACCTCGCTGGAGGCGGAGCATCTCCTCCGCGGGCCGCGTCGCGTTGTCTTCGGCGTCGTAACGGCCGTTGGAGACGAGGTCGAGCTGGTCCCGCCCGTGCTGGACGACCCAGACTTCGCCGTCGGACGGGTTGAAGGCCAGCGCGACGGAGTTGCGGATCCCCCATGCCCAGCGCTCGCCGTCGGCTTGCTGCTGACCGACGCTGTCCGGGTCGAAGCGCCACACGCCGGCCTGCCGTTCCAGTTCCGGGCAGGGATCCTGGCCACGGGCGCCCGCCTGCCGGTCCGTGCGCCCGCCGCAGGCGTTCGAGGGAGCACCGACGCCTACCCACAGGTTGCCGTTCCCGTAGGCGAGAGATTTCGTCGCGTGGGTCTGCTGCCGGAGGAATCCCGAGATCACCATCTCCGCGGCGCCGGCGGGGACCAGCGGACCGCCCGTGGGGAGTCGGTATCGGACCACCGACGTATCGGTGGCGAAGTACAGGTAGTCCCCGACGATTTCGATTCCGTTGCCGCGATACTCGCCGAATCGCTCGACGACATCGGCTCTCCCGTCGCCGTTCGTATCGCGCAGCGCGACGATCCCGTTCGACGACTGGCCTGCCGCCTCCCGGAGGGCGACGTAGATGTCTCCATCGTCGTCGACGACGAGGTGTCTGGCTGGCCCGACGCCCTCATGCACCACCAGGGCACAGAAGCCGGTCGGCAGCGTCAGTCCGCCATTGTCCGGGTCGCACGCGGGCCGGCCATCAGGGGCGGCCGTGGCGACATCCTCCCCTCCAGCCTGATCGCCGGCATTCACGGATCCGCTGGGCTCACAGCCCGCCGCGGTCAGGAGCACGGCGAAGTGCGCCGCCAGAATGAGACGTCCTGTCCGGATCATCGAATCCCCCTCTCGCTACTTCCGCGAAGAATGCATCGCACCCGCCGGGAGGCGGACTGCACGCAGCCCACGTCAGTTCCCTCCCCCGGTCCATGGCCCCTGGACCACTGCAAGAGGCGTCTCGTGTGGCGGCAGGTCTCCCAGCCGCACCACGAACTTGTACATCCCCGGCGATCGGAACTCGATCCCGTTGAGCGCGAACACCTGGTGAGCCGTCGCGAAGTCGCCCGGCGCCACGTCGGGCGCCATGATCTCCCCGCCCACCTCGAAGATCGAGTCCCCGTCGTCGTTCATCAGGCGCACGTGCACCGGGACACGCTTGCCGCCATCTCCGTACCGGGCCTCCACACGGAACACGAAGACCATCCGGGGATGAATCATCGGGAAACTCGCGCCGATGATCCGATCGAAAACCCCCAGAGCGTTCAGCTTTCCTTCCTGGGACACGTTCGCCTCGTCCGCGACGAACGCCATCGGAATCTTCACGTGGTTCCTCCGGTTCTGGTCATCGCCAAGACGGGGAATGTGCGGTCCCCGGCGGATCGCACAAGCGGTGGGATGCCACCACCTCCGCGACTCGCGGATGTTACGCCGGCGACGGCGCCTGAGCAGGCAGTTTCCGCACCCTTGATATCTTGCGGACGGGGTCACCGGCGCCGGCAAGCGATCGCGATCGGTCCCGCGCTCCGGCGAGCTGCCCTGCGGGCGGCTCCGGGCCTCGCACGGCCAGCCTTCCCGGCCTATCTTCCGCCCAGATCCGGCGCTGCCGGTGATCTCATCTTTACCCTGTACCGTGCGACGGAATCCTTGACGGCGCGAGACCAGTCCTCAACCGGCGGCGAGCTGAACGTCTCCACCCGAATCGCAGCGCCCACCGAGGACGAGCAGCTGCTCCGATCCCAGACGGAGCCCGCCAACTTCACCGAATCCGATCCTTGGCGGGTCTTCCGCATCATGGGCGAGTTCGTGGAGGGCTTCGATACCCTGGCGAAGATGGGCCCGGCGATCGCCATCTTCGGCTCGGCACGGATCCCTCCCGGCCACCGCTAC
>CAZJEH010000305.1:0-2748 GCA_964544905.1 uncultured Gemmatimonas sp.
GCCGCGAGTTTTGACACAGTCTCCTGCGCCGGGATGACGATGGTGGTTTCGGTTGTACCCGACGCACCGACGAAGGACCATCGGGCAGCTTTGACACAGTCTCCATCGCCGGAATGCTTGGGTAGGCGGCGGTCGGGGAAGCGCGTGAGGACCGCGCTTCGAACCATCAAGCGGATCTGGGTGGGGGCGGGGCTCCTCGTCTGGATCCTGGGAGTTCCCTACCTGGTAATCGCGCTCGGCGCGTCTGACGAGGCCGAAGCGGCGCTGGTCTCGAGCCCCAACGTCAGGGTAACGCGCACCGGGGAAGCCATCGTCTTCGAGCCGGTGCGGGAGGGTCGGAGTGCTGGACTCGTATTCTTCTCCGGCGCCCTCGTCGATCCGGTGGCGTATTCCGTTCCGATGCGAGCGATCGCGGATCGGGGCTACGTCGCGGCGATCGTTCCACTACCGTTTCGCCTGGCCCCGACAGCGGCCCACCAGCAGGAGGCAGTCGACCGGGCCCTCGATGTCATGCGAGGCCGGCCGCAGCTCGCGTGGGTCGTCGGAGGACATTCGAAGGGAGCGCTGATCGCCGCGGAACTCGCCCGTTCGCATCCCGAATCTCTCAATGGGCTGCTACTCGTGGCATCCTCCCACCCTCGCGAGTTCAGCCTGGCGAACACGGGCATCCGCGTCCTGAAGGTGACGGGTAGCCGCGACCGCCTCGCCGATCCGGAGGAGATCCGTCACTACGCCGCCAACCTGCCCCCTACGACCACATTTCTGGAGATAAAGGGAGGCAATCACGCCCAGTTCGGGGACTACGGCTTCCAACTCGGTGACGGACGCGCGACGATCTCGAGGGAGGAGCAACAGGCGGCCATGCTGGAGGCGGTGCTCGCCCTGCTCGGAGAAGTGAGCGATGATGTGGGGTCGCGGTGAGGATCCCCCGACACCGGGGGAGCACGGAACCTGCGCAACGGCGCGGCCATGAGGCTACGATCCATCACCACGGCCATCCTCCTGGCCACCGCATCCTGCGTGGGGGATCCGTCCGGCGACGGCCGAGCTGAGAACTCGGGCAACTCGCCGCCCGATGCCGTCCCCGCGGAGTCCGTTTCAGGCGCGGCTGCCGACTCGGTCGCGACAGACCTCGTCGATCCGACCATCGCCCCGGCGATCGCCGGCGAGGAGGGTTGGGGCTACAGCCAGACGGCCGAAGCCGACCTTTCCGGGGACGGCGAGCCGGAGCGGGTAGTACTGACCGCGAGGGTGGAGATGGTGCGAGGTCGTCCTGCCTGGGACGACGGACAGCCGTGGCAGGTCTACATCGAAATGCCCGACGGCGACCGAACCTACCTCTACGCCCGGCGCCTGCAACTCGGCACGCTCACCATGCGCGTGGCGCAGCCGGACGGCGACTCGCCGGCGTCGGTAATCCTCGTCGAGCATCTGCCCGATCGTCTGGCCGTGTACGAGAGCCTTTACACCGCAGCCGGATCGGCGACGACCTACGTCAGGTTCGTGCGGACGCTCGATCCTCGTGGTGAGACGGCCGGTCCTCAGTTTCCGTAACGGGTTCGTCCACCCACTCGACCGGATCTCCGATCGCGACGGTCCCGTCGTCGAGCACTTCGGCGAAGACGCCGCCGCGCCAATATGGGTCCATGGCGTGTCGCAAGCCGGGCAGCGCCTCGTCCATGCGCTCGCAGGGCCGCGTCTCCCCGGCGATCCGCAACCGGCAGCCACCGAGCCTCAGGACCCTCCCGCGCGTGTAGGCGAGGTCGACGCCGCGGAGGAGGATGTTCGCGCGCCTGGCGGAGGGATCCACGTCCGCCGACATCTCATCCATCATCTCGTTCCACGCCTCCTCGGCGATCAGGGTCACCTGTCGGCGACGCCCCTGGTCGGCGTTGCCTTCGATCCCCCGCCCCGCCACCAGACGGACGCTCTCCGCCGGATCCATCGGCCCGCGATGCGCCCGCTTCACCCACAGGCCGGCGATCACCCCGTTCGAATGCATCATGCTCCCCCTTCCCCGGCTTTCCTGCTGTCAAGACGACGCAGGATCACGATCGAGCGGCCCTCCAGCTGCAGCCGCGAGGATGAGTGCAGCGCGGTCGGGAAGCTCTCGAGCGAGGGATCGGAGGTCGACAGCACCACCTCCCAGTCCAGCGCCGGATCAGCGCGAGGAAGAGAAAACTCCACGTCACCCGTCGCGCCGTTGAAAAGGAGGAGGAACGTGTCGTCGACCACGCGTTCCCCGCGCTCGTCCCACTCCAGCATCGCGTCGCCCCCGAGCCGCATACCGAACGACGGGATTCCGCTGTGCCACTCCTGCTCGGTCATTTCCTCGCCGTCCGGCCGCAGCCAGGTGATGTCCTCCAGCTCCGACCCCCGGATCCTCCGTCCCTGGAAGAAGTGACGCCGGTGGAAGACGGGGTGCTTCCGCCGGAGGGCGACGACACGGCGGGTGAACTCGAGCAGTTGCTGTCCGCGCTCGTCCGGCTGCCAGTTGATCCAGGAGATCTCGTTGTCCTGGGAGTAGGCATTGTTGTTCCCATACTGCGTGCGGCCCATCTCGTCGCCCCCGCAGATCATGGGAACCCCCTGCGAAAGGAGCAGGGTCACGAGGAAGTTTCTCTTCTGCTTCTCGCGCTGGCGGTTGATCTCGGGATCGTCGGTCGGCCCCTCTACGCCGAAGTTGTAGCTGAGGTTGTGGTTCTCGCCGTCCCGGTTCCCCTCCCCGTTGGCCTCGTTGTGCTTCTC
>CAZJEH010000306.1:0-2730 GCA_964544905.1 uncultured Gemmatimonas sp.
TCAGCAGGCGCGGATGATCGGCGAACCCGAGGCCGTCCGCGCCGTCGCTCGGGCCAACGGCGACAACCGCATCGCGATCGTCATCCCCTGTCACAGGGTCATCGGCGCGAACGGGTCGCTGACGGGATACGGCGGGGGATTGTGGCGGAAGAAGTGGCTGCTCGACCTGGAGCAGGGAGTGGGGCGGCCGGAGGCGCAGACGGAGTTGCCTCTGCGCTGACCCCGGCCGCCGGTTCCGTCAAACGTCGCGCTGCGGCACGCGGTTCCCGTTGATCCACACGGATTCTATCGTCCGCGTGTTCCGGATGTCGTCCAGCGGGTTGGCTTCGAGGACCACGAGGTCCGCCCGCTTCCCCGCCTCGAGCGTGCCGATCTCCAGATCGAGTCCCATGCAGCGGGCCGCCCCGCCGGTGGCCGAAACGATGATGTCCATCGGGCTCATTCCCGCGTCCGCCATCATCCACATCTCCATGTGCTCGAAGTAGCCCTGGAAGCGGGTGGCGACACCAGAGTCCGTTCCCATCGCGATCCCGACACCCGCATCGGACAGAGCCTTCAGGTTCTGCATCGCCAGGGGGAGCTGAGCCTGCCAGTACTGGGCGCTCCGGCTCTCCCGGGTGCGACGCTGCCGTTCGGGATCCTGCAGCTCCTGGAGCACAGCCGGATCAGCCTCGCGCAGGAAGAACGGGTCATCGAAGAAGTCCGGCCGCGACCCGTAGACGAAGGTGGATACCTCGCGGGTGAGGGTCGGCGACAGGCAGATGCGGCGCTCCCGCATCATCGCGATGAGCTCGTCGTCGACGGGGACGTCGCGCACGCTGTGAGCGATGAGGTCGATGCCGGCTGCGACGAGCGCCTTGGCGTCTTCAAGCTCGATGATATGAGCGGCGACCGGGATGCCGAGCCGGTGCGACTCCTCGATGATCGCCCGGTAGACCTCGGGCGCCATCTTCGGCGACTGTCCGAGGTTGCTGTCGACACGGATCTTGGCCCAGTCGACCCCCATATCCGCAACCCGCCGCACCGCTTCGACCGCCTGCTCCGGCGTTTGCGCGGTAAGCACCGGACCGGCGACGTAAAGGCGGGCACGGTCGAGACTCGGGCTGTCCTGCTCATCGCGCACGGCGACGCCTTCCTCCTCATCATCGCCGAGGCTGACCACGGTGGTGATGCCGTACCGGGCGTAGAGGCCGAGCTGGTCGAGCACGTTCTCGCGCGAGTACTGGCCCGACTGGAGCCCGCGCACCTGACCCACGTGGCCGTGCGCGTTGATGAAGCCGGGCACGATCGTCCGGCCCGCGACGTCGACGACGGTGGCGCCCGAGGGAACCTCGACCGTTTCCGCCGGACCGACTGCTTCGATGACGCCATCCCGAACGATGATGACGGAGTTTTCGACCGGCGCCGCACCGGTCCCGTCGATCAAGCGGGCACCGACGAACGCGGTCGCGCCGGCACCGTTCCCGCCCACCTGCCCGCCGCACGCGGCCATCGCGGTACCCATCAGGAGCAGCAGACCATTTCTGAGCACCGAAGACATTCGCACCTCCAGGCTAGTGCCGTGCATGAGGAGATATCGATTGGACGAGGCACCACAGCTCCGCCGCGAGCAGAACTCTCCGATGCGGCGATACGGGACAGCTGCCCGAGATCCGGTGCTCGTAGAAAGATAAGAGAGGGGGGATGGCCAGCGGAGTCAATCATTCCGCGCCTGAGGCCGGTTTTGTGAAGACACTCGCCCGAAAGAAGCGATCGCGGCAGGGCGTCGCTGCGAAACGGCAGATCGCCTCGCGGCGTCGCGGCTTCGCGCGAATGTTGGAGTTGGTGTTACTGACTCGTGGGACTCGCCAGCGGTAGCTCGAACCTGAACCCGAAGCGACCGTTGATCGGTGAGTAGACCGACTTCCCCCCGTGGGCGCGGAAGATACGATCCGCCACGGCCGCTTCGAGTCCGAAACTGGAGCCCTCGTCTGGCTCCTGCCGCGCCCTGGGAGGGTTGCCGGTCGCGCCCGTTGGTACCGCGCGGTCATCGGACGGGAGGAGCTTCAGCTCGACGCTCGCATGGCCGGCGGCGGTATGGAGGGATACCGAGATGCGCCCCTCCTGAGGGGACAGAGCGGTGAGGCTATCGAAGAGATTGTTGATGGCGTGTCTGAGGGCGGCTTCGTCGCCGTCGACGATGGCCGGCGCCGCCAGGGATTCGAACTCGACCGGAGACCCGTCGCCGTTCCGCCAACCGCAGCCGACATCCTCCAGGAGCGCCGCCAGGTCGACGGGGCGTCGAACCGCATAGGTGAGATCCCGATCCGCCCTGAGGATGAGCAACACGTTCTCGATGGCGCAGCCGAGCCGCTCCGCTTCTCTGCCGACGATCTCCAACCACGCCTGTCGCTCGTCCTCGGACGATTCCCTGCCCAGCAGGAGCATCTCGTTGTAGGCGCGGACGTGCGCGAGGGAAGTGCGCAGGTGGTGGGTCAGGCCCGTGGTGAGGTTCCTGCGAAAGCGCTCCTGGCGTCGCGTATGGCTGAACCCCGCCGCCGCACCCGCCGCGCTCAGCGCGACGAGAAGCCAGGCGACACCGGTGGTCCACCCCCCCGCGACGCCGCCGGAGAGGGCGACCGCCAGCAGCAGGGCCAGCGTCGCACACCCGGCGAAGAGCACCCACGCCAGGTGCGCGCGCCACGTGGTCTGCACTTCAAACCTGCCCGAAAAGAACGGCGCCGACGGCCG
>CAZJEH010000307.1:0-2683 GCA_964544905.1 uncultured Gemmatimonas sp.
CCTGCGCCGGGATGACGTTGGTGGTTTTCGGTTGCACCCGAGGTACACCGGGCCCGTGGGGAGTCGCCGCCGATTGACCGTGCTACCGCGACTCCCCACGGAGACGTGCTACCGGCAACTCGTCTTCGACACATTCTCAGAATCCCAGGATCCGCTGCGCCGATCCCCTGTCGTTACGACGGAACAGTTGAGTCCGCCATTACACAACCCCACTGGGAAGCGCTCGATGGCGACGACGCGGTTCGAATCCCTGTCGCCCTAGCGCTTCATCCGCCGCGCGAAGTACTCCTCAACCGGCTCCGCCTCCCCCCGCTCAACCATCCGACGGTACTTCGTCGGCACGTGCGCGCAGTAGGGATCGGACTCGTGCACGTCACCGGTGACAGCGTACGCGCGGGCCCGGCTCCCGCCGCAAACGTCACGGTACTCGCAGACCCCGCACTTGCCCTTCAGCTGTTCGCGATCCCGCAGAGCCCGGAACAGCGGAGCGTTTCGATAGACCTCGACGATGTCGTGCTTGCGGACGTTGCCGACGGCCACCGGAAGGAAACCCGAGGGATAGATCGCCCCGAGGTGGCTGATGAAGACGAATCCGTCGCCGTCGTTCACGCCCTTCGAGCGGCCGACGCCATCCTTGAGGGAGAACCCGATCCCGGCGGTCATCGGCTCGGGAGCCTCGGTTCGCTCCCCCGCCCGTCGTTCCGCCACCTGTCGCTGCAGGATCACCCGCCGATACTGGGGCGCCGCGGTGCTCTTGATATCGAACGGCGCGACCTTGGACAGGTCGTACATCCGGTTGAACACCCGCTCGAACTCGTCGGCGCTGGCGACGTCGTTCGGGTTGGCGCGCCCCGTCGGCACGAGAAAGAAGACGCTCCAGAGGGTGATGCCGAGATCGGTCATCAGCTCGCAGAGCGCGTCGAAGTCGTCGATGTTGTAGCGGCTCACGGTCGTATTGACCTGCGTCGTGAGCCCGAGCCCGCGCGCCGCGTGGAGCATCCGGATGGTCCATTCGTAGGAACCGTCGACGCCGCGGAATGCGTCGTGGATCGCCGCTGTCGACCCGTCGAGGCTGACGGCGAGACGGCACAGGCCGGCGTCGCGTAGCTCCCGGAGAACGTCTTCCGTCATCAGCGGAGTTCCGGAGGGCGTCATTGCCATCCGCAGGCCGATCGACGTCCCGTACTCCACCAGCTCGACGATGTCCGGCCGCTTCAGCGGATCGCCCCCGGTCAGCACGAAGAGGGGTCTGCCGAAACGCCGCACGTCGTCCATCATCCGCTTCGCGGCAGCCGTGCTGAGCTCCAGCGGGTGGCGGTCGGTCACCGCGTTGGCCCGGCAGTGCTTGCAGGCGAGGTCGCAGGCACGCGTCGTCTCCCAGATCACGATGTAGGGCGACTGCGCGAAGTCGACGGTGGCCAGGTCGGGTCGGCCGGGCCGAGTGCCGTACCCGGGCCGGTGGGCGGCGAACGACGGATGACGAGCATCTACCGGCATGCCATCCTCCTTTCAGTGAGCCTGCGGTCCGGCCGCCGGCGCCGCCGCGACGGCGAGTCCGTGCGTCGGTAGAGACTGCGGGTGCCCTGGATCGGCCGCGCGCGCGGTGTGGTGCAACCAACTCAGCCAGACGGCGAACAGCACCATCGCCGTCGCCTGGTGCGCGACTCCGAGGGGTACGGGAACGACGAAGACGAGCGTCAGGACGCCCAGCAGGTACTGCGTCGCGATCAGCCCCAGCAGGGCGTGAGCGTAGCGGCGCGAGGTGGCGTCCCGGAGCCGCCGGCGTGCCGCGACCACGAACCCGACGACGGCCAGCGCCAGCACGGTACCCATCACCCGGTGCACCCACTGCACCGCGATCGGGTTGGCGACGAAGTTCGCCAGCTCCGGATCCAGCCAGAAGAGCTCGCGCGGGACCAGGCGCCCACCCATCAGCGGGAACGTCGGGTAGTACTTACCGGCCCGCAGACCCGCGACGAACGCACCCCAGACGATCTGCGCCGACAGGAGGACCCCGACGCCGCCCAGGCCGCGCAGGATCAGACGGCGATCGGAGGCGGGCATCGACGCGCGCCGTGATCCGATCGCCAGCTCCCGCGCCAGCCACACGGACCAGCCGAAGATCAGGAACGCGAGCGTCAGGTGGGCCGCGAGACGGTAGTGACTCACACTCGGGCGATCCACCAGGCCGCTTGCGACCATCAGCCATCCCATCAACCCCTGCATCGCGCCCAGCGCGAACAGCACCAGCGCTCGCCGGAAGAGCGGCGCGTTGAACCAGCCGCGGATCCAGAAGACCAGGAACGGTATCAGGAAGACCATCCCTACGAGCCTCGCGAGGAGCCGGTGCACGTACTCCCAGAAGTAGATGAACCGGAAGTCGGCGAGGTTCATCCCCGACCGCCACTGGTGGTCGGGTGTCGCCTGGTAGGCGGCGAAGGCACGCTCCCACTGCTCCTCCGTCAGCGGCGGGATCACCCCCATGATCGGATCCCAACTGACGATCGACAGGCCTGACAGCGTCAGCCGGGTGATTCCGCCCACGACAAGGACGGCGAAGGTCGTCACAGCCACGGACCAGAGCCAGATGCGCAGGCGCCGTCGCCGTTCCTCGGGGATCGCGATCCGCAAGTCACCGACCGTCGCGCTGACCGCCGGGTCGAGATGGCGTGGGAGGATGGCT
>CAZJEH010000308.1:0-885 GCA_964544905.1 uncultured Gemmatimonas sp.
CGCAGTCGATCGGCGAGCCGGGCACGCAGCTGACGATGCGGACGTTCCACATCGGTGGTACGGCCGCCCGCATCGCGGCGCAGACGCAGCGGCGCAGCAAGGTCGCCGGTACGGCCGAGTTCGAGCGTATCACCACGGTCGAGACGCCGGACGGGTCGTTCATCGTCACCTCCCGCGAGGGCGAGATCCTCATGCGGGTGGGCGACGGCGTCATCCGGTCACGGCTGGCGGTGCCCTACGGGGCTACGCTGGCGATCAAGGACGGCCAGGCCGTGGAGGTCGGTGACCTCCTGTTCAGCTGGGATCCGTACTCGGAGCCGATCGTCGCGGACTTCGGCGGCGTTGTGCGGTTCATCGACATCGTCGACGAAGAGACGATGCGCGAGGAGCTGGACGAGTCGACCGGCCGTCGGCAGCTCGTCATCATCGAGGACAGGGCCAAGAAGCTCCACCCGATGATCGAGATCCAGGACCCGAAGACGGGGCAGAAGCTCCGCGAGTTCATCGTGCCGGTCGGTGCGCAGCTGACGGTCCGGGACGGCGAGGAGATCACGCCGGGTACCACGCTGGCGAAGATCGCGCGCGAGGCCTACAAGACCCGCGACATCACGGGCGGTCTGCCGCGCGTCGCCGAGCTGTTCGAGGCGCGTCGGCCGAAGGAGCCCGCGGTGATCACCGAGGTCGACGGCTCCGTGCGCTTCGGGGACATCAAGCGGGGCAAGCGCGAGGTCATCATCATCCCGGAGACGGGTCCCGAGCGCGTGTACGAGATTCCGGTCGGCAAGCACCTGCGCGTCCATGAGGGCGACCTGGTGCGCGCCGGTGACCGGCTCAGCGAAGGCCCGATCAACCCGCACGACATCCTCCGCATCAAGGGGCCGCGTG
>CAZJEH010000308.1:895-2672 GCA_964544905.1 uncultured Gemmatimonas sp.
ATCAACGACAAGCACATCGGCGTGATCGTGCGCCAGATGCTGCAGAAGGTGAAGATCGTCGATCCGGGCGACACGGAGCTTCTCGAGGGCGAAACCGTGGATCGCATGACCTTCCTCGAGGTGAACCAGCGGACGCTGCAGCAGGGCAAGCGGGCTGCCCGGTCGGAGCCGCTGCTGCTCGGCATCACCAAGGCGTCGCTGACCACGCAGAGCTTCATCAGCGCTGCCTCCTTCCAGGAGACGACGCGGGTGCTGACCGACGCCGCCATCCGCGGCGCGCGGGACGACCTCATCGGCCTGAAGGAGAACATCATCATCGGGCACCTCATCCCGGCCGGTACGGGCGTGTTCCGCTACCAGGACGTGGAGTTCCCCGGCCAGGTGACGGAGCCGGTCGAGGAGGAGGAGGCCGAACGGGAGAGCGTCGCCACACCGGTAGCGGTGGAGGACTGACGCGAGCCGGATGCAGTGAAGGCCGTAAGAAGGGCCACCGCGAGGTGGCCCTTCTCGCTTAGTGGAAGTGATGACCGGTGGGGTAGGCTCTACTATTCTCCCCGTTCCAGCTTTTCGAAGCGCCGGGCCATGCCGCTCGTCGGCGGCGAGTGGACGGACTTATCCGCCGGTCGGCGTCCCGGCGATCCTTCCCCGGCCTCAGGCGGCCGGCGTCCCGGGCGCCATGGATCGTACCCGGCCCAACGACTCGCTTGACACCGCCCCTCCCCAGCACGATCCTCTGATCGCCGCCGATCCCGGCGGCGAGTCCCTCCTTTCGCCGCGACCTCGACCTCTCCATCTCGCGGCCGCCCCCGATCCCGAGGAGTGCACCATGCGCAAGACCGTCGCAGTCGTAGGGCTCCTGCTCGCCTGTTCAGGATGCTATCACGCCACGATCGAAACCGGTCGCTCACCCAGCGGCGTGACCGTTCGAAACGCCTGGGCGCACGCCTTCCTCGCCGGACTCGTCCCCCCGTCGACCGTCGAGACGGCGAGTCAGTGCCCGAACGGCGTCGCCCGCGTCGAGACGCAGCTCTCCTTCCTCAACATGGTGGCTAACATCATCACCGCGGGGATCTACAGCCCGATGGAGATCCTCGTCGCCTGCGCGGGGGCGGGCGCGTCGTTGACCTCGGAGAACACGATCGCGCTGGAGGACACTTCTCCGACCCTCATGGGCGCGGCGATCCAGGTGGCGGCGGATCGGTCCGCGGAGGAGAACCGCCCGATCTACATTCGGTACTAGGAGGGGATGGAGAGGCTCCGGTCCGGTGAGATGTCGGATCGGAGCCTCGGCCGTCGCCAAGGGCCCTTCCCCCTCGGTATCCAACCGGGAAGGAAGCTGGACACCCGGCAGTAAAGGCGAGCCGCTTCCTATGACCGGCTGGTCCGACAGGCGCCAGGCTCGGAGGGCGCCGGGGGATCTACCGCCCGATGTGCGGAGGCTGTGACCCGACCCGGGACCGCCGAGAGCCGATTGCTGCCCCGACCCCCAGCCCTGCGGCGATCCCCACCACCGTGCCGACAGCAGCACCGACGCCGACGTTGCCGTAGGCCGCGCCGAGAACCCCACCGATGCCCGCCCCCAGGGGCAGCCCGAAGGTGAAACCCAGCCCCATCGACATTTCCAGCTTCCTGCGAGCTGCGTTCATGGCGCGGTCGTGGGTGGTGAGGTAGAGCTGCCGCTGCCGGCGGCGTGCATCGCTATTTGACATGTTTCCACGAGCAGGAACGTGGAACCCACTCCTGTGTGTCACCCCGACGTCACTCGGATCCCACCCCC
>CAZJEH010000309.1:0-2661 GCA_964544905.1 uncultured Gemmatimonas sp.
CCGACAACCTGCGGATCGCGTTCGCGCTCGAGCACGTCGCTGCCGCTCTGACGAGCCGGGGATCACGTTCACGGCGCTGGAGCCCGCGCGATCGGGTGATAACGCCAGCCGTCGGATCGTGTTGACTGTGAGCGGACCCGAGGTAACCGGGCTGGAGCCGGAGGGATTCGTCCTGCGCGAAGTTGCCCGAATCAGCTGGAGCTTCGAGGCTCCCCCATCGGGGACTACCTGCTCGAGGTCCGATATGCGCTCGCGGAGGGCGTTCAGCCGTCGACGATGACGGTGAACGGGCAGCCGCTATCGTCCGTCCTCTGGACGACGGGAGGCGAAGCGGCGCGGGCGTGGGATCGGCTACCGGTCGACCTGCGATCCGGCGGGAACACGATCGTCCTGGAGGTGCCCGCGGTGTTGCGCATCGATCACCAGCGGGTCGAGGCGACGCGCTGAGCCGGTGGACTCAATCGACGATCACATAGGCGGCGATGCGGAAGGTTCCGTCCGGTTCTGACTCGAGCGACCACACGATGTCGCCGAGGGCGGTCTGCAACCGAGCGTTCTGCGGGGCGGCGATGGAGCCTAGCAGTGTTCCGTTCGCCGCGAAGACATCGTAGGTGGCGCCGGGCACCCCGTGCAGACGATCGGTATCGCCGTAGGGGCGGGGGCGTTCGCGTTGCACCCAGAGCCGTTCCTGTGCGTCGAAGAAGAGGCGGCCGATGGCGGCGGGGTGCTCGACCGGACCCGCCGCGGCCAGGGCCGTTGCCAGGTTGCGCCATCGGGCCGGGGCCTCTTCGCCGAGCTCGGCGGGTGTGACCGGGAGGCCGGGTTCGTCCCGGCAGAGGATCAGCTCTTCTCCCTCCGACGTCGTGAGCCGGATCCGGTAAGCCCCCGACGGATCCGCAACGGCCAGGGCGCCGGCGGGGCTGCTCGCGATGGTGAGGGCGACCGACCCTCCTCGCGGCCAGCCTTCCACCGTTTCGACGGTGTCGGCAACGACGGTAGTCGCCGCCGAGGCGTCCGGGAGCTGAAGCAGCAGCTCTTCGCGCCGCAGTTCCAGTCCCGTCGCCCCTCGTCCGATCCCTCGCCCGCGGACGGCCAGCACGCTGCCATCCAGCCGCAGGGCGACGCGGATCAGGTCGCCCCCTTCGAGGATGGCGTCCCGGAACTCGCGGGGAACGCTGCGCCGACTGGTCGGTCCGCCCGGCGGCGATGTGACCACGTCGCCACTTTCCAGATCCCACACCATCAGGGTTCTGTCGCCAGCCCACGCAGCGGCAACCGGCGCAATCAGCGCACCGCTCGCGGCCGCGCCGTAAGTGCCTGCCGCCAGGGAGGTCCCGGAAGCATCGAGGAGCATCGCACCCCTGCCGACGTCGGAAACGGCCGCGGTTCCATCGTGCGAAACGGCGACGCTCACCGGAAACAGTAGCGGATCCTCGTCGGCCGGCGGGAAGCGCCAGATCTCGCGCAATTCCGGCGTCGTCGTCCATTGGACCGGCGTCGACGACGGGACCTGTCGAACGCCGGCTTCGCCCTCGCCACAAACACCGAGAGTCGAAAGAGCTCGGCCAGCGGCGTCACACCCGCACAGGCCGAGGACGGACGCAATGAGCGGAATTGCGCGGCAACGGGTCGCTCGGGATGAATTCGAGCTCGAACGGAGCAGGACTGCCAGGACTCGCTTCAGGCAGGCACGGATACGCGGCGTTTCCGCTGTTCGACGGAGCGGAGAGAGTGAGGCGCGGTGCGTACCGCGCCCCCGAAACGTCATGGCACTTCGGCCGGGATCGCCACGATGAGCGGAGACTCCACCCCAGGATGGATCCGCTTGTACAGACGCTCCGTGAACCAGCCGGCAAGCCCCGCCGCGAGAACGTCCCACGGGTCGATCGCGCTGCCGAGTATCGGGTGGAACAGCTCGTAAAGCAGCACGCCGATCATCGCCAGCCGAATGAGGAAGATGTCGTGGATGCCGCCGCGTCCGAAGATCCCGACCAGCAGGAAGGCCGCAGCGATGGTCCCCAGGGCACTCCCGGCCGCATCGACGATGGCGAAGTTGAATGCCCCCTGCGGCGCCAGGTGGTGCAGGTCCCACATGAGCTGGTAGACGGCCAGGGCAACCCCCCCCCAACGTCACGTGAACCAGTCTGTGGCGGGAAGGCCAACGTACGGCGGCCGGAAGGAGACGGCGGAATCCGTTCATGGACGATGCTCGGCTGTGGCGGGTCGGGGAGTCGGTGCTAAAGATGACCCGTTCGCCAGCGAGGCGCCAGAGGGGCGCCCATTTCAGTAATCGCATGATCACCAAATCCGCTGCATCCTCTGTGCCGTCAAGGGCTTGGGGTTATCGTACCCGAGTCGGCGGAGCTGCGAGCCCCCGGCATGAGGAGGCTGTTTCAAAACCACTGATTCAGGCCCGTTGCGCCGGCAAGGAACCGAGAACGGCCCTACCCTCGCCACGTCACCACCATTCATCCCGGCGCACGCCGCGATCCATCACCTCGGGAAAACGCAAATGCGATCTCGGCTGATGCGATCCTGCATTGCGTTCTTGGCGAACACGCTATGAGTACGCATCCGCGCATCGACGGGCGGGATGGATCCCGGCGCTGCGCCGGGATGACGATGGTGGGTTTCGGTTGCACCCGAGGTACACCGGGCCCG
>CAZJEH010000310.1:0-2646 GCA_964544905.1 uncultured Gemmatimonas sp.
CGACTATCGCCGCTACCGCAAGGGAACCCCCGAAAGCGAAGTCGACGGCGGTCACACGATCGAGTGAAGGCGGTTTCCCATGGCGCGCTTCCGTGGCGTCGACTACTTCGACCTCGACTCGCTCCTTCAGGACGACGAGCGAATGGTCCGCGATACGGTGCGCGAGTGGGTCGATGACAACGTCATCCCCATCATCCAGCAGGCCTACATCGACCGTCGCTTTCCCCTGGAGCTGGTGCCGCGGATGGCCGAGATGGGCCTGTTCGGCGCCAACCTTCCCGAGGAGTACGGCTGCGCGGGGCTGAACAACGTCGCCTACGGCCTGATCATGCAGGAGCTGGAGCGGGGCGACTCGGGCATTCGCTCGTTCGCTTCCGTCCAGGGGGCGCTCTGCATGTACCCCATCTACGCCTTCGGCTCGGACGACCAGAAGCGCACCTACCTTCCGCGAATGGCCAGCGGAGAGCTGATCGGCTGCTTCGGGCTCACGGAGCCTGACTTCGGCTCCAACCCGGCCGGCATGATCACCCGTGCGGTTCGCGAGGGCGACGAGTGGGTCATCAACGGCGCCAAGATGTGGATCACCAACGGGTCGACGGCCCACATCGCGATCATCTGGGCGAAGACGGACGACAGCGACGATGCGTCGTCCATCCGGGGGTTCATCGTCCCTACCGATTCCCCGGGCTTCACCGCCCGCGACCAGAAGGGCAAGCTGTCCCTGCTCGCTTCGGATACGTCGGAGCTCGTCCTGCAGGACGTCCGCGTACCGGCGGACGCAATCCTGCCCGGCTCCGGCGGCCTGAAGAGTCCGCTCATGTGCCTGACGCAAGCCCGGTACGGGATCGCATGGGGTGCGGTCGGCGCGGCTATGGCGTGCTATGACGAAGCCCTGCGCTACGCGACCAATCGCGTCCAGTTCGGCTCGCCGATCGCAGCCAAGCAGATCCAGCAGGTTCGCCTCGCCGACATGCTCACAGGCATCACGCAGGGGCAGCTCCTCTGCCTTCAGCTCGGCCGCCTCAAGGACGCCGGACGCCTGCGCCCCCAGCAGGTCTCCCTGGCCAAGCGCGCCAACGTCGCGATGGCCACCGAGGTCGCGCGGGATGCACGCCGGCTGCTCGGCGCGAATGGAATCCTCGTCGAATACCAGGCCATGCGGCACATGGCCAACCTCGAGTCGGTATATACCTACGAAGGAACCCATGACATCCACGGGCTGATCATCGGCCAGGACGTCACCGGGTTCGATGCTTTCTGAGAGACCGCGCGAGGGATGAGAGCGGAGCGGCCGATGCCCGACCGTTGCGGTCCTTGACCGACGATACTCCTACTTTATATTTCAGCCCGTGAACGAAACATCGATACTCGAGGATCGGCGGACGGACTCGCTGCTGGTCACACTGCTTCGGGTTGCTCGGGAAATGGAAGCCAGGCTCGAAGCGGAGCTGCGGGAGATCGGACTCTCGCCTTCGATGTTCGAGACGCTCGCTCAGCTGTCGCGGGCTCGACGTCCGTTGACGATGTGCGAGCTGGCGGATGGGCAGGGCTGTGCCCGCTCCAACATCACCCAGAAGATGGATCGGCTGGAGCGGGAGGGACTCGTGAGGCGGGTCGATGACCCGACCGACCGCCGAGTCGTGCTCGCGGAGATCACGCCGCTCGGGCGGAGTCGGGCCGACGACGGTGAGAAGGTGATGCGCCGCCTGCGCGCGGAGTTCGACGCATCGCTCACGGAGGCGGAGCGGGAAGCTCTGAGCATGGTGCTGGCGAGCCTCACCGCCTGACGATCGAGGAGGGGGGATGCCGCGGACGAGCGGTATTTCTTTGCGAAAGTGATTCATATATGAACTATCTACGGATGTATCACCGCCGCCGACCTCGCCGGTGGACGGTGGCCGGGGGGAAGCCCCCCGCATCCTGTTCGCGAGGACTCGAGCTTTGAAACAGCAGGAGGAGTCATGAAGACCACGACCAGCTTGGAGAAGGGTGGCAGATATGGTCTGGCGTTGCTGCGCCTGATCGTGGGGATCGTCTTCATCATGCACGGGGGGCAGAAGCTGTTCGTCTATGGACTGGCGGGAACGAGCGAAGGGTTTGCGGGGGCGGGCATCCCGCTCGCTTCGCTGGCCGCTCCGACCGTGACGTTCATCGAGCTGCTCGGAGGCCTCGCGCTGGTGCTCGGCGTGCTGACCCCGATCGTCGCGGGTCTGCTCGCGGCGGTGATGGTGGGCGCGACGGTGCTGGTCCATCTCGAGGCGGGGTTCTTCCTGCCCGACGGCTACGAGTTCTCGTTGACGCTGTTGGCGGCGGCCATCGCGATCGCGCTGAGCGGCCCAGGTGCGTTCGCGATCGACAACCTGCTCGCTCGGCGGCAGGCGTCGGCGTGACCCTGCGGCGACGCCGGTCGATGGGGTACCGGCGTCGCCCGATGGCGGCCGGGAAGGCCCGACGGCTTTCCTTGGCCGCCCGTGCTTCTGGACCGGGGCGGGCGCGACCCTCGCACCGAGGGATGAGTTGAGGTTCATTGCGCGAGCCAGGCCGATCCCCAGGGAGGGTCGTGAGGTCGCTCCGGGCGGGCCGACCACGTGTGTTGTACGCGGTTGATAATGTCCCCTCGAGACGCGGATAGAAGTGTCCCCTCCT
>CAZJEH010000311.1:0-342 GCA_964544905.1 uncultured Gemmatimonas sp.
CTCACGGGTCCGCTCGCCCACCCCCGCGAACACCGAGCGGCCGCCGTGACCCCTCGCGATGTTGTGGATGAGCTCCTGGATGACCACCGTCTTGCCGACGCCGGCGCCGCCGAAGAGGCCGATCTTTCCGCCCTTCACGTACGGCGTCAGCAGGTCGATGACCTTGATGCCCGTCTCGAGGATCTCCGTCTTCGGCTCGAGGTCGACGAACTGCGGAGCCGGACGGTGGATCGGCCACCGCTCGACGCTGGCCGGGATCTCGCCCCGTTCATCCACCGGCACGCCGGTGACGTTGAGGATCCTGCCGAGCGCCGCGGACCCGACCGGAACCGAGATGGGACC
>CAZJEH010000311.1:352-2638 GCA_964544905.1 uncultured Gemmatimonas sp.
TATCCTCGACGTCCATCCCCCGCACCACGCCGTCGGTCGAGGACATCGCCACCGCCCGGACGATGTTCCGGCCGATGTGCTGCTGGACCTCCAGTGTCAGGTCGATCGCACCTCGCTCGTCGGTTGCCGGCTGGCGCAGGCGAAGGGCGTTGTAGATGTCGGGGATCTGACCCTCGGGGAACTCCGCGTCGATGACCGGACCGATCACCTGTACTACCCGACCGATCCCGCCGCGCGAGCCGTCGATCGACACGGAAGCCCTTGCGGGTGCAGTGGAGGCCATATTCGAAAGCTCCTGGTGTTGTGAAATCGTTCTCTGTCCCTGCCGTTCGTCTTGCGACCCGGGAGGCACCGCGGCAATGCGGTACCGCCGGCCGCCCTGCCCTACTCCAGCGCCGCCGCCCCGCCGACGATCTCCGCGATTTCCTGCGTGATCGCCGCCTGTCGGGCGCGGTTGTAGCTCCGCGTGAGCGTCTGGAGCATCTCGCCCGCGTTGTCAGTCGCGCTCTTCATCGCCGTGCGGCGGGCGCCCTGCTCCGCCGCCGATGTTTCGAGCAGCGCCGTGTAGATCGAGTTCCGCACGTACAGCGGAAGGATCCGCTCGAGGATCTCGTCCGCAGAGGGCGAGAGGATGTAGTCGTCTGTACTCGCGCGCTCCTCACCCGTCGGCGGTTCAACCGGCAGGATCCGCATGGAGGCAGGGGGCGTCGACAGCGCCGAGTTGAACTTCGCGTAGACGACGTACACGGCATCGAGTTCGCCGGCGACGAAGCGCTCCATCAACGGCTCCACCAGTGAACTGGCCTCGTCGACCGTCGGACGATCGCCGATGTCGGTACGCGCCGTCAGGATCTCCTCCCGCAGGAAGCGGAAGAACGCGATGCCCTTTCGCCCGGCGATGTGGAGCTCTGTCCGGACGCCGGCCTTCCTCTGCTCCTCCAGGATCTGCCGGGCGAGCCGGATCAGGTTCGCGTTGAACGCTCCCGCCAGACCCCGGTTGGAGGTGATGAGGAGGATCGCGGCGTTGCGTGTCTCCTCGGGCTGGCGAAGCAACGCGTACTTCTGCGCCAGCTCGGGGTTCAGCAACCGGCCGATCACCTCGCGCAGACGCTGCGAGTACGGTCGTGCCGCGCCCAGCCGGTCCTGCGCACGCTTCAGCTTGGACGTGGCGACCATCTCCATCGTCCGCGTGATCTTACGCGTGTTCTGAACCGTGCGTATCCGGCTCTTGATTTCTCGTGCTCGAGACACGGAACAATCCGTTGAACGTTGTTCGTCCTTCGCCTACCGGCAGATCCGGACGGCCGATACCGAAAACGGCCTCACCCTCATCTCGCGGTCGGTCGATGCCGGTCAGTACGACTGCCTGGCCTGCGCCGCTCCGGACTCTGGCCGCGACGCAAGCCGCAACTGCTCCTCGGACATCCGCCGGTCCATCTCCGTCTCCTGCAGGATCGGCGAATTCGCGTAGTTCTCGGTTCCGACCGGCGACTCGGGGTCTGCGAAGAGCTCCTTGTAGAGCTTGATCGCGGCGACCAGGGCCTCTTCGTTCTCCTTCGTGAGCTGCCGCTCGTCGCGGATGCTCGCCAGGATCTGCGGACGGTTGGCGCCCATGAAGATGTGGAAGTCGCGCTCCCACGAGGCGATCTGCTGTGGCTCCACGTCGTCGAGGTACCCGTTCGTCAGCGCGTAGATGATCGCGACCTGGTTCTCGACCGGCACCGGCGAGTATTGCGGCTGCTTGAGTACCTCCACCGCCCGCTGGCCGCGCGCGAGCTGCCTCTGCGTCACGGCGTCCAGTTCCGAACCGAAGGCCGCGAACGCCTCGAGCTCGCGATACTGCGCCAGCTCACCCTTCAGCTTACCGGCGACCTGCTTCATCGCCTTGATCTGCGCCGCGCCGCCCACCCGTGACACCGAGATGCCGACGTTCACCGCGGGACGCACGCCGGAGTAGAACAGGTTCGACTCCAGGAAGATCTGCCCGTCGGTGATCGAGATGACGTTCGTCGGGATGTACGCCGACACGTCACCGGCCTGCGTCTCGACGATCGGAAGCGCGGTCAGGGAGCCGCCGCCCATCGCGTCGGACAGCTTGGCCGCGCGCTCGAGCAGGCGGGAGTGGAGGTAGAATACGTCGCCAGGATACGCCTCACGGCCGGGGGGCCGCCGGAGCAGCAGCGACATCTGGCGATAGGCCTCCGCCTGCTTGGAGAGGTCGTCGTAGACCGCGAGCGCGTGCTCGCCGTTCTCCATCCAGTGCTGGCCCATGGCGCAGCCGGCGTA
>CAZJEH010000312.1:0-2537 GCA_964544905.1 uncultured Gemmatimonas sp.
GTCGAAGGTGCCCAACCTGCTGATCAACGGGAGCAGCGGGATCGCGGTGGGGATGGCGACGAACATCCCCCCCCACAACCTGCGCGAGGTGGTCGACGCGTGCGTCCACCTCATCGACAACCCGGACTGTGAGATCGCCGACCTCCGCCAGTTCGTGCGGGGGCCGGATTTCCCCACCGGCGGTTTCATCTACGGCCGCGACGGGATCGACGACGCGTACCAGAACGGACGCGGCCGGATCCTCATGCGGGCGAAGACCGAGATCGAGGAGCGCGATGGCGGAAGGGGCGAGGCCATCATCGTCACCGAGATCCCCTTCATGGTCAACAAGTCGCGGCTCATCGAGCAGATCGCCGAGCTCGCGCGCGAGCGGAAGATCGAGGGGATCGCCGACCTGCGGGACGAGTCCGACCGCGACGGGATGCGCATCGTCATCGACGTGAAGCGAGACGCCATCCCCCAGATCGTGCTGAACCAGCTGTTCAAGCATACGCAGATGCAGTGCACCTTCGGCGTGATCATGCTCGCGCTGGTGGGGGGCGTGCCGCGGGTGCTGAACCTCAAGGAGATGCTGCACTACTTCGTGGAGCACCGACACGAAGTGGTGCGCCGCCGGACCGAGTTCGAACTGAAACAGAAGCTCGACCTGGAGCACGTCCTCGAAGGCCGGAAGATCGCCGTCGACAACATCGACGAGGTCATCCAGATCATCCGCGGATCGGAGACGACGGAGGAAGCTGGCGAGCGGCTGCGGAGTCGCTTCGGACTATCGGAGCGGCAGTCCGACGACGTCCTCAATATGCGTCTCGCGAAGCTGACCAGCCTGGCCATCGAGGCCCTCGAGGCCGAGCTGGCCGACACCCGGGCGCAGATTGCGGACCTTCGGGACATCCTGGCCAACGTCCATCGTCGTGCCCAGATCATCAAGGACGAACTGCAGGAGGTCGCGGACAAGTACGGCGACGACCGGCGGACCCAGATCCTCGGCGAGGGCGGCGAGCTGTCGCACGAGGACCTGATCCCCGACGAAGACGTCGTCATCACCGTCTCGCATGCCGGCTACATCAAGCGGATGCCGGTCGACACCTACCGGACGCAGGGACGCGGCGGGCGAGGGATCGCCGGGATGGGCACGAAGGAGGAGGACTGGGTAGAGCACGTCTTCCTCGCCAGTACGCACGACTACCTCATGGTCTTCACCAAGAACGGTCGGTGCTACTGGAAGAAGGTCTACGAGATCCCGGCGGGCGCCCGGACGAGCAGGGGCAAGCCGATCGTCAACCTGGTCAACCTCCCGCCGGACGACGGCATCGCCGCGCTCGTGCCCGTGCGGGAGTTCTCGGCCGACCGCTATCTGATGTTCGCGACACGCCGTGGGGTAGTGAAGAAGACGGTCCTGTCCGCCTACGGCAACCCGCGAGTGACGGGCATCAACGCGATCAACATCCTCGAGGGCGATGAGCTGATCGACGTCCAGGTCACCGATGGCGAGAGCGAGGTCGTGCTCGCGACGCGCGAAGGGCTCGCAATCCGCTTCAGCGAGACGGACGTCCGCGAGATGGGGCGGCCGGCGACGGGCGTCCGCGGAATCCTCCTGCGCGACGACGATTACGTGGTCGGCATGGTCGTGGTGAAGGACGGGGCCACGCTGCTCGTCGTGTCCGAACGGGGGATGGGCAAGCGCACCGCTCTCGACGACTACCGCAAGCAGCGCCGCGGCGGGAAGGGCGTGATCAACCTCCGGACGACGCCCAAGACGGGCAAGGTCGTGGCCATCAAGCGGGTCAATCCGGGGGACCAGCTCGTTCTCGCCACCAAGAACGGCATCATCAACCGGCAGAGCGTCGACGCGATCCGCGTCATCGGGCGCAACACGCAGGGTGTTCGGTTGATCAATCTGGACATGGGCGATTCGGTCGTCGACGTTGCCTGCCTGGTGAACGGCGACGACGTCGAGGAGGAGGGGGCGAGCCCCGCCGCGGTCGCCGCGGAGGAGGGTGACGGCGGGCCGGAGGAGACTGCGGCGGAGTAGCGACGGGACGGGGAGCTCCGGCGGCCAGACGTTGCTTGCCGCCGGTCGTCCGGTTTAGCCGGCGATCGGCTACTCACGCAAGCCCTCCCGGTCTCTCCGCTGGCCGGAGCTTGCATTGCGTTGTGTGAAATGCCGTTGCGATGTATCGAGCATCCACATGCGGATGAATCCCGGCATTCGAGGCTGTATCAGAACTGGCGATTCCAGCCCCGTGACGGTGGCCATGGGTGAACGGTCTACCCGGCTACCGTTCCCCGCCGACGTCATCCCGGCGCAGGAGGCCGTGTCAAAACTGCCCGATGATCCTTCGTCGCACGGAACCGCGGTGCGTCGGGTGCAACCGAAACCACCATCGTCATCCCGGCGCAGGAGGCTGTGTCAAAACCGGTCTTTCCCCGTCCCGACACCCTGGCACGGAACCATGAACAGCCTGGCGCTACGTCGACGTCCCGCCGCAGGAAAGTCTGTTGAAACGAGTTGGCGGGCACACGTCCCGACGAGGGGT
>CAZJEH010000313.1:0-2467 GCA_964544905.1 uncultured Gemmatimonas sp.
AGACGGGAGGAGGAAGAGATCATCCAGCCCGCCATCGACGCCGCCCGGGCCGACGGCCTCGACATCGACGGTCCGCTCCCCGCCGACACGGCCTTCCTGCCGGCCAGGCGAAGCACGCGGGATGCCTTCATCTGCATGTACCACGACCAGGGGCACATCCCCCTGAAAGTCCTGGCCTTCGATTCCGCCATCAACACGACCCTCGGCCTGCCCGTCGTGCGCACGAGCGTGGACCACGGCACCGCGTTCGACATCGCGTGGACGGGCCGGGCGAGCCCGAACAGCCTGTTCGCTGCGGTGCGGCTGGCGGCCCAGCTGTCCCGCTGAGGGGACCCGCATGATCGTCGTGATCGCCGACGACTTGAGCGGCGCGGCCGAGTTGGCGGGCGCGGCGACACGCCTCGGCTTGAGCGCCGAGGTCCAGACCCGCTTCACCCCCGACGTTCCTTCGCAGGTGGTCTGTGTCGATACCGGTGGTCGGATGCTGTCGCCATCGTCGGCCGCGGCGGGGATGGAGCGGATGATCTCGGCCGTGCTCGCCGCGAGGCCCGCCTGGATCTACCTGAAGTTCGACTCGGTCCTGCGCGGAAACATCCTCCCCGAGCTCCGTAGCGCGTTGCGGGCGACGGGCCTCGAGCGTGCCCTGCTGGTCACCGCGAATCCGGGACGCGGGCGCACCATCCGCGGGGGCGATTACCATGTCGATGGCGTCCCGCTGCACGAGACTCTTTTCGCGTCGGATCCGGAGTACCCCCGGGCCACTTCGTCCGTCCGCGAGCTGCTCGGTGAGCCCGCGGACGGGATCGTCACGCCGGACGTAGAGGATCCGCGCGACCTCGCCGCGCTGGCGAGCGGTGTCGGACCCGATACGCTCACCGCCGGCAGCGCGGAGTTCTTCGAGGCTCTGCTGATCGCGCGTGGGGCGGCGTCGAACGCCGGGCGGGAACGATTGTCGGCGGCCACATGGGAGGAGCCGTCCAACGTCGGCAGGAAACGACACCCCCGTGCGGGCGCTCGGCGGCCCAACCCCGGCCACGAGCCGTCGCCGACCCTCCTGGTCTGCGGCAGTCTCGGCGCCTGGCCGTCCCGATCAGGCGAAGCCCGTGAGCGGGGGATTCCGGCCTTCGATATCCATGACGACCCCGCCGCGGTCGCGCGGGCACTGGCGGAGCACGGGAGCGTTCTGCTCGGCATCGGCGATCGGCCGGAGATGCGGCCGATCCCGCCCAAGGAGCTGCTCGCCATGTTGGCGGCGGCGGCGGCGAGCGTCACCCGAGCGGTCGCGCCCGGGCGGCTTCTGCTCGAAGGCGGAGCGACGGCTGCTTCGGTGATTCAACGGCTGGGGTGGACGCGCATGATCTCGCTCGAGGGGGTCGGCGAGGGCGTGGGAACCTTGAGGCCGGCCGACGCCGCAACGCCGATCGTCCTCATCAAACCCGGCAGCTATCCCTGGCCCGGCGGGATCTGGTAGCGCGAGGAGAGCATGACAGTACGAAGGTCTGGCCTGCTGTTCGAGTGCTCCTCCGGATCCTTCCCGTGATCGGGAGTGCCGATGCGCGGAAAACAGAGGAAGCTTCTGTCGGCACTCGATGAACGATTTCCATCCGGTTAGCTGGGCCGCCCCGGAGTTGTTGCAGGTCTCAGAAGGTGGGCTCCATCACGGACAACGGCCTTCACACAACACATTTCTCTCCGAGCTCGCAAGGTGCCCGCTCAGTGCATCGCATCGTGACACTGGCGGCAACACACCGTTGCACTCCCCGACGCTTCCTTGTCAAAGGCGATAGGACATATTCTGTAGAGTCACAGTAGCTTGAGGTGGGCCCATCAGGACTGGCATGGAGCTTTCCTTGGCGCGCCTCGGGGTCCCGCCCGTCCGATCTCACCGGTCTCGTTGTCACACCGGGGACATAACGTACGCGTGCAAACTGCCGCGCGGCCTGCGCCGTCGCGGAGGAGCCGGCCTTTCCGTGTCGCGAACTCGACACCTGCTCACTGTCTGGAACCCGTCGTACGCCGAGTCGGCGATGGACGCGCACCTCGAGGTGCTGCTGGGCTGGGCGGATTCGTCGGTGGGATCGGGACAGGGCTTGGGGAAGGAGGATCCCTCGATCGGCTCAGGACGGCGTTCGCAGGACGATGACGTCTACGTCTGGTGGGCCAAGCTGCGCTCGCCGAACCGCCAACAGCCGCTGCCGCACCGGGACGACGTGCTCGCTCTGCAGGAGCAGATCGACGACGGGATCGAGACGCACCTGTACCTGACCGACTATCGGTCGCTGTACGTCGGTCTGCTGGACGAGATCGTCGGCGAGGAGCTGCTGGCGCAGTACGAGGATGAGATCGACCACGCGCCGCTCTACTACCGCGACCGGCCGGCGGACTTCTGGTTCCGGCTCGACGACATCCGGCTGATCGTCGCCGACGATACCGTCGCCACGATCGAGGAGCTGAAGAAACTCCGCAA
>CAZJEH010000314.1:0-2280 GCA_964544905.1 uncultured Gemmatimonas sp.
ATTTCCTGCGGAATTTGCGGCTTTGGACTCAACTTGGAGAACCAGCTTCCACGCCGGCAGATTTAAGCGCCCGGTCCGCTTATCGTATTTCGCCTTGGGATCATCCTCGATCAGACGAGCAAGATTCAGCGTCACCACCAGTCTTTCACTTTCAGTGCTCGATTCTGCCGCGACTTTCACCACGCGGAGAATTTTCCGGGCAACCGTCTCTTCCAGACCGTCTGGCAACGGATCGGCCGCGACCTGGCTCCGGCTCCACTCCCGGATAAGGGCCTTGTCTTCATCCGCTGGATTCGGTTCATCCGGTTCAGAAGGAGGCGTTGGCGGAGGCTGCTTCGATGGGGCTGAGGAGGGTGCGGGGGGCACTGCCGCCTTTTTAACGGCGGCGGTAAGAAGCTCGACGCACCGGCGATTCACCTCAAGGAGCTTCGGAGCAAATGCGACCGCATATTCGTCAGCCTGAAAGGCCTCTTGTAATTCAGCCTGCAGGCGGCTGCCCGCTTCGCCCTCCGCGCCCGGCAGCTCCGCGGCAGACTTGATTGCGGTCAGATCGGCTTCGCTTACCGCCCTCGATACGCCAGCAGCTTTTTTCAGGCTCGACCCGATGGCTTCCAAGGGCGACTTCAGGTTCAGATCTGCGAGAGCCTTGACCAAATCCCCGTCCGCCTCTTTGCGGATGACGCTGAGGAGCTGCAAGCCCTCGCTTGCGGATCTTGTCCGCGGAAAGTTCAGGTCATCGCATCCGAATAAACCGGCAGCGTCACGCAGCGTCTTGTCCAAATCCCGGGCGGGACCCAGCAGATTCTCAGCGGCTTCTTTCATCTTCGCCGACAGGCGCGCAACATTCTGCCCGCTGACAAAAGCCGGCAGCTGAAGCCCGAGGACTGACTGGCCGATTTCCGCCGCCTTTTCCCAATCGTCATCGGAGGGAAGCGCCAGCTGGCGCAGGATGCACTCCTCCGGCAGATCACCCAGCTTAGCGTCGTAGGTTCCGCCGTGGAGGGCGAACGAGCGGTTGGTCTGCTGAGCGTAAGTGAGAATTACGAGCTGGCGCAGCAAAACGGGCAGCCCCATCGGATCGGGCTCATCGATCCACTGCAAAAGCTGCGAAACCTTGATGCTGTCAATGACTCCCTCTTTTGCTGCCGCCCGATTAAAATGATCTTTCCAGCGCTCCCCGATGACAAAATGGGTTTCTCCCATTTCTCCGACCATCAGAGGATTCGCAATCTGGCGGACAATGCTGCGGTCGGGCTTTTCGACGTGCAAGCGACGCTCCTTGGTCCGCAAGGTTTCCGTGACCACGTCCAGCACTTTCTGAACGCCTCCTTTGGTGAGTCGAAGATTATGATCGAACTTAGGATGGCCGGGATATTGTGAATCCAGTGCTTGGTGGAGCAGCTCAATGAAGGCCGGGGCAAACTGGGGCGCTCCCGGCGTCTGCAATTCCAGATCCGAGGCCAGCGACTGAAAGTGGTCCTCCGGTGCCAGGGACCGGGCGGGATCAAGTGATCCGCTGGAGTCCCTTTGCAGACCGTATGCCGCCTGCATGTGCGCGATTAACCGCTGGCGCAGAGCATCTCTTTTATTTGTCAGAATTCCCCGCGCCGATTCGCGATCCACTGGCGAGAGATCGCGGACATAATCGGGAAAACGGTTTTCGGACAGAACGTGTTCGAGCCTGACAAGCGTGCCCAGTTCCTGCTGGGCGCCTGAACTGAAAAACGACGGCAGCCAGACCAGCGTCCTCGCGCTTCCCCGCTCCTCTCGATACCTGACGAGCTGCGCTCGGTCGTCCTGCGGGCCGCGGTTGTCGCGGTCGATCGGAAAATCGATGACAACTTTCCAATCGTCACCCGTCTCATCGAAGGTTTCGAAATCGGCCTCCCAGACATTGAGAAAAAACACCTTGCACCGCCGATCGGTTCCCCTCCATCGAAACTTATGTTCGATCCAGATCTCGTCTGTGTCCTGGATCTCAAGGCGTTCAAAAAGAGTTCTTTTCAGCAGACGGATCCGGTTGCCGAAATTATCCTCCGCGTCAGCCTTTTCCAGAATAGCATCTACATCAACGCCGGTCAGCTGGATGGCGATGATCGGCTGCATGGGTCCTCCCGAGATTTTAATCTGCCCGACCTGGCTGGCCCACTTTTGCACCTTCCCCAAAACGATATTGGCTTCCTGGCCCGGGATCGGGCTTTTAATGGTGCCATGATTGAGCGCAGCCATTTTGGCAGGCGTCAGGTTTCGCAGCGATTCGACCTCAGGCGCCAGCGCGGA
>CAZJEH010000315.1:0-2164 GCA_964544905.1 uncultured Gemmatimonas sp.
ACCGAGCTGCTCCTGCTGGAGAACGGGCGCGGCGGTCCCCTCGCTGAGGACCTGACCGAGATCCACCGCGCGGCACAGACCGCGGCCGACCTGACGCGGCAACTGCTCGCCTTCAGCCGTCGCCAGATCACCCACCACCAGATCCAGAACCTCAACAACCTGATCCGGGAGACGGAGAGCATGCTCCGGCGCCTGATCGGCGACGAGGTGGAGCTGGTCATCGACCTCGATCCCGAGCTGGACCTCATCGTGGCCGACCAGAGCCAGATCGAGCAGGTCATCCTGAACCTTCTCGTGAACGCGCGCGACGCCACGCAGGAGGGCGATCGGATCGAGCTGCGGACACGAAACATCCGCACGCCTCCGCCGGATGTCGAGCTGCCGCCGAGCGGCAGCTACGTGGAGCTGGTCGTCTCCGACACCGGGTCCGGCATGGATGCGGTGACGCTCGAGCAGATCTTCGACCCCTTTTTCACGACCAAACCGAAGGGGAGGGGAACGGGCCTCGGGCTGTCCACCGTCTATGGCATCGTCAAGCAGGCGGGCGGACACATCTGGGTCGACTCGACGGTGGGGAGCGGGTCGCTCTTCCGCATCTGGCTCCCCTCCCTGGATCGGGCGGACCCCGGCATCCAGAGCGTATCACCGCCGGAGACCGTCCTGGTGCTCATCGGGCACGAGGAGCGAAACCTCGCCTACAGCCAGACCCTGAACGACGCCGGCTACCGTGTCCTCACCGCCGATACGGTCGACGAGGCGATGGACCTCGCGGAAACCTACGGCGATCGGATACACCTCCTGCTGGTCGATCGCGAGGTCTTCGGCATGGATGGTCCCGCGCTCGCCGCCCGCCTGCGCGTCCCCCGGGAGGACATGTCCGTGATCGTCCTCGGCACGGAAGCGGAAGCCGCCGAACGCGACCCCGTCCGCGCCTACAACTGGCTGGAACCGGAAAGCGAAACCGGCGCTTTCCTCGAGAAGGTCCGACTGATCCTGCGAGGGCCGCGATAGGAATGAATGAAGTGAGCAGGATGGCGTCCCGGCCGCCTCAGCCCCAGGTACGCCATCCCGAAGCGAAGATCCTCGTCGTCGACGACGAGGAGATCAACGTACGGTTGTTGAAGCGGCTGCTCGCCTGGGCGGGATACCGCAACGTCACGACGGTCGTGGACTCGAGCAAGGCAGTCGAGCAGTTCGACACGATCGAGCCGGACCTCGTGATGCTCGACCTCAACATGCCCCCTCCGGACGGGTTCGAGATCATGCGGCACCTCGAGGCCCGGATCCGTCCCGAGAGCTACCTGCCGGTCATCGTCATCTCAGGCGAGTTCTCTCCGGAAGCGAAGCAGAGGGCCTTCACCTCCGTCGCGAAGGACTTCGTCGGGAAGCCCTTCGATTCGATGGAGATCCTGCTGCGGATCGGGAATCTGCTGCAGACCCGGTATCTGCACGTCGCGCTGCACGAGCAGAACTGGCGGCTGGAGGAGATGGTGCGGGAGCGGACGCGGGAGCTCGAGCGGGCGCAGGCGGAGACGCTCCGGCGGCTGGCCCAGGCGGCCGAGTTCCGCGACGACGAAACCGGTCAGCACACCCGCCGCGTCGGCGCCATGGCGGCGCTCATCGCCAGGCAGATGCGTCTTCCCGAGTCCGTCGTCGAGCTGATCCGGCAGTCCGCGCCGCTGCACGACGTCGGCAAGATCGGCATCCCCGACAACGTGCTGCTGAAACCCGGCCGGCTCTCACCCGACGAGTTCGCGCTGATGAAGCGGCACACGCTCATCGGAGCCAACCTGCTCGCGGGCGGGCCGTCGGAAGTGGCCCGGCTGGCGGAGGAGATCGCCCGTTGCCACCACGAGCGGTGGGATGGCACGGGATACCCGAACGGACTCGCCGGCGAGCAGATCCCCCTGTCGGCGCGCATCGTCGCGGTCGCCGACTTCTACGACGCGCTCAGCTTCGCACGCCCCTACCGGCCGGCCTGGGCGAAGGAGGACATCTTCGCGGAGATCCGCAGGGAGAGCGGGAAGCACTTCGATCCCGCTGTCGTGGAGGCCTTCTTCCAGCTGGTCGAGAACGGAACGGCTGCGAGGTTCGACCGGGAGTGGGGCAGTTCCTAGTGTAGTGTCGCTGAAATACTGTTAATAAGGGCCGCCGGATGCTATAT
>CAZJEH010000316.1:0-2143 GCA_964544905.1 uncultured Gemmatimonas sp.
CGTCCAGGTAGGTTCGCTCGAACTCGGCGATCGCTTCCGCCTTCGCCTCGTGAAAAGGTAACGGCCGCTGACCATTCCGTGACGAAGCATGCAGGTCGGGCGCGACCCCACCGATTCGGCGGTACTCCTCGGGCAGGTCCTCGACGGTGATCTCTCCTCCCGTACTGAGGGAGACCAGCCTCTCGATCAGGTTCTGCAGTTCTCGTACGTTCCCTGGCCAGGAGTACTGATCCAGGAACTTCAACACCCCGGCACTCAGCGTCACATCCGGCCGCTGGTAAAGGGTAGCGAACCGATTCAGGAACTCGCGCGCAAGCGCCGGGATATCCCCTTTCCGCTCCCTCAGCGGCGGTACCTGGATCGGCACGACGCTTAGCCGGAAGAACAGGTCCCGCCGCAGCATGCCCTCCTCGACGGCCGCGGTCGGGTCCCGATTCGTCGCCGTTATCCAGCGGACGTCGATCGGGATCTCGGCGCCCCCGCCAACCCGGCGGATCTTCCGCTCCTGGATCACCCGCAGAAGTTTCGCCTGGAGCTCCAGGCTCATCTCGCTGATCTCGTCGAGGAAGAAGGTGCCGCCGGAGGCGGTTTCGAGCAGGCCCCTTCGCTGTCCATTGGCGCCGGTGAAGGCGCCCCGCTCGTGGCCGAACAGCTCGGACTCCAGCAAGTGCTCGGGCAAGGCCGCGCAGTTGATGGCGACGAACGGCCGGTCAGCCCGGGGGCTCCGCGCATGGAGCGCCCGCGCGACCAGTTCCTTTCCGGTCCCCGACTCCCCGGAGATGAAGACGCTGGCGTCGGTCCCCGCGATCCTTTCGATCATCGAGTAGACCTTCCGGATCTCAGGGCTGCTTCCGATGACCGGCTCCGGTGGGCCCTTCCGCCGCAGGGTATCGCGCAGCCGCGCGTTGTCCCGGATAAGCATCACGCGCTGCGAGGCACGTCCGAGCAGGATGCGGAGCTGGGTCGCCGTGAATGGCTTGGGGATGTAGTCGTAGGCCCCGGCCTGCATGGCCTCGATGCTCGAACTCACCGTGGCGAAGCCGGTGATGACGATTACGAGCGTTCCCGGGGAGATGCGGCGGATCTCGCGGAGCAGCTCGAGGCCGCCGAGGTCGGGGAGGACGAGATCGGCCAGCACGATATCGGGCGGATCGCGCCGGACGGCCTCCAGCGCGCTCCGACCACGCGTCTCGACCGACACGCGGTACCCGTCTCCCTGCAGGATCTGCAGACAGCTACGGGCGAGTAGCTCCTCGTCGTCGACGACGAGAACCGAGACGGGACTCGGAACTTCGGATGGCTCCATACAGCTGGCCGGTCCCCGAAGTACAGGTTTTTGTTAGTGTAACCGCAAGATAGTGTCGGGCCGGGACCTGCGGAAGAGATTCGAAACGTTTGGTCCCGTAAGTACCGGCCCGCACGGCACGACGGCTCGGAAGGTCGGAGAGACAGGGATAGGGAATGGAGGGCGGACTAATCGGGCTGTCGAGGGACGGGAGGGTGTTGCCCTCATTGCTGGGCGGCAGCGCAAGGATCGGGGAACGGGACGGGCGGCGGCTGCGACCCACCCTCTTTCACTTCCCGGCGCCGCCAGGAACGCGCGCCTCAGCGGCGCAGCGCCAGCAGCCGTTCAACCCGCGAGGCAGCCACCGCGAACTCGCCGAGTACGGACCTCTTCGGGCCGTGCCAGTCCGACCCGCCGGTCGTCAGCAATCCGAACTGGGCGGCGAGGATTTCGAGCGTGTGTACGTCCGCGGGATCGAGGCCCGGTCGGAAGCACTCGATGCCGTCCAGCCCCGCGTCCACGAGCGAACCGAGAGCCTCGTCGATCCAGGGCAGCGGTGGGTGTGCCAGTACTGCGACGCCTCCCGCGCGGTGGATCGTGTCGATCGCCTCATCAGGCCGGGGAAAACCTTCCGCGACGAAGGCGGGCCCCGCATCGCCGATATAGCGGACGAACGCCTCGCCGTAGAACCGCGTGTAGCCGCGCTTGTGCAGCGCTCGTGCGAGGTGCGGACGCCCGAGCGTCTGGACAGTCGGCCCTGCCGCGCTTGCCACGTCCTCATAGGTGATGCCGATCCCCATCGCCTGGAGCCGGTCCACCATCGCTTCCATCCGCGTCGACCTCCGGCTGGCCGCCTTC
>CAZJEH010000317.1:0-2034 GCA_964544905.1 uncultured Gemmatimonas sp.
CTCGACCAGCTTCTCGATGGGCTGGTGCGTAGCGGCGATGACCCGCGCGTTCGTCCGCCGCGGCTTCTCGCCGCCGACGGGATAGAACTCCCGCTCCTGGAGCACCCTCAGCAGCTTCGCCTGGAAGCTGGTCGTGGTATCTCCGATCTCGTCGAAGAAGATCGTACCGGAGCCGGCGAGCTCGAAGCGGCCCTTCCGGTCCGTCATCGCGCCGGTGAACGCGCCCTTCACGTGCCCGAACAGCTCCGACTCGAGCAGCGTCTCGGTCAGCGCGGTGCAGTTGATGGCGACGAACGGCTCGGAAGCCTGCGGCGAGTTGAAGTGGATGGCACGGGCGACCATCTCCTTGCCGGTCCCCGTCTCCCCGCGGACCAGGACCGGGGCACGGTTGCCGGCGAGCATCCCGATCATCTTGTAGATCTCGATCATCTGGGGAGCGCGCCCGACGACGAAGTCGTCGTCGCGCTGCCTCAGATCATCGGGTTGGACGGGGTCGCTCCTGCGCCGCGCCGCACGATCCCGGAAGCAACGCTGCAGGACGTGATCGAGCTGATCGACGTCGAGCGGCTTCACGAGATAGTCGTACGCACCTTCCTTGACGGCGGTGATCGTGCTCCGCATGCCCTCGTACGCGGTGATCACGATCACGTCGGCGTTGGCTCCGGCGGCGTTGATCTTCCGGAGCAGCTCGATGCCGTCCATCCCCGGCATCTGGAGGTCGGTGATGACCACGTCCGGGTCGAACTCGTGCACCTTGGAGAGCGCCTCCTCGGCGGTCTCGGCGCAGAGCACCTGGAAACCCGAACGCAACAGGTGGAACTCGAAGGTGACGCGCACCTGCGGGTCGTCATCGACGACCATGATTTTCCGACTCATCTCAGACTGCGTATGCGTTTTCGTATCTCGTGCCTTGTCGTCGCTTCGTGACTCGTTCGCGTCGTTCGAGGTTCAGCGGGCTGAGCGACCAGGGCCAGCGTACATGAACCGCGCCGGGGGATCAAGTTCAGCGCAGGATCTCGACCAGGCCGATCAGGCTGAGCGAAGCACGGATGTTGTGCACCGGATCGAAATCGTCGCCGGACGGGAACGGCTCGAACGGCGACTTGAGGGCCACGTGGTCGATCACCTCCAGCCGGAGCCCGGATGGCGTGCCGAAGATCGAGAAGTCGGGCAGGATGTCGAAGCCCAGGCCCCCGCTGACGGTCCACTGCCGGTCGGTGTCGCCGGGATACTGGGCGCCCTCGAAGGAGAGGGCGGATCCCCGCCCGAGCCCGTAGCTGACCATTCCCCCGCCAACCGCGATGAAGGGCGCCACCGTTCGTCCAGGCGTGGGCGATGCGAGGCGCAACAGAAGGTCGCCTCCGATGATCCACGCGTGGATGTTCCGCACGTCCTCGGGCGTCTCCAGCGGCCGTCGCGAGAAGGCCGCGTTGATCCTTCCGCCCACGCGGCCGCGGCTGGGAAAGTGCTCGATGTGGGCGTTCGCCACCCAGCCGGTGCCGAGGTTGATCGCCTCGCCGGTGCCGCCGGCATTGAAGTCGGTGAACATGATCGCGCCGCCGCCGTACCCGATGGAACCATCGTGGGTCTGCGATACCGCGGGGCCGGCAAGCATCAGGACCGCCAGAGCGGCGAACGGAATTGAGCGTATGCGCATTGGATGAAAGCTATGGGCTCGGCTGTCGGCTATCGACGGGACCGACGACCACCGCCAGCAGTGATCGCCTCCCGTCGGCTCGTTTCCTCTCAATCGATGTCGCGTGCGCGGACGTCTACCACCACCACGCCGCCGGTATCTGTGACACCATAGAGCTTCGCGACGACACACTCCGGATCGCCCGGGCAGGTGCGGCCCGCGTTGTCTTCGGGAAGCGGATCCGCCGCCTTCAGCGGACCGACGATGTTGTCGCGAATCACGATTTCTCCGCGCGGGAGGTAATGGTCCGTCCCCAGGACCTGTATGGAGTTCCGCGCGGTGCCGACGAAGGCCAGCATCGCCGGAGTGAGCGCTGTCTGGCTCAGCAGAGTCGCCCC
>CAZJEH010000318.1:0-2013 GCA_964544905.1 uncultured Gemmatimonas sp.
CCGCGGTCGATTGTTCCTGGCTCGTGGCGACCCCCTCCTCTACCCGCACCGTCCGCTGCTCGAGTTGCCCGACCAGGGCCTGGCTCAACGCACTGTCGCGGGACAGCCGCATGTCGAGGAGAGCCAGTTCCCCACGGAGGGCGTCCAGGTCGCGTCGCGCCTCGGTTTCGCCACGGGCCAACTCCTCGGTGGTGCCGCGGACGCCGGCCAGCGTCGTGTCGAGCCGCTCGATGGCGCCGAGCATCCCCGGCACGCTGTCGCCCCCGTCCACCAGGTGACGGATGAGGCGGCCTCGGGCGGCCTGGTACGCCATGGCGCGGGTGAAGTAGTCTGCCGCGCGCGCCTCGTCTTCCTCGAGGTCCAGACCGAGGCCTGCCACGGCCGTCGCACGCCGCGCGATCCGTTGCGGGTCCGCCGCGCTGGCCGCCGACGCCAGCAGGATCGCTACGCACACCGCGGGGACGAGCAGTCGTCCGAGCACCCGCCCATGGTCGGGGCTTCCGGCCTTCCCCGACGCCTCCACCGCGCGGCTGCGCGACCTCGCGAACCATCCCACGTATGCGATCAGCAGCGCGATCGCGAAGACGAGCAGGTGACGCTGGGTGGGGAAGCGGGTAAGCGCGCCGGGGTCCATCTCGTTGACGATCGCACGCAGCCAGAGGCTGGCCTCGTCGACGCCTCCTGCGCGGACCGTCGGGAGCAGAAGCGACTCGAGCCCGATCGACGGCAGGCCCTGCGGATCGCCGTCGCCCGCCGGACGGTCGGCGATCGCCTCCAGAGCGGACGCCAGCTCGTCCATCGACGCGCCCGGGTCCACCATGTGGTCGGCGCGCACCTCGCCGAACGGGAACACCTCCCGGATCCGTTCCGTCTCCACCGCGTACAGCGGGTAGTCGAGGACGTATTCGACCACGTCGTGCCGCGCGGCGACGGTCAGCGTCACCAGCAGCGACGTCGACCCGGCCAGCACGTACTCGCCGAGATACCGTCCGAGCTGCTTCCGGTCGGGGAACAGCAGCGAGCGGAACGTCGTCACCTTGCGCAGCCGGCCGCGCCAGAGGACGGCCAGCACCAGCGCGTAGAGTGCGAACGCGAGCACCAGCGCGAAGACGGACATGAGCAGGAGGAAGACGATGACCTCGTCGGCGGTGGCCTGCTCGGCGAAGAGGACGCGAAGCCGATCGAACATGGCGAGCCTCCCCGGGAATGAGGACGGGGCGGGCGAAACGCGGTAATGCTAAGTGGTGGCGGAAAACGAGCGCGTGTCAAGGGTGATCTGTGCCCGATACCGCGTTCAACGACAGGGCATCACGCGGAGACGCGGAGACGCGGAGGAAATCGGCATGGGGGCTGGATCGAACCGCTAACGCCTCCTCGGCTTCCCGGAGGAAGAGGCTGTGTCAGAACTGCCCGATGGTCCTTCGTCGCACGGGCCCGGTGCGCGTCGGGTGCAACCGAAACCACCATCGTCATCCCGGCGCAGGAGATTGTGTCAAAACCGTTCGACCGTCCCGATCGCATTGACTTCGTGTCTATGAGACGTGGCTGAAAGCCAGCTTCGTCATCCCGGCGAAAGAGGCCGTGTCAAAACTGCCGTGGTCCGTTATGGCACTGACCCGGTGTGGGTTCAGTGCGGCTGAAACCCACCACCGTCATCCAGGCGCAGGACAATGTCTCGAAATCACCCAACCTTCCCCCGTCGTCAGCCCGAAACGGGAGGGATGGTCCTATCCTATTGTCGGCCAATGGATTCCGGCCTTCGCCGGAATGACGAGAAAAGTGGAGAGTCGCCGCTGCTGAACGTAGTGCGACCCGACCCCTCGTCGGGACGTGTGAGCGCCAACTCGTTTCAAGAGACTTTCCTGCCGCGGGACGTCGACGTAGCGCCAGGAGGCTGTTCACGGTTTCGTGCCAGCGTGTCGGGACGGGGAAAGACCGGGTTTGACACAGCCTCGAAAGCCGGGATCCATCCGCCTGTCGATGCGCGGATGCATCCTCATAACGCGTTTCACA
>CAZJEH010000319.1:0-1963 GCA_964544905.1 uncultured Gemmatimonas sp.
ACGCGACGTCGTCGAAGATTCAGCCTAACAGCATCCCGCGCACGGTTGCCAGCGACCGGTCAGCGTCGTGGCGAGTTCGTTCCCGGGTCGGCGCAAGAATCCGGGGACCCGGTGTCGAGACATACCGCGGCGCGTCACGGGGAATCAGCACGGCGGCAGCAGGCAGGGCGACCGAGACCACGAGGGAGAACACCCAGATCCCGCGCCTCGGCCAGCCCGGGTCCGCCAGGATCGGCTCCACCGCCAGTGCCGCGAGGCCGATGAGCAGCGAAGTCCGGAAGGCGTATGTCATGAGGTGAACGATCACGCTCTTCCCCTCCTCTTCTTCTTTTCATCGAGCAGCTTGCGGATTTCTCGCAGCTCGGCCTCGCTCAGCTCTTCGTCCTCCATCAGGTGGCTGAAGAGCAGTGCGTACGATCCCTTGAAGAACTTCTCCGAAACCTTCCGCAGGGCCCTGCGGCGGACGAGATCGCGACTGACGAGCGCCCGGTAACGGTGGGCACGGCCAGCAGCTACGTGGTCGACGTAGCCCTTGGCCTCGAGGTTGCGCAGGATGGTGAGGACGGTGGTGTACGCCAGTGGAGCCGCGAGGCGGTCGCGTACTTCCGCAACCGTCGACGGACCCGCCTCCCACAGGACATCCATGATGTCGGCTTCGCGGTCGGCGAGTCTGACCTGCACGGAGATCCTCCGCATGCACGGTTTCCGCAGCGTGATCGCTGCACGGGCCGCTTGTCAACTATGAGCATAGTAGTCTGCCGCCCCCCGAGACTGGGTGTCGGGCTCCCCCGCCGCATCAGGCCTCTTTCGGCGCCCGCGGCCGGTACCAGTCGACGTGCCTCGTCGTGAACATGATCGTCGCGAGGATCATCCACAGCCCGAGTGCACCGGCCAGCATCGCGTAATCCTCGGCTTGCAGGACCAGGTACAGGAACAGGTACAAACCCGTCAGGAGAACGGCCATGAGAGCCGCTCCCCTGGTGCCGCCGAGCACGCTGCGGCTGTACCCCGCGACCAGGACGATCGACGCACCCGAGCTCAGCACGTAGGCCACGCCGAAGCCGATGTGCTCGGCCAGGGACAGAAGAAGCAGGTAGAACATCGCATTCGCGAAACCGACCAGCAGGTACTGCAGCGGGTGGAGCTGCTGGCGCCCCAGCGTCTCGAACAGGAAATAGGCGACGAACGACAGGCCAACGAACAGCAGCGCGTACTTCGTCGCGCGCAGGCTTTTCTGGTACAGGTCGACGGGACTGTACATCTCGACGCCCACGGACGAATGCCTGGCGATCGACGCGTCCACCGTACCGTCGAGCCATGTCCCGGGCAGCGGCCTCCCGAGTCCCGACAGCGTCCACGTGGCGGCGAACCCGTCGTCGCCGATCTCCCGCTGGTGCGGCAGGTAGCGTCCGGTGAAGCTCGGCGACCGCCACGGAGAACGCATGGTCACGTTCGTCGTATCGCCGAGCGGCAGTACGTGCAGCGACTCGCCGCCGGCAAAGTCCAGGTCGATCTCGAACGGAATGGCCGCATCCGGCCCCGCCGCGGCGACGATATCGCCGATGCGCGCCAGCATGTGCGGCGGCCAGCCCTCCTGCAGCGCCCCACCCGCCTCGAACGGGATCTCCCGGTCGGCGATCCGCAGGACCGGGGTGGAGCGCACCGTACCGGCGTCCGAGAGCGCGAGCGCCACGAAGGCGTTCCGACGATCGAGCGATTCGATCGCAGGCCCGGCGGCATTCTCGTCGGGCACGCGAAGCACGCCGGAGATGCGCACGGTTGCGCGATACACCGGGACTTCGTGAATGCCGCGATAAAGCACCTGGGATTCCAGGTCGGCGTCGATGTCGAGCGCTTCCGGCAGCACGTTGAGGCGTGACTTCGTGACCTGCCGGCTGTAGGCGTCGTGGCTGACGACGCTGGCCGGAATCATGAGCACCGGGCCGGCGATCACCTGCGGCCC
>CAZJEH010000320.1:0-1961 GCA_964544905.1 uncultured Gemmatimonas sp.
GCTGGAGAACCGCGCTCGCCCGATATCCGACAGATCTCGTGCTTGTACCCGCTTCCGGACCACTGGAGGCTGCCCTGCTCGCGGATGAGGAAGCAGCTCGTCAGTGGGTCCCCGTCTACCGCGACGACGGCTATTCCCTCTTCGCGCGGGCGGACCTCGCACCCACCCTGCCCTCCGTCGATCGTCGAGGTGAGGTGATCGAGGCCATGTTCCCCTGATGATTGCAACGGAACAGCGCGTCGACACCGACGATGATTGAGGAGGGGTTCGCCTACCCGGGAAACGAGCTCGAGGCCATGACGCTGGCCCCGAACTACTACCGCGGGATTCACGCGCGCTTCTCGCCCTACCTCGGAACGCACACTATCGAGGTGGGTGCAGGGGTAGGGACGTTCGCATCGCTCCTGGCGAAGGATCCGGCCATCGAGAGGCTCACGCTGATCGAGCCGGCTTCCAACAACTTCCCTGCCCTCGCTACCCGCTTTCGACAGGGCGATCGGATCACCGTCATTCGGGGCTACCTGACCGATTGCGTGGAGGACCTCCGCGGTGACGCGCTCGTCCTCGTCAACGTGCTCGAACACATCGAGGAGGATGAGGCCTTCGTGCGTGACGCTCGACGAGTACTGGACCCTTCGGGCCGACTACTCATCTTCGTGCCCGCGATGCCGTCCATCTATGGCCCTCTCGACCGCGCCTTGGGCCACCATCGGCGGTATACCCGCGAGGGCTTGCGAGGTCTCCTGGAAGGTGGCGGCTTCCGTGTCAGGGAGCTGTACTACATGAATCTGCCCGGCGCGCTTTCCTGGTTCCTGGCAAGTCGCGTCCTTCGGCGACGGACAATCACCGCAAACGAGGTTCGAGCGTTCGATCGCTGGATCATACCGTGGGTAGCCAGGCTGGAATCGGTATGGAAGCCACCCCTGGGTCAGAGCTTGCTCGCGGTCGGGGAAGCCTCGTGAATTCCAGACCCTTTGGAGAGGGAAACCATTCGATGGGTTCGGCAGCGGTCGAAGTCAGAGCCGGCCAAGGGGGCGAGTCCCAGACTACCGTCCCGGTTGACTCAACTGGAAGGGACGAAGCGCCGACCGAGCTGACCAGCCGGGTCTTCTCGGTGATGTGGGCCGTCGCGATGGGCCTGTACGCGTGGCACAAAGGGGGCCCCGATATCGGACAGCCGATGTCGGATCCGGGCTTGATGGCGGTGCTGATCGCTGCGTCCTCGGTGATCGCTCGGCCATCGTCCCCTCATCGGCTAGCGATCCTGGCCACGGTCCAGGTCGCGGCGTTCTCCATCGAAGCCCCGTTCGTCGCGAATCACTGGACCATCGCCTTCTTCGTCAACGCAGGCATCCTGATCTCGTATTTCGCAGCGACCAGGCGCGGAAACGGGAGTCTCGCGAGCCTGATGGGCGGCGTGGCGCCATACGCCCGCAGTGCGTTCCTCCTCTGCTACGGTGCCGCCGCCTTCGCAAAGCTCAACACGACCTTTCTGTTCGATCCGTCGGTGAGTTGCGCTCTGGATCTCATCGCACCGATCGGCAGGTGGTTGAACTTCGAAGTGCCCGAGGGGACGGCGCGCTTCGCAATCATCGCGCTTGTGGCGGCTTCCGAACTCTCAATCCCGGTTCTGCTCCTGTGGTCGCCTACGCGTCACCTCGGCATCGCACTCGCGCTGATGTTTCACCTGGCGCTGGCCGTGACCCCGGTAGTGCTCGTCGCTGATTTTACCACGTTGATATTCGCACTTCTCGTGTTCTTCGGGCCCGCAGACCTGGGTGAGCGAGTGGCAAGAGAATGGAGTGCTTCTCTGAAGCGCTGGCCGCTACTCGCCCCGAAAATCGCCCGCGCGCGACGGACAATGACTCACGCAACACTCAGCCTTCTCCTCGGCGCCGCGATCGGTAGGGGATGGCTGCTAGGCGACCTGACCTGGATCTTCTTCACCTGGGCCACGTTCC
>CAZJEH010000321.1:0-1902 GCA_964544905.1 uncultured Gemmatimonas sp.
CACGTACCAGTTGCGCGAGAGTCAGCGAACCGGGACAGATAAGGATTCGGTCGAGGGACGAGCACCGAATGACGGGTTTCATTTCAGCCGATCCTCCGCTTTGACGGTTTCCTTCCACAGGAACTCCCGAAGGTCCGATGTCCGCACGGTCAGCCCTGCCCCCTCCGTGTAAAAGGTAGTAAGCCCCCGCTTGCGACGGCGCTCCCACGTAGACCGCTTGCCGTAAGCCCGGTAAAGCAGTTTAAGCGGGATGGGCAGGTCGTGGTTCATCAACGCAAGAAGGTCGTTGCGAGCTTCTTCGCTTAGATTCGGCTTCGCCTTCATCACAGCATCAGAAGTTGACGTCTTCCTCCTCGCCTTTGGCTTCGGGTGCCGGGGCAAGCTCTTCGATCATTACGACCGGAGGTTTTGCGGGATCGGCCTGCGGTCTCATTTCGAGCTTTACCCATACCGGTCCCTTTTTGAGGTCGGGGTTCCCAACATCCTCGCAATAACAGGTTCCGGACCATTTGCTGGACGAGAAGCTGACGACAGCAATCGGACTGCCGCTTTTGGTCTTTTTCAGCGCGGTGTCGCCAATCGTCCCGATCGTCTCGATCGGCCATTCCGGCTCAGAAGGCTTCTCAGGCTCATTCTTGATCTCAGGTTCAGGAGCTTTCTCTTGTGCTTGCGGCTTTGGATCACCCTTCGGCTCCGCGCTCTTTTCTGTTTCAGCAGGCTTCTCCCGTTCTGCCGACGATTCCTCTGCCGCAGAACGTGCAGCAGCAACGCCGGTTTTCCGCTGCGGACGATGCGCCTTTTTCGCTTCCTGCTTCTCAGGGTCGGGCTTGGACGGCACATGCACATTCCCCCCGACCGCCTCCACTGGTTTAGCATGTTCGAGCCGGAACTGCATATCTTCCAGTTCGTCGGCCGTCTTCAGCCCCTTCAGCACGTCGCCGAAGTTGTCGCGCAGGTTGAACGCCCGCGCACGGAATGCCAGCATGCGATCCGGATAGGCCTGCCATACCGGGTTTTTGAGGAGATTTGCTTTGCGAGCCTGTGCCATGGAAAAGCGCTGCTCGACTCCTTGGCTCATCCCCTTTCGTTTCGAGTAGCAGATGGCGACCATGTCTTCGCCCTCGCCCTCAATCTTCTCCCAAAAGTCTTCCAGCAGTCCGCTAGATCGCACCAGCGCAAGCGGCGCATCGCCGAACAGTCCGGGACGGCCGTTAACGACGGCGATATTTTGAATCGCCGCCATCGGCGTCAGTCCAACTTCCATCCCCATTTGCACGGCGACCATGATCGCCTGCGGTTTCTCCATGCCTTTCGGTGCCAGACCCGATTCGGCAATGGCCTGACAAAAGCGGGCCATCTCGTCGAAGGTCCGCAATTCAATGCCCCGAGGACCGATCGCCACCGGAGCACGTTCCTGTCTTACGATCTCACTGCTCATGTAATCCCTCTTTGCGATTGATTGTTCGTCAGATAAGCGGCTCAGTCCCCGCCTCCCGAAACTCAGTCCTCCCTCTTCTGCTGGGTATCTCTGTGACGGGCCGGTGCTGACAGGATGAACTCCCGATTATTTTCCAGAAGTTCCTCAATGACTCCTGCACGGATACTTTCTTCCGGGGGCAGCACTCGCGTCCCCATACGGCACTGGTTAAGGAGCTCGTTTAGGAAAGGTGAATGTTGCATAATTTGCAAGATTGCGTAAAACGCAACTTTGGAGCAAGAAAAAAGTTGCGTTTCATGCAAATTTTCATGAAAGTGTGTTCGATGAGCTACTTAAGCATCACACTCCAGCGTATCCTCTCCAAATACGGCGAAGGACGGCATGCCATCACACAGCAGGAGCTTGCGCGGCTGGCTGGGATTCACGTGGCGAACCTGTCGCGGTGGGTAAACGGCCGGCAGGTC
>CAZJEH010000322.1:0-1809 GCA_964544905.1 uncultured Gemmatimonas sp.
GGTTCCCCCACCACTCGTGGGCCAGCTCGTGGTGGTGCAGGGCGTCGAATCCCCAGTCCCGGCCTCCCGTCATCGCGCCGTTGTCGAACGCCGCGCCGTACGCGATCACGGTCTGGTGCTCCATCCCGAGGTGCGGGGTCTGCGCCACCTTGTATCCGTCGGCACGGAACGGATACGGCCCCAGGAGCTCCTCGTAGAAGCGCAGGTGATCCAGGACCTCCGGGAAGAAGGCGCGCGCGCGCTCCTCGTCCTCGGGCAGGGCGAAGAAGGTGACGGGGAACGCTTCGCCGTCGACGCTCTCCAGCGTGCCCTCGATCCGCACGTAGGGGGCGATGTTCAGCGCGATGTTGTACGCGGAGATCGGAGTGGAGACGAAGTAATGGAAGGTGCGTGTCCCGTCGCCGTGGCTCTCCACCTCGCGCGGCTCTCCATTGGTCGCGACGACCAGAGGCTCCGGCACCCGGATGCGGAGGGACACGGAGTCCGGTTTGTCCGACACGTGGTCCTTCGCTGGCCACCAGACGTCCGGGCCTTCCCCCTGGACGGCGGTTGCGATCCATGGCTGACCCGACTCCGTCTCGGCCCACACGAAGCCACCGTCCCACGGTGCCTGCGGGGCAACTCGGGGATTTCCTTCATAGGCCACGGTGACGCTGGCCTGACTCCCGGCGGGACGGGGCGAGCCCATCTCGATCCAGATCCTGCCCCCTTCACGCCGCCAGGCGAGCTCACGCTCACCGCCGTCGGTGCGCTCCGTGACCGCGGTTACCGTCAGGAGCGTGTCCAGGTCGAGGACGAGCACGTCCGCCTCGTCGACGAAACGAGTCGTCGTGGTCACCGATCCGCCGATCCAGCGCCGCTCCGGATCGACCTCCAGGTCGATCTCGTAGAAGGTGACGTCCATCGCGGCCTGCTCCGCCAGGATCGGCCCGCCGGAGTCGTAGATGTCGATCTGCTGACCGACCAGCGGCCGGGCCGCAACCAGGAGAAGCAGCAGCAGGATGAACGGCATCGGTGGTTTCCCGTTGGAGATGGTGCCCGTTCCCGGCCACGCGCCGGAGCGGCGCTGATCCTACCCCCCGCTCGGGTCGGCGGGTTCCAGGTGTCGGCGAGCACTGAGGTCTTCAGTCGTCAGTCAACCGTCCTCAGCCCCGACCACTCCCGGAAGCGGCCGCGGAAACTGACGACGGACGACGGACGCCTGACCTGTGACTACCGACTGCCGACCGACGACCTGCGACTGAAGACTGACGACGGACGACTGAAGACTACATCCCCTCCCTAGCCAATCCCCACCAGCTGGAGATCGAAGATCAGGTCCTGGCCGGCCAGCGGATGATTCGCGTCGAGCGTGACGCTTTCCTCCGTCACCTCCCGTACTACCACGACTCCGACCCGTCCGCCCTGGTGCATCTGCAAGCGCTGCCCGACGGCGGGATCGATCTCGGGCGGGATCTGGTCACGCGGTACGGAGAAGATCAGATCCTGTCGAGCGACCCCGTACGCTTCCTCGCAAGGGATGGTCACCGTCTGCTGCTCACCGTGTTCCATGCCGAGCACGGCTCGCTCGAAGCCGGGGATCACCTCGCCCTGGCCGAGGGTGAACTCGAGCGGTTCCCGCTCCGCGGAGCTGTCGAAAACGGTACCATCCGTAAGGCGGCCGGTGTAGTGGATTCGTACTATGTTGCCCGGTTCAGGCCTGGCCATGGGTCCTCCTCCCGCTTCGGTGGATGGAGAGGCGCTCGCCGCAACGAACGCAAAGCGCGGGGGCGATGCAAGATCGTCTCCGTACGGAGGGCGGCCCGGCCC
>CAZJEH010000323.1:0-1802 GCA_964544905.1 uncultured Gemmatimonas sp.
AGAGCCGTTCCGCCGCGCTGCTCCATGACCGTGAGAAAGGCTGCAATCTGAGCCTGCTTTGGAGCATTCTTGCCCATCAATGCCAGCTGCTGAGCATAAATCTCTGAACGGAACACCCGCTCTATCCATTCAGCCGCCTGCTTCTCCCCGCCGGATGCTTTAACAGCAACGAAGAGCGGCAATTCATCTGGCAGGGAAGCGGCGGACGCCGCCCTTTTTCTGCCCGTCTTGCGCGCTGGTGCCGACCGCTGGTCTGTTGTGCCGTTTCCTTCGAGAAAGGCGGTCCAGGCCCACCAGACCGGCGGCTGGCAGTCGTCCAGATCCCATCCGTCTGGCAGGTTCTCGCTTGTTCTGAGAATGGTCATTGGGATGACAACCTCCATATCAGTCGCCCCGCCATGGTAGCCGCTTTTCTTTCCTGCGTAACGGATGTTCTCCGTGGCGGCGACGACAACTTGGTCCGATCCTGTGGCCGCTCGAATCCGCGGACCCGACAGCTCCCGTTCGTTATGAACATCAATCTGGTTTGCACCTGTCCGATAGCGATCGCCGCCTTCACTGCTGCTGTCCACGCGACGGGTCTGATTCATTTCGGGAATGCTTCCATGATCGGAGAGCAAAACAATTGTCCTTTGGCCTTGTGCCGCGGCTTCCAAAATCGGTTCCAAGTAGCGGATCGCCTGTACTCTCCATGAAACGTTGAGCTGGTCACTGGCGCTCAATTGGTCATCCACCGCATTAAGCAGCACACTCACCACCCGGTGAGACGTGCCCGCGATCGTTTCACGAACTTTTGTGCTCAAGTGCGTGGAACCGGTATCGGCAAGGTCGCCCTTCAAAAACAGGATCGGCTTTCCCTTGGATTGCAGAGTTCCAAGCGAGAGATGATCACGAAAAGCGACCTGTTCGGTAGCGTTCTCGGCCGAATCAAGTTTTCCTCGGAATAGCCCGCGCCGCGAGATCTCCGTGACCGAAGGAATTGCCGACAAAACAGGCCGAGGAAGCCCCTGCCCCTGAATCCGCATCCAGCCTTTCCGCTGAAAATCCTCCATCAGCTCATGAAAAATCGCACAGCCCATCCCGTCCAGCACCAGAAGCAGGACCGGGCCCTGTTGAGCAAGCGGGCGCAGCCCTTCATCAATCACGCGCTCGATTAACAGAATTCCGCGGGATTCATTTTCGCGATTCCAGGTCACCAAGTGATCTGCGAATGCCTCCTGTTGGGTGACCCGCAAATGCGACGCTCTTTTCCCAATGTGCACATACGAACGTGACAGCTCCGGGCACGGGTCCCCCTCGCAAAGAGCGAAGCGCGCTCTGTCGACGAAGGAGATTGTTCGGAAATAGGCAATCATCGCTTCTCCGAAACCTCTCCCATAAGGAATCTCCTCCGATGCCTGTTCCAGCCAGATTGCCAGGCGCGCTGCCATCTCCATCCGCCGCATGCGGCTCTGGACGTCCGGATCCTCGGCCAGAAGATGCCTTTCAAGGCTCCGGAAGGAAGCAAGGAGAGCATCCCCGCCGCGGTAATCTTTTCGCCGCTGAAAGGAAGCGAGGGCTTTCGCCACCTCTTCAATGCGCAGACGCAGGCCAAGCAGAGACGCGTCGAAAGCCGCCGCCAATTCCTCCACTTTCAGCGCAACCAGCAGATCATCGAGCTGGCGCGCCGTGCGGTGCTTTTCGTTCAGCGGCAGACGTCTGACCACGGTGCATGCGGCCAGGTGCCAGGCGAGCGCGCTCGCGGAGTCGATGGTGCTGCCGCCGAGGTAAGATTCCAGCCGAGCCCGGCCGCCTGCGCGGAG
>CAZJEH010000324.1:0-1758 GCA_964544905.1 uncultured Gemmatimonas sp.
TCTCGGGCGTCGGAAGGCGCACCGGCCTCGACGCCTCTCCGATGGTGGATATGTGCTGGCCCTGTCGGGTCTGCTTCTCGTCCCGCTCTTGGCGTTCACGGGGCTCGCCGTCGATCTCGGAGCATGGTACGCCCGTGCTGCGGAGTTGCAGAGGGCGGTGGATGCTGCGGCGCTCGCGGGTGTGACGGCGCTGCCTCAAGGCGAAACGCCAGCTGTGGACATGGCCATCGCAGTGCTCCGACAGAACGGGTTCGACGTCGACGACCCCGATATCGACTTCTCCTACAGTCAGCCCGCGACGGATCAGCTTCAGATCACGGTCACACAGCACGACGTTCCGCAGTACCTCACGAGGATCTTCACCGGCGACGATGGGGTCAGCATCACCAGGTCGTCCATCGCGGAGTACGTGCCACCGGTCCGGATGGGCAGTCCGCGCAACTTCCTGGGAACGAACGTGCTGAGCACAGCGGAATCCGGGGTGCCTGCCGCAGCTCAGGAACGATTCTGGCTGGCGATCAGCGGTCGGTGCGCCCCCGCCGAAGACGGCGATCTCCTCATGTCGCGCTTCGCTGGCATGTTCGCAGCGAACGGCACCACCTACCTCGGGTGCGAGCGCGGGAGCGGCACGTCGAATCCCATCGACAACCCGACCTACGACCCGCGCGGGTACATCTACGGGGTGCGGGTCGAGGATGGATATTCGGGCGGCGCCATCACCATACAGGTGTACGACGGGGCCTACTGTGGCGCCGGCGTCGACAACCAGACGGGCGGGACGGGCAACTTCCGCACGACGTTCGTGCTTCGCCAACCCGCTGACGACCCATACACGGGCACCCCGATCGCGACGACGCCCATCAACGGCCAGCGGAGTGGCACGAGTGCTCCCTGCCAGAACTCCGGTACGGCGAGCTCCCGCTACCGCGGTGTGTGGCGTGACATCGGGACGATCAACAACCCGGTCCCAGGAGCCGTATACGGGATTCAGGTGTACGCCGACAACGACAACAACGCGTGGGGGCCGATCAACGCATTCGCATTGCGGGCTCGCACCGCCAACAACATGGGAGGCGGATTCCGCGCTTGCTCATCGGACCCGTACGAGATCGTGCCACAGCTGCGCCCGGCAGCAACTGGTATCTCGCCCGTGAACTGTCCGAACCTCTTCGCCATCCAACACCTCTCGATCTACTCGGCCACCACTGCGAACACGGCGATCTTCTACCTGGCCTCGATCGGGCAGGAGCACAGTGGGAAGACGCTGGTGATCGACCTGTTCGATCCGGGAGAGGGCGGCGAGACGATCAGGGTGGTGCGCCCGAGCGCGACCGGAGCCGTCGAGTACGCGACCTTCGACTGGCGATGGGTGCCGCGATATCCCACCCCGGGGAACCCGAACGAGGTACCTCCGTCTGGACCCGGTGGTGGGACCGGCGTTCAGTCGATCAACGTCAGTGGTACCGGGCTCACCCAGCCTGGTCCCAACCGCAGCACCCGAACCTACCGGTTCAACGACCGGACGATTCAGATCCGGATCCAGCTTCCCGACAACATCCTCGAGGAGTTCGGCGGGGCGACATGGTGGCGGATCGAGTACGACTTCGGAACCGGCACGGTCAATGACCGAACGACCTGGTCGGTCACCGTCCGTGGCGACCCGGTGCGTCTCATTCGCTAGTCCCGATGGGTTGAGCCGCGCGCGGCCGTAGCATGGTCGGCTGTGTCCGGCTTCGTCGACGAGTGTGGTCTCAACGT
>CAZJEH010000325.1:0-1458 GCA_964544905.1 uncultured Gemmatimonas sp.
GCGGAGCGCAGCACGTAGGAGCCGTCGGACTGTCGGCGCAGGGTGTAGCTGCCCGGGACAGCATCCGCCGCTCCGCCTTCGATCAGCAGGATCTCGTCACGGTTGCCTTCCGGCTCCTCCACGCGGACGTGGAGCGCGAGCGAATCGACCACGGCCCCTACGATCCGCCGGCTGCGGAGGACGCTCATGTCGGTGTCGATCTCGCTGTCCCCCAGCCCGGGCAGGCCGAGGGCGGCGAGAGGCCCCAGCTCGGCCAGGAACTGACCCGCTGCCTCGTCCTGCCGCAGGATCTGAACGCTGGTCTGGCTTTCGTAGGTGGGGGGGAGGACCAACGTGAGGATACCGGCGAGAACGATCGTCGCTGCCGTGACGCCCAGGAGCACGTACTTGCCCCTCCGGAGCGCATCGCCGAGGTCGCGGAGCGTCAGCGACGTAGTCTGCGTGGAGGGATCGGCCGATATCACTCGAGCTCGCCTGTTTGCTGGTCGCGCGCCATCAAGGCGTCAACGGAAACGCTCACGGTCCCGCTGCGATGACGGAGGCAGGGGCCCAGGCCCCGAAACAACGTGCATCGCCGCCGAATTCAACAAATTACAGGCCGGCAGGGGGTGTGCAAACCGGAAGGAGGCCATGCCGGCCGGCCCCCGGCCCCGGTCCACTCAGCGGAACGAAGCCGCCCGGCCGATGGTGAGCCGGAGCGTCCGGTTGCCGATGTCCACCGATTCGATCTCGTCGATGGACGTCGGGATGTGCTGGAAGAGGTAGTTGTACCGGCCGTAGCTGGCGAACTCGCCCTCCACCATGAATGGTCCGACGTCGATGCCGCCGCGCACCCCGGTATGTACCGAGACGTCGTGGCCCAGGTACGTCGAGCGGTACGCCCGCGTGTAGAAGACCCCGTTGTCCCAGCGGATCCGGCCGACGAATACACCGACTTTCCACCGCGGGGAGACGAGGTCGGCGTCGATCCACTGACTGGATGCACCGGGGCCGATCGCCGCGCCGATGACGCGGCCTTTGTGCGTGTAGCCCTCGGTTACCGCGGGGCTGGTGTACCAGCTCAGGGTGGGGCGGGAACGGTAGGTGGAGCTGAGCTCGAGGTTGGTTAACTCCCCACCTAGCGACAGGAACAAGCTGTCGCGGACGGGATGTGCCCATCGCGCTCCGACCGTGTATCCCTGCGTGTGGTTTGGCGCCTCAAGGAAGTCACGGATCGAGGCCGGGCGTTCCGTCCGCCCCCACTCGCCGTACAGATCGACGCCTGACCGCGGGAATACCCATCGACCGAAGACCGAGAAAACCTGGTCGGCAGTGCCCACCCGCTCCTCAGCCGCGGCGTCGCGAGCCGGACGGCCGACGTCGCGAAGCACGTCGAAGGCGTGCCCGATCCACGCCACTTGCTCGTCGGAGCGGGCGTAGACGGCGCGGGCGAAGCCGATCGACAGATCCGGCTCGAAT
>CAZJEH010000325.1:1468-1748 GCA_964544905.1 uncultured Gemmatimonas sp.
GCAACGTGGCCGTCAGCGCGCTGATCGAACGCGGCCCCGGATCGATCTCGTCGAAGTAGCCCGAGACGCCCAGTCGACCAACCATCCACATCGCTTCGACACTTCCGAGCGGCGTGCGTGCCGGCTGCCCCGTCCGAACGAAGAGGTGCGGGATGCCAGGTGCGTTGTCGCTCATCACCAGCGCGTTCATACGCGCGGGACCCCACCATAGGTTCTCCGTCGCCGCGCCGACTGCGACCGGCCCAACGTCGATGGACAGGCTGCTCTGTCCCAGGGTGAA
>CAZJEH010000326.1:0-1747 GCA_964544905.1 uncultured Gemmatimonas sp.
TCATCCAGCCGGGTGAGGAGGGTGGCCGTTTCGACGCGCTGTACGAGATGGTCGATCGGCTGCGGCAGCAGGCCGGTCTGCCGATGCCCGTGGTGGCGATCTCGGAGCAGCCGCAGCCGAATGCGTTCGCGACGGGGCGGAACCCGAGCCACGCGGTCGTATGTGTGACGCGCGGAATGTGGGAGCTGGTCGGGCGCGGACACATGACGGTGGACGAGCTGGAGGCGGTGATGGCGCACGAGCTCGCCCACATCAAGCACTACCACATGCTGGTCGGCACCATCGCCGCGAGCATGGCCGGCGCGGTGATGATGATCGGCAACATGCTGAAGTGGGGTGCGATCTTCGGAATGGGCGGCCGCGACGGGGAAGGCAACAACCCGTTCGCGCTGATCGCCCTCGCCATCCTCGCGCCGATCGCGGCGATGGTCGTGCAGATGGCGATCTCCCGGCGGAACGAGTTCGAAGCGGATGCCGGCGCGGCGCGCATCAGCGGTAAGCCGATGGCACTCGCCGCGGCGTTGCAGAAGATCGAGCGGATCGCGCTGCACAACCCGATGGCGGTCAATCCGTCCGCCGCACACCTCGCGATCGTGAACCCGCTCGCGGGTGTCAGTGGCCTGACGAACCTCTTCCGCACCCACCCGCCCACCGAGGAGCGCGTCGCCCGGCTTCAGCAGCTGGCGGGGCAGGCGGACGTCGCGTGGCTGAGTCGGTAGCTTCCGAGCTCCTCGAGGCGCAGGCCGGACGGTCGCTGGTCATCCTCAACCCAGCCGCCGGACAGGACGACCCCGATCGAGTGCGCCGCCAGATTGGCGGCGCATTCGCTGTTCGGGAGCGGAGCTTCGACATCGTCGCCACCACCGCGGGGGGTGATGCGGAGCGGCTGGCGCGCAGGGCCGTACGCCTCGGCTACGGTTCGATCGTCGCCGCCGGCGGCGACGGCACTCTCGCCGAGGTGATCACCGGAGTGGCCGGCTCGGACGTTCCCCTCGGCATCATTCCCCTCGGCACCGCGAACCTGGTCGCGGCCAACCTGGGAATCCCCGGCGACATCGAACGGGCGGTCGACACGATCGTTCACGGCAGGACGACGCCACTCGACGTGGGTCAGCTCGGTGACGGCCGGTACTTCGCGCTGATCGCCGGGGCGGGCTGGGATGCCGAGGTGATGCGCTCGGCGACCCGGGAGCTGAAGGATCGCCTCGGCTTCGGCGCGTACCTTCTCGCCGCGCTGCGCAGCGTCGCAACCCCACCCTCCTCGCTCTTCCGCATCACCGCCGACGGCCACGAGTTCGAGGTCCGCGCCGCAACCGTGCTGATCGCGAACGTGGGACAGATCTTCCACTCGCTGCTCCCGGTGGAGCTCAAGCTCGCCCCCGCCACCTCCGCTTCCGACGGAATGCTGGACGTCTGCATCTTCGCCCCCCGCTCCCTCCCGGACGTCGCTACCGTCCTCTGGAAGGTCGCGAGCGGGAAGTACGCCGGAGACCAGCGCATGGCGTATCTCCAGGCCCGGGAGATCCGCATCGAGTCGGACCCGCCCGTCATCGCCCAGGTCGACGGCGATGTGGCCGGCATGACGCCACTCACGGCGCGCGTGGTCGTGGGAGGCGTGCGCGTACTGGTGCCGTAAGCGGATAGTCCCCGTTGCTCGAGCAACTCCCCCCCGGTTGAATCTCCCCCGGACTTGCGGTAGGTTTTCGGGATGCCCGAAGAATTCCTGGTGGTCCGCGGCGCCCGCGAG
>CAZJEH010000327.1:0-1729 GCA_964544905.1 uncultured Gemmatimonas sp.
CCCCGCAGCATCCTCGACCGCGCGGGCATCTCGAACGCTTCGCTGTCGGTCAGCGGCCAGAACCTCTGGATGGTGTGGCGGGCCCAGGATCAGATCTCGGGGGTCAACATCGCGGATCCGGAGATGACCTCCGCGACGGGTGGCGGCGGCCTCTTCCAGTGGCCGGGCATATCGTCGGTCACCGCGAGCCTGCGGATGACGTTCTGAGACCCCAAGACAGACCACGATCCCGCGCCGGTGTCGGCGCGGTAACGATCCCTGGCATTCGACGCAGAGAAAAGATGATCAACTTCGAAGATCGCCAAGCGGTCCGGTTCCCCCGGCCGCTGGTTCTCGCCGCGACCATCGCGCTCGTGTTCGCCGGCTGCGATTCGCTGCTCGAGGTGGAGCTCCCCGGTTCCATCACCGAGGACTCCCTCAACGATCCTTCCCAGGCCACCGTGCTCGTGTCCTCCGCCATCGCGGACATCGAGTGCGCCTACTCGGACCTGGCGGCGACCGACGCCGCCGGCAACGAGGACGTCTTCTTCCGCGTCACCGGCTGGTGGGGCGGCGCCCACGAGTACCGGGAGACCCCCTCGACCACCAACTGCAACACGACCGAGAACGCGTACGGCTGGTACACCCCGCTGCACAAGGGCCGGTACGTCGCCGAGCGGGCGTTCGCGGCGCTGAACGAATGGGAGGTCGAGAACCGCGAGCGGCTCCAGGCGCAGGCGGGGATCTACGCGGGCGTCGCCTACAACGTCCTGGGTGACTACTTCTGCGAGGTCACCGCCGACAAGGGCCCGCTGATGTCGCCGGACGAGACGCTCGCCAAGGCGGAGGACTACCTGACGAAGGCGCTCGCCAACATCCAGGCCTCGGGTGACTTCGCCATCGCGGACGGCGAGGTCACGACGAGCGCCCGGCAGATGGCGCATGCGCTCCGCGCCCGGGTCCGCTTCTCCCGGGGGCCCGCCCACTACGCGGACGCCCTCGCCGACGCCGCCGAAGTGCAGGAGGGCTTCATCGCCTGGGTCACGCGCGAGGCGTCGGGGCCGCGGCAGCGCTCCAACAAGGTGTTCAGCGGCAACAACGAGAACGCCTACAACACGGTGAACGGGGTGGTCACCTGGTGGCCGCTGTCGAACCCGCAGCCGATCCCGTTCACCGGCTACCGGAACCTGGGCATCCTCCCCGACGGCCGCGCGGTCACGGACGCCGGCTTCGCGATCACGACGGCCGATGCGGGCGCCGTCGCGGACCCGCGGGTCCCGGTGCTCGATACCGGCCAGACCTCCAACGGGCACGCCCTCTGGACCCAGCAGAAGTACACCAGCCGCGACTCCGACATCCCGCTCGTCAAGTGGGAAGAGGTGTGGTTGATCCGCGCCGAGATCGAGGGGGGCCAGACCGCGATCGACCTGGTCAACGACATCCGCGCGCACCACGGGCTACAGCTGGTGACCTACCTGTCGGCGTCTGACGCGGAAGGGATCGAGAACCTCATCATCGAGGAACGTCGCCGCTCGCTCTTCCTCGAGGCGCGCTTCTGGGCGACGAAGATCCAGCACAAGGACAAGCTCTGGTTCCCGCGCGGGCGTGACTTCACCCCCGCCGGCCACGCCTACCGGAACGCCGTCCGCGTGGTGATGCCGGACAACGAGTTCGACCTGCACCCCGACCTGAGCCTCTCCCAGCAGGGCTCGATGTGCGGCGACGAGGCGCCTGCCGCCGGAGCAGGGTA
>CAZJEH010000328.1:0-1728 GCA_964544905.1 uncultured Gemmatimonas sp.
GGGCGGCGAACCGGAGGCTACGGCGCCGTTCGTGAGTTTGCGGAAGCGCTGCTCCGCGCCAGGGGGCAATGGGTCGAGCGAGTCGAGGGCTATCTGGACGAGCGAGATCCAGCGTGATCGACGCGCGAAGGTGTCCCGAGCGGAGAATCTTGGCGGACGAGACACGCGCCAGTATGTCGGCGGTGCCTGCATGATACCTTCACTCCCGCAGCCGGACGAAAGCCGGGCCGAGCTGCTCGATACCGTGGCGGAAGCACGCCGGGTGCTTCGGACCGAGGCGCGGGCGGTCGCCGGTCTCGAGCATCGCGTCGATCAGAACTTCGCCCTCGCGGTCGAGGCGATCTTCGCCACCCGTGGCAGGGTGATCGTGTCGGGCGTGGGGAAGTCCGGGATCATCGCAAGGAAGATCGCGGCGACGCTCACGTCGACGGGGACGCCAGCGACCTTTCTCCACCCGGTGGAGGCGATGCACGGCGACCTCGGGATCGTGCGACCCGAAGACATCGCGTTGCTGCTCTCCAAGAGCGGCGAGTCGGAGGAGCTGCGCGGGCTGGTGGAATACTTTTCTCGCATGGGTGTACAACTCATTGCGATGACAGGACGTAGGTCGTCTACGCTCGCGCGTCAGGCGAGCTACGTGATCGACTGCGGGGTGGACGAGGAGGCGTGTCCGCACGATCTCGCGCCGACCTCCTCGACGACCGCGGCCATGGCAATGGGCGATGCGCTCGCGGTCGCGCTGCTCAGGCGGCGAGGGTTCACGCCCGACGACTTCGCCCGCTTGCATCCAGCCGGAGCGCTGGGGCGTCGTCTCCTCCTCAAGGTCAGGGACGTGATGCTGACCGAGGATCTACCGATCCTCCCGCCGGAGGCGACGATGCGGCGGGCCGTGGTGCTCCTCGCGGAGAAGCGCGGTACGATCGCCGTTACCGACGAGGGTGGCGAGTTGATCGGTGTCCTCACCTCGGGAGACCTGACCCGTCTCATGGAGAAGCGTGAGGCGTTCTTCGACGTGCCGGTCTCGGAGGTGATGAATCCGCAGCCCAAGTGGACGCGCCCCGACGAACTCGGAGCTGCCGCTGTGGGGCTGATGGAGCGTCACGGGATCATGGCGATGCCCGTCCTTGACGACAATCGACGTGTGGTGGGAATGGTCCATCTCCACGATCTCATGCGGGCTGGAGCGATATAGATGCGCGGGTTCCTCGTAGCTGTCGGGCTTCTAGCCCTGGCGGCGTGCGGCCAGCAATCCACGACTCCCACGGTCGGCGATGAGGCCTTCGACCTCGGCGCCGATCAGGTCATCTTCTACGTGACGATGCAGATGACGGAGAAAGGGATTCGGAAGGCCGAGCTCAGTGCCGACACCGCCTATACGTTCGAGGATTCGAAGCGGATGGATATGCGCGGTGTGGAGGTCGTCTTCTACCGCGAGGACGGGTCCCAGGCTGGGACGCTCACTGCGAACACCGCCGACTACTACCAGGGAGACAACTCGTTCGTGGCTCGGGAGAACGTGGTGCTGATCACCCCCGGCGAGAACGGGGAGCGGCGACTCGAAACGGAAGAATTGCACTTCGATCTCGCGGGAGATCGGCTCTGGACCGACTCCCCCTTCGTCATCTACGAAGCTGGCCGGGTCACACGGGGGTCGCGTTTCACGACCGACTCGAAGCTCAGGACCTGGGACGTCACCGGGTTGCAGACGGAAGGTGAAGTCAACGCGGG
>CAZJEH010000329.1:0-1706 GCA_964544905.1 uncultured Gemmatimonas sp.
GCCGTGCCCGACGTGTACCGCGAGCTCGGCACGCGCTTCGGCTTCCCCTGGCCGGTCAGGCCTAGGACCATCCGCGATGAGGAAAAGCTTGCGAGGCTTCGCGCGAGCAATCGCATCGAAGACCTGCGCGGTCGTTTCCGGCCGCTTGAAGAACGTCAATGCAACGGGTGTCTCAAGCATCTCTCTGTACTGGATTGAGTACTCCCTTCTCCGAGCGCCACGTCCGCATCGGAGCGACCTTGAGACCGCTCATCCAATCGCTGCCGACTTGAGCGGCGTCTCGGTCTCGTCCGCAACCGTCAATAGGAACTGCTCCCAGAAACTCCGATCGTACCTGTTCCACCCGTGGCATCCGAACGGAAGCTGTCGTCCATTGAGTTCGTAGCATGCGCGGGGTTCTGTCTCAAACGCGAACCGCAACGCAACGTCCGCAGGCGCGACCCGGAACTCGGGGTCGTAGTGCGGGCCCCGCTTGCTCCAGAACTTGTCCTCGTTGTCCCCATACGTTGCCACGTCGCGCGTGACGCCGTTAAGCCGGACGATATGGTACGCCAGTCGGTGTGGCAGCTTCGTCATGCGCCCCAGCCAGCTCCGGTGCCCGTGGTTCCTCGCCCAGTACTCTGCCGGCTTCACGCGGTAGCGGCGCGAGGACAGAACGCGAAGGGCAGCCGAAACACGCCTCAGCGAAAACCCTCCATTCCCCACTCCGGAGAACCCCGCCGACCAGTCGTTCGGATCAGCGAGCCAGGGCGCGCCGATATAGTCGTATCCTGCGGCACACCACTGCGGTAGCTCGTCCGCAAAGACGAGCGCATCGAGGTGGTAGATCAGGATGAACTCGTAGCTCTCAAACCGGCGATAGAACTCCTTCGACATCAGGAGCTGGTTGTGAGCCTTCACGCTACCGAAGTATCGCTCGCTGAACTGTTGCCTCCGGAATCCCTCCAATTCCCTGCGGTCATCCGGCGGGACGACCAGAAAGCGGTCATAGCCACCGAGATACCGCTCGAGGTGAATGAGCGAGACACGCTCATCCTCGCCGAACGTTCGGCCGGGAGGTGGCGCTGGAACGACAATCGCGACAGAGGGCCTGGGGTTCACCTTTGCGTCGCTCTTCTTCACAGGGGACGGATCATTTCCCATCCGCATTATCGCCCGCGCGCGAGGTATCATTCAGGCAGTCCGCTCGAGTACCGTCTCGCTCGTACGCAAGTCCCAGCACTGTTGAACCAGGAATTTGCCTTGTTTGATAAGCTTCCCCGTTCCGTGGAAGTCGCCGTCGATGACGTCGAGCATGAAAGCGTTGTCCAGCCAGTCGGCGATTTCACCATTGACCCGCGCGAAGATGGAACCAAAGTAGCGGCCCGGCATAAGCGGGAGCTTTTCGATGGCGCACGAGATGACTCCCTCCGGCGGCAATTCGTCGAATTCGGCACCGGAGTCCTCGGTATTCAGGTTGATCAGGGCGTTACCAGGCTCTTCTCCGAGGGTGAAGGAAACCAGGATCCGGCTGGTCGGCTCCCGGATCGAATATGCCGCGCAGAGCCGGACCCCTGCCCCCACCACGGCCTGCGGTGTTCGCTCACCGTTCTCGTCCTCGAGCCAGAAGTCGGTAAAACGGAGGACCCCATCTCCCTTCCGGTCTCGGCGGGTCGCGATGGGCTCGAGTACCGCATCGCCCATTCGCTCCAGGTACCCGCGGATCG
>CAZJEH010000330.1:0-1635 GCA_964544905.1 uncultured Gemmatimonas sp.
GAGGACCTCATGCAGCGCCTTCGCCCCTTCGCCGAGGCCGCCCAGCGCTCCATCCCGCAGCCCGCTCCGGCGGAAGTAGCGGCGTGAGCCGTACCCAGGTGAAGGAAGTCCGGACCCGACCCCTGTCGGATATGGCCGCAGGTCGTCTCGCGGGGGTCGGAGCGAAGTACCACCCTAGCCTCCCCGCTCCTCCGGCACGCGGATGAGCCAGGCGGACCAAGACTCACGCCGCTTGGCGCGGGTCGCCTTCCAGGGCGAGCTCGGTGCTTTCTCCGAGGAGGCGGTCCGGAGGTACTTCGGCGACCGCGCCGAGCCGGTGCCGTGCCGCGACTTCGCCGACGTATCGCGCTCGGTGGCGGCCGGAGACGTCCAGTACGGCGTGCTACCGATCGAGAACAGCCTGGCGGGCAGTGTGGTCGCCAGCTACGACGCACTGGCGGGCGGTGAGCTGGAGATCATCGGCGAGGTGATCACGCCGATCCATCACTGCATCCTGGGGATCGAGGGCAGCTCGCTTGGCAGGGTGAGGCGCATCCTGTCGCACCCCGTCGCCCTGATGCAGTGCACCCGGATCCTGCGCGAGTTGCGGAACGTGGAGGCCGTAGCCGTCTATGACACCGCGGGCGCGGCGAAGGAGGTCGCAGAGTTGGGAGATCCAACCCAGGCCGCGATCGCGGGAGCGGGAGCCGCCGAGCGGTACGGCCTGGCGGTCCTCGCCGCCGACGTCGAGGACCGGCACGACAACCAGACGCGGTTCCTCGTGGTCCAGCCGGCGGGACGATCGGGGGACGACTGGGCGCGCAGCTGGCCTTCGCGAACGCCGACCGCGCAGCCGAAGTCGGCCCTTCTCATCGAAACCGCGAACGTCCCGGGCGCGCTCCTCCGCGTGCTGTCACCGTTCGCCGAGCGCGGCATCAACCTATCCAAGCTGGAATCCCGTCCGGCCGGCGAGCCCTGGACCTACCGGTTCTTCCTGGAGATCGACGCGGACGCCGACACCGAGGTGACCCGTCTCGCGATCGACGAGGCGGCTTCGTCGGCCCGGTCGGTCTCGGTGCTCGGGACGTACGCGAGGTGGGAGGCGCAGGAGTAGGGGTCCTCCCCCGCGCTTTCCGGCCATGGAGGGGAAGTGCAGGTCCCTCGGCTTCGCTCGCAGGGACGAAGGTCGCGCCCCTCTTCTCCTTGTTGTCCAGGCGCAGGCCGTGAAACCTGTCGATCCCAGCCCTCGTCATGCAGGCGGGGACCGTGAGGCGTCTACCTGCGCCACGTCCCCACTATCGTCATCCCGGCGCAGGAGAGTGTGTCGAAACCGCCCGACCTTCGCCGGAGTGACGAGGGAAAGCGGAGAGTCGCCCCCGCCGGACGTAGTGCGACCGCCACACTCACCGGGACGTGAAACCGTCAGCTCGATTCGACACCCTCTCGCAGGCCGGGATCCATTATTTGTAAAAACGCAAGTGTGCTCGCGGCTGAGGAGAGCCTTCATTACGTTCGTGTGACGCGGGTTAGAGGCATTCATCGTCGCATCGACAGGCGAATGGATCCCGGCTTTCGAGACTGTGTCAAAACTGCCCGATGGCCCTTCGTCGCACGGGCCCGGTGTTCGTCGGGTGCAACCGAAACCACCATCGTCAT
>CAZJEH010000331.1:0-1550 GCA_964544905.1 uncultured Gemmatimonas sp.
ATCTTCACCTGCTGCCACCCGGCCCTTCCCGCCGACGCCCGCGTCGCACTCACCCTGCGCGAGGTGTGCGGGCTCACCACCGAGGAAATCGCCCGGGCTTTCCTGACCTCGCCGCCGACGGTGGCCCAGCGGATCGTCCGCGCGAAGGCGAAGTTACGGGACGCCCGCATCCCTTACGAGGTGCCGTCCCGCCTCGACCTGCCGCAGCGCCTGGATACGGTGCTGCACGTGATCTACCTGGTCTTCAACGAGGGGTACTCAGCCTCGTTCGGGGAGTCGCTGACGAGGGCGGACCTGTCGTCGGAGGCGATCCGCCTTGGCCGGCTCCTGGCGGAGCTGCTGCCCGAGCCGGAAGTCCTCGGTCTCCTTGCTCTGATGCTCCTGCACGAGTCCCGTCGCGCCGCGCGGACGACGGACGCGGGAGACCTCGTGCTGCTGGAGGAACAGGACAGATCGCTCTGGAACCGCGATCTGATCGCGGAGGGGACCGCGCTGGTCGAGCGGGCTCTCCGCTCCGGCCGGTTCGGATCGTACACACTCCAGGCCGCGATCGCTGCCGTTCACGCCGAGGCGGCCGACGCGGAGCAGACGGACTGGGCGCAGATCACCGGGCTCTACGACGTCTTGCTGAGGGTCAACCCGTCGCCGATCGTCGAACTCAACAGGGCCGTTGCGATCGCGATGCGGGATGGTCCGGCGGCCGGCCTGGCCCTGATCGACGGTATCCTGGCGCGCGGCGAACTCACGAAATATCACCTCGCGCATGCCGCGCGCGCTGAACTCTATCGTCGCCTGGGCCGAACGGACGAAGCCGTTGAATCCTTCAGGAACGCTCTCGACCTCGTCCAGCAGGAGCCGGAGCGGCGTCACCTGGAGCGAAGGCTGGCTGAGCTGACGCAGAGCCCGGATTCGACGACCGGGCGTTCCCCATCATCCACCGAGAAACCTGTGCGGCAATCATGAAATACCTGTGTCTCGTCTACTCCGAGGAGGAGCGCCTCGGCGAACTTTCCGATGCCGAGTGCTACGACGTCAGCGAATCGCTTCGGCGCAGCGGCCATCGGATCGCCGCCGAAGCGCTCCACCCGGTCAGCACGGCGACCACGGTGCGGGTTCGCAATGGCAGCGTCTCCATCACGGACGGGCCATTCGCCGAGACGAAGGAACAGCTGGCCGGCTTCTACCTCATCGATGCGACCGACCTCGACGACGCGCTGCGGGTCGCCGCGAAGATCCCGGCCGCCCGGGTGGGCTGCGTGGAGGTTCGACCCGTGCGGGAACTCCGGCCCTGAGCGTACCTCGCCGGCGAGTGGCGAGCGTCGACGAGGCTACCGGCGCTATCCCCCAATCGTCATCCCGGCGCAGGAGAGTGTGTCAAGAACCGCTGATCCAGTTCGGTTGCGCTGGCACGACGCCGTGAGCGGCGTGCCGGCGCTGTATGCTCAAATCGCCATCCCGGCTTTCGAGAGTGTGTCGAAACCGTCTGACCTGACCTGTCGTCCCGGCGCAGGCCGGGACCCATTATTCAGAAGAAACGCCAATGGATTCTC
>CAZJEH010000332.1:0-1540 GCA_964544905.1 uncultured Gemmatimonas sp.
TCGAGTTCACGCCGGAGGAGTTCGCGCAGATCGAGACCACCCGCGGATACAAGCGCTTCACCGGGAGCGCCACGCTGACGCACAACCCGGCCGAGTGGTTCACCCAGCGGCTGGTGGTGGGTACCGACTACTCGTCGGATGAGAACATCGTGCTCATCCCGCGCGACCCGGCGGGCGCGAACGGGCCCTTCCGGTCGCTCAGCCTCGGCGACATCGACGTCACCCGTCCGATCAACACCGAGTACACGGTGGACTATTCGGCCAGCGTCCGCTACGGCCTGCTGGGTACCGGGATGACGACGTCGTTCGGGGCGCAGTACTTCACGAAGGAGCGGAACTCGATCCAGACGCACGGCTCGATCTTCCCCTCTCCGGCGATCCGCTCGATTGGCGGCGCGACGAACAAGGTCGTCACGCAGCACGATTTCGTGCAGAACAAGTCGCTCGGCTTCTTCGTCCAGCAGGAGGCCACGCTGCGGGACCGGATCTACCTGACGGCGGCCGTCCGCATGGACGACAACTCCGCCTTCGGCGCGAACTACGACGCGGCGATCTACCCCAAGCTCTCCGCGTCCTGGGTGGTGAGCGAGGAGCCCTTCTTCCAGCGCTTCCGGGAGAGCGTCAACTCGCTCCGTCTGCGCGCCGCGTGGGGGATGGCGGGCCGGCAGCCGGACGTGCTCGCCGCGGTCACGCTGTACGACTCGGCGGTCGGCCCGGGCGGGGCGCCGGCGGCGACTCCGAGCAAGGTCGGCAACCCGGACATCGGGCCCGAGGTCAGCAACGAGATCGAGGTGGGCTTCGAGTCCGCCCTCTTCGACGACCGGATCGTGGCGGACTTCACCTACTTCTACCAGAAGGTCCGCGACGCGCTGGGCAACATTCCGCTCGCCGCCAGCTGGGGATTCCCCGGCTCGCAGGACGGCAACATCGGCCGGCTGGACAACTGGGGGTGGGAGCTCTCCCTCGACTTCGGCATCCTGCGGCGTGACGACCTCGCGTTCGACGTCGGCTTCGTCGGCTCCCACGTGAAGAACGAGATCGTCGACCTCGGTCCGCGGGAGCCCACCTTCGACATCCGCGAGGGTTTCCCCTACCCGGTCTACACGACGTCGATCCTGCGGAGCGCCCGCTTCGACGAGGACGGCCAGATCGTCGACCAGATGTGTGATGGCGGCACCGGCCATCTCGGTCTCGAGCGCGGCGGCCCGACCGTCCCGTGCTCCGAGACGATCGACAAGCGCCTGCTGCTCGGAACGCAGTACCCGCAGTACACGCTGGCGGTGACGCCGACGCTCACGCTGTTCGACAACCTCCAGATCTTCGGCCTGATCGACGCCGAGTTCGGCCGCTGGGGCGCGGATTACGGCGCCTACTGCCGCCACACGCTGTGCGGCCTCACGAACTCGCGCGACGGCCTGATGCGCGACGACCCGGCGTACGTCGAGGGGGTGATCCGCCAGGATCGCCATCCGATCGACGCGACCCGGTACATCTACTATAACGCGGACCACGCCAAGGTCCGGGAGATCGGTGCCAGGTA
>CAZJEH010000333.1:0-1529 GCA_964544905.1 uncultured Gemmatimonas sp.
GTTATAGGTATGCATCCGCGCATCGACAGGCGGATGGATCCCGGCCTGCGCCGGGCGATGGTGGTTTCGGTCGCACCCGACGCACACCGGGCCCGTGCGACGAAGGACCATCGGACAGTTCTGACACAGAGTCTTTCGCCGGGATGACGGAGCTGGGTTTCAGCCACGTCTCGAAGACACGAAGTCCATCCGATAGGGACGATCGAACAGTTCTGACACAGCCTCATATGACGAAGGCCCGCCGAGTGAGGCGGGCCTTCGCATTTCACTGCAGGTTGGCGTCAGTAGTCGTCGGGTCTCGAGCGCGACAGCGTGCGGATCAGCGCCGAGATCGTCTCACGATCATGGTGGGTCAACTCGACGAACTTCAACCCGATATTCGCCTCGCCTCCCTCGGCGCCACTGGAGTCTCCTCCGCGCGCCCAGACCACCTCGGCCGTTCCCCCCACGAGCAGTGGCTCGAGTCTCACGCGCGTACCGGGCTCGAGCGGAGCCGCGGCGTGCACGAGCATCCCCGTCTCGGAGATGTTCCCGCTCACTCCTCCAACGGAACTGGGGATCTTCGTCGGTACCAGGCGGACCGGGAAAGCGACCGGGTACCGCTTCGCGGACTGCTTCTGCATGTCGTTCCTCTAGGTTCTTCCGGACCAGGAGGCCATCGAAGGGTTCCGGGAGGCAACGACCGATAGGAATGGCACTCGGTCATGCTCGATGGAGCGCTTCTGCGTCCCCTCAGGCATCGCGGCGCGTCATGCCCGGACGACTGTCCCTCCGGCCCGGGGTGGCCGATCCCTCGAGAGCCCTCACGGCCCCGAAGAAGGACCGGATCTCGTTCCCACGGCGTGACGACCCGCTCTGCGCCCCTGCCATCGTTACGCTCTCCTGAACGGTTCGCACACGCTCACGCCATTAGTATCGGCATAATCACGAAGGTTCTTCAGCGGGGTGAAGGGCGCCGAGAGCGATCGGTCCTGCGTGAAGTTCCGACGCGCGAGGCATCACCGTTCACACAGCGGCGATGCCGGAGAACGGCAGGCGCCATCCCTTGTAGCCCTCCGGCAGAGTTCACGCGGATCGAGATTGACCGAGTTTGCCGGTCGCTGGGCCGATTCGCGATCTCCGGGGAACCTGCAGGCCCGGGGAAGCGGCGCAGGAGGTCCTCGTCATCCTCAGCTCGCCCGTCGATCTCCCCCCTCCGCCCCAGCGTTGCCGGTTGGCCGGTCGGGTCGCGATCCTCCGTCACCACCTGCCCGACCAGGGCACGTTCTCGAGCAGGCAGTCGCTGAGTTCGCCGTACACCGATCGGGTCTCACGATGCAGCGCCTCAGTGTCTCTACTGAAGGGCGCCAGCCGATCCCGGATCCGCTCCGAGAGGCTGCCGGCCTCGATGATGTTGCCGACCAGCTCGAGGTAGTGCGCTTCGTCCCGTCGAACCGTACGGAGAGCAAGCCGGTTGAGGGCCCGCAGAGCGTCGCGTGCGGATGCCTTGCCGGCGGCATCGCGCTCGAGCTGGTCACCGAACTGCGGGG